>SYGM01000174.1 GCA_005799545.1 Planctomycetia bacterium | reverse complement strand
CTCAAGGCGAAGAACACGCCACTGCACGCGGCGACGGAGGTCGGCGACACTGTCGGCGACCCGATCAAGGACACCAGCTCGGTGGCGCTCAACCCTGTGATCAAGTTCACCACGCTCTTCGGCCTTCTGGCCGTCGAACTGGCGCTGTCGCTCGCTGGTCAGCCGGTGCTCGGCTATCTCGCGGGGGGCTGCTTCCTGGCGGCAAACTTCTTCGTCTACCGGTCCTTCTACAACATGCGCATCAAGAGCTGATCCAGGCTCCTGATCCTGAAATTGACCGCGGCCGGTCCTGCGCAGAGCAGGGCCGGCCGCGGCGCTTTGGGGCAGTCGCGAGTCAGCCGCCGGCGACGCGGTTGCGACGCGCGCGCCAGAACTCGATCACGATCGGCAGCACCGAGACGATGATGATGCCGAGGATCACGTACTGGAAGTTCTTCTTCACCACCGGCATGTTCCCGAATGCGTGACCGAGGTAGACGAAGCCCGCGACCCAGACGATGCCGCCGATCACGTTGAACATGGCAAAGCGCGGATAGCTCATCGTGCCGATGCCTGCCACGAAAGGCGCAAAGGTTCTGACGATGGGCACGTAGCGTGCGAGGATGATCGTCTTGCAACCGTACTTCTCGTAGAAGGCCTGCGTCTTGACGAGGTGCTCGGGGTTGAACAATCGCGAGCGCTCCCACCGAAACACCTTCGGCCCCAGGTACTTGCCGATCGAGTAGTTGACCGCATCGCCGGTGATCGCGGCGATGATCAGCAAGATCACGATCGAGTGCACGCCGATCGGCGAACCCTCCGTTGCCGCCAGCGCTCCGACCGCGAACAGCAGCGAGTCACCCGGCAGGCCGGGCGTCACGACCAGCGCCGTCTCGCAGAAGATGATCGCGAACAGCACCACATAGAGCCACGGGCCCAGATCCGCGGCCCACGTGTTGAGGTGCTGGTCGAGGTGCAGAAAGACGTCGATGAACTGTTTGAGAAGGTCCATGGGGCATCCAGATGTCGGCCGAAACGGGGGGCCCGAGTGTAGCCCTCCCCAGAGAAAGGGATTCCACGCTATTCTGAGGTTCGTGCTGATTCCTCTGCTGCTGTTCCAGTCGATCGCGGGCCAGACACTCACCCCCGGCGGGTTGCCGGCGAGCATCCAGACCGAGCGCGTGCGCATCGCCGTGATTGGCGACTTTGGAAACGGGTCTGCCGAGTCCGCCCAGGTAGCGGCTCTCGTGCACGGCCTCGACCCGCAGTGGGTCGTGACCGTGGGCGACAACAACTATCCTCTGGGCGAAGCGAGCACGATCGATGCCAACATCGGAGCGCTCTACTCGCGCTACATCGGCAACTACGCGGGTACCTTCGGAGCTGGAGCTGCGAGCAACCGCTTCTTCCCCGCGATGGGCAACCACGACTGGTACAGCAGCGTGCCGGGCCAGCCCTACCTCGACTACTTCACGCTGCCGGGCAACGAGCGCTACTACGAGCAGCGTCTGGGGCCGGTGCACCTGTTCGTTCTCGACAGCGACAGTGCCGAACCCGACGGCAATTCCTCGACCTCGGTCCAGGCCCAGTGGCTGCAGTCGGCGCTTGCCGCGAGCGATGCGCCCTTCTGCGTGGTGGTTCTCCACCACCCGCCCTACTCGTCCGGCTCGCACGGCTCGCAGGCCCAGTTGCAGTGGCCATTTGCCGCCTGGGGTGCCGATCTGGTGCTGCAGGGACATGACCATGTCTACGAGCGCATTCAGCGCGGCGGCCTCCCCTACATCACGACGGGACACGGCGGCACCCCGCTGTACGCCGCGCCTAATCCGATTGCGGGCAGCGAGTCGCTCTATACGGCGCGACATGGCGCCCTGTGGATGGAAGCCACGCAGGATGCGCTGCTGCTGCAGGCGCTCGACACCCATTCCACCGTGATCGACGAGTGCGTGCGCTTTCCGAACATGCCCGTGCCCCCCAGCGCGGCAATCGTGCCTCTCGCGTCGACATGGCGCTACCTCGACACCGGCGTCGCGCCCGCCGCCGACTGGATGCAGCCGAGCTTTGATGATTCCAGCTGGCCGAGCGGCCCCGGCGAGCTCGGCTACGGGGATGGCGATGAGGCCACCGTGGTGCAAAGCGGCCCGGCGGGCAACCACCACATCACGACCTGGTTCCGGAAACGCTTCCTGGTCGCGAATCCCGCGCTCTACACCGATCTCGAAGCACTGCTTCGGATTGACGATGGAATGGTGCTCTACCTCAACGGTGTCGAGGTCGCGCGCCGCAACCTGCCGACTGGCGCAGTCACGGATTCGACGCCGGCTCTAGCGGCGGTCAACGGAGCCGCGGAGAGTGCGCTGACGCCGTTCTCAGTTCCGCTCTCGCTGCTGCAGGCAGGTTCCAACCTTCTGGCGGTGGAGATCCATCAAGTCAACGCCACAAGCAGCGACATCAGCTTCGACCTGGAGCTGCGCGGCAGCCTCTACGGCACGGCGTTGATACCGCGCGGGAGCGACTGGCGCTACAAGGATGACGGCATCGCACCCCCGGCGAGCTGGACCCAGCCGGGCTTTGCGGATGCCAGCTGGGCCAGCGGTCTGGCTCAGCTGGGATACGGCGACGGTGACGAGACGACGCTCGTGCAATCGGGACCGGCGGGCAATCACCACATCACGACCTGGTTCCGCAAGTCGTTCAGCGTGGTCAACCCCGCACTGGTGCAGAGTCTCTATCTGCGGCTGCTCGCGGACGATGGCGTGCAGGTCCATCTCAATGGCGCACCCGTGTTCCGCCGCTTCCTGCCGCGGGGTCGCATCACATCCGGAACTCAGGCCGGCTATTCCGTATCGGGAGCCGAGGAGTCGCGCTGGACAGGCGCCACGATCGACCATCGTCTGCTGCTGCCGGGCGCCAACGTGATCAGCGTCGAAGTGCATCAGGTGGACCCCGCGAGCAGCGATCTCAGCTTCGATCTCGAGCTGTTCGGCCTGTAGATCACCCCCGGACGCAGACCGCGCTGATAGGATCAACGCATGGCACGCTCCCCCCTGCTTTCGCACTTGCGTTCGATGGCCCTGCGCTTTGAGTCCTGCCGAGCCAACGGTCTTCCGCTGGAAGCTGCGCTCGAGCGCCGCACGCGCATCTCGCGCCGTCATCTGCTGCAGGGCACCGCCGCGACCATCGGCCTGGCCGCACTCTCGGCGCGTGGCCGTGCAGCGTCGGGCGGTCAGGCATCCGTGGCCGTTGTCGGCGCCGGACTGGCGGGCCTGGTGGCCGCGCGCACGCTGGCAGACCGCGGGGTCAACCCGACGATCTTCGAGGCCTCCACGCGCGCCGGCGGGCGCGTCACGACGGACTTCACCACGTTCGCGGCCAGCGCTCAGCGTGTCGAGCGCGGCGGCGAATTGATCGACACCGGACATCGCAAGCTGCGCAAGCTCGTGCGCAAGCTGGGTCTCTCCGTCGATGATCTGCTCGCCAGCGAGCCCGCAGGCACGCAGGCGCTGGGCATCTTCGGCGGCCAGAACTACACCTTTGCGCAGGCGGAGCAGGATTTCGCCGCCTTGTACCCCGCGCTGCATCAGGATGTGGTGCATGCACCGTTCCCGACGCTCTACAACTCCTACACCAGCAGCGGCTACGCCCTCGATCAGCTCTCGATCGACCAGTGGATCGCGCTGCGCGTGCCCGGCGGCCTGCAGTCGCGGCTGGGCCAGTTGCTCTCGGTGGCCTACGACATCGAGTATGGAGCGCCGGCCGGCCAGCAGAGCTCGCTCAACCTCATCTACCTGCTGGGGTACGGTTCCACGCCCAACAACTTTGCACTGTTCGGTGAGTCGGATGAGCGCTTCCGCGTGCGCGGCGGCAACGAGCAGGTGACGCAGCTGCTGGCCCAGCCTTTCCTGAACCAGCTGCAGCTTGGTCACCAGCTGACCGCGATCCGGACCCTGCCCAACGGACGCCAGCGGCTGACATTCAGCACGGCGGGCGGCACGCACGAGCAGCTCTTCGACCACGTCATCCTCACCGTGCCCTTCGCAGTTCTGCGCAGTTCCGTGGATCTCTCGCAGGCCAATCTCCAGCCGCGCAAGCGTGTGGCGATCGACAATCAGGGCATGGGCACCAACGCCAAGCTCCACGTGCAGTTCAACGACCGCTTCTGGCATGCGCTGGGCTGCAACGGAGAGACCTTCGGCGACACCGGCTTCCAGAACACGTGGGAGGAGACCCGCGCGCAGTCGGGCACGCGCGGCATCCTCAACAACTTCCTCGGCTCGCTGGGCACCGGATTGGCAGGCCTCACGCCGCAGGCGGCCGCGCAGCGTTTCCTGGGGCAGGTTGAACCCGTGCTGCCGGGCGCCACCAGCCGCCATGCCGGCGTCGCAAGCATCGACTACTGGCCCGGCTCACCGTGGCAGCGCGGCTCGTACAGCTACTGGAAGGTCGGCCAGTACACGAGCTTCGCCGGCGTGGAGCGTGAAGCCGAGGGCACGCTGCACTTCGCCGGAGAGCACACTTCCGTCGACTTCCAAGGCTACATGGAGGGCGCCGTGGAATCCGGCGAACGCGCTGCTGACGAGGTCCTGAATGCCATCTGAGCCCCAGCTCGATCCGCGCGTCGACGAGTACATCCGCAAGGCCCGCCCCTTCGCGCAACCGATCCTGATCGAGCTGCGGCGGCGCATCCACGCCGCCTGTCCGCAACTCAGCGAGACGATCAAGTGGGGCATGCCGGCCTTTGAGTACAAGGGCCCGCTGGCGGGCATGGCGGCTTTCAAGCAGCACGGCGTGTTCGGTTTCTGGAAGCACGAGCTGCTGCTGAAGGACAGCGCGCGCGCCAAGCAGGCCATGGGCAGCTTCGGACGCATCACCAGTCTGGAAGATCTGCCCACGCAGGCCGCCTTCCGCACGCTGGCGCGGCGAGCGGTGCGGCTCAACGATCAGGGTGTGCGGGCACCGCGCACGAAAACGCGCTCAGGGCAATCGGCATCGATGCATCCCCAGCTGAGGCGTGCGTTGCGTGCAGCACCTGCCGCCCGCCGCTTCCTCGAGAGCCTGCCGCCGAGCCAGCAACGCGAATACCTCGACTGGATCGCAGAGGCCAAGCGCGACGAGACCCGGGCACGGCGCATCGCCACCGCCGTCGAATGGCTGGGCCAGGGCAAGCGTCGCAACTGGAAGTACGAGGCTAAGGACCGGGTATCGACCAGGACCAGCTGAGGCCGGCGTACCACTCCTCATCCTGCTGCGCGATCACCAGACCGATCGAGTGGTCCTGCAGAGTGCGATCGATCACCGTGTGGAAGTTGTAGCCGTCCCACAGGTGCAGGGAGTTCCACTCCTCAGCCCACGCGATGGACAGGCCGCCGATCACGGAGGTCTTATCCTCGTAATCATCGTAGGACAGACCCACATAGGGCGCGATGGGCAGGTCGGTCCAAGCCTCGACGCTCTTCACGAACGTCATGTTGTAGGAAGTGCCCTTGCTGGAGCCGATGCGCGCGCTCGAAGTTCCCAGAATCAGGGCGGGTCGCTCATCGGTCTCATCCCACAACCGCCAGTTGGCGATGGGCTCCACATTGTCGGCCAATGGGTTGTATTCGATGCCCGCTGAGAATGATGGTGTGAACTGGTAGCTGAGCGTGGTGCGTATGCGCGCACGATCTGCCGGAATGCCGGGGATCACCCGCGCGCCGAGCACGAAATAGCCGCTGTCCTCCCCCGCCGCACGGACGGAGCGCCCTTCGCCGGGTCAGAGGGGTCAGCCAGGAACGCGGGATTCTGGTCGCGGCGTTTCCTGCAGCAGCGCCGACAACAGCAGTGTGGTGATCAGCATGGCAACAGCCTATCCGGGAAATGCCCGAATGGCGAGTAGACCAGCGGCGCAGCCAATGCCGACCAACCCGAATGTAAGCACCCCCGAAGGCAGTGGGTCGAAATGAACTAGCGGTGGCGCTTACCGCCACCCTTACTGCTTGCCTTGTCGGGACCCGCCTTCTTCGAGCGGCGCTGTTCCCCGTGCCAGTCGTGGCCATGGGGCTCCACGCCGATGTCGCGCATCATCTTCCGCAGCTCCAGCGAGTGCATTTCCTCGGCGGCGATCTGCGTGCGTGCGAACTCCTCGAGGTAGACGCTCGAGTCCTCGACAACACCGAGCAGTTCCTTGTAGAGCTTCAGCGCGCGGGCTTCGTGCGCTGCACTCTCCTCGAGGATGTCGCGCATGGCGTGGCGGTAGGTCTCGTCGATCGAGGCGATCTGCAGCGTCGGGTGACCGCCCAGTCCGGTCAGAAGCTCGCCCGCCTGCTGCGCATGCAGCAGCGACTCCGTGGCCTGCGCCTTCATGAAGGCCACGATCGGGATGCGATTGGGACCTGTGACCATCAGCGAGTAGTGCGTGTAGCGCACGACGCCCGCGAGCTCGAACTCCATGATCCGGGAGAGCAGGGTCAGCGTCTTTTCCGTGTCGAGATCCTTGAGAGGCATGCCGGGATAGTACGGCCTGCGGGCTCAGGAAGCCAAGACGCTGCGTGCGGCCTCGACACCGCTTTGGAGAGCACCGTCGAGGCTGGCGAGACCCAGAGCGTCCCCCGCCGCGTAAACGCTGGCGGGCAGGCTCAGCTGCAGCGGTGCAAGCGGAAGGGCGTGCGCTATGCGGTCGGTGCGCAGGTGTCGCCAATTGGCGGCACCCGGGCCGTACCATTGCATGAGCTGCGTGCGCACGCGCCACTCCAGATCGCCTGCGGTCAGCGCCTCGCGATCGACGACGCTGACCGAGACCAGTTCCGAACCGGCCGGCGCGTAGCTGCGCGAGACTTGGCTGAGACACACCAGCGTCTGAATCGGACCGCCGCGCCCGCCGCCATCCCCAGTGCGGAACCCCTCGCCGTTCAAGACCAGAATCGGCTCGCGGTGCGGAGGGGTCGAACAGGCGAAGTAGAGCGCGGCAGTGGCATGCATCGCGGGAGCAGGCAAGCCTGCGAGCCGCGCCAGCTCGCGCGGCCCGCTCGCCAGCACCACCGCCTTGGCGAGCACGCTCGAGCCATCCTCCAGCACGACGCGACCGCTCTCGACGGCCTGCACGCGCGCATGCAGGCGCACGGCTCCCCACGGCAGGGCTTCGGCCAGCTGCTCAGGAATCGCCCCCATACCGCGCTCGGGCAGCACGGTCGGCCCGCCGGAGAACGCGCGCCAGACGGACTCCAGCTTGCGCACACCCGTGGCAAGTTCGTTCTCGAGGAACACGCCGCCGAGGAAAGGGCGGAAGAAGCGCTGCAGGATCGCATCGCCGAAACCTTCCTGACGCAGCGCTTCGAGCGTGCTGCAGGAGTCGGGGTAGCGCGCCAGGCGCGCGGGCTGCAGACGCAGTCGTGCCACGCGCAACTTGTCACCCGGGCTGCCGATCGAGTTTGTGAGACTGCGCAGACCATCTGCAGGCCGCAGCAGCGGATCCGCCACGCGCTCGAAGCGACCGTTCACGCGCACCAGCGCGCCGGGATAGAACGGCTTCAGGCGCAACGCCTCGTAATCGAGCTCCGCGCGGGCTGTCGGGTAGGCTGCCAGCAGCACCTGAAAGCCGCGATCAAGCTGAAACCCATCGACGCGATCGGTCGCCACTCGTCCACCGATGCGGCCTGAGCCCTCGAGCACCAGCACGCGTCGTCCGATCCGCGAGAGCGAGCGTGCACAGGCGAGGCCCGCCACACCCGCTCCCACCACCACGCAATCCCAAGCCTGATTCATGGCCCGTCACTCGACAGAATCCGGCTCAGGCTTGCAAGAAAGTCTCGGCGGCCGCCCAGCCTGACAGCACGGCCCCCTCCACACGGGGTCCGCCGCAGGCATCGCCGGCCAGCAGCGCCAGCGGCTCGCGGCTCAGCGTCACGCAGCGCTCCGGCAGCACGGTCAGCGGCGTGGCATAGCGCCAGCCATGTACCTCGAAATCCAGTACCGCTCCGTCGATCCACTCCCCCGCCAGACGCAGCAGCTCATGGCCTACCGTGCGTCGATCCTCGTCCCAGTGGCGCAGCGAGAACTCCGCGCCGGCATGGATCGTGAGACAGGGTGCGGCGCTGATGCCCTTGTGCTGGTTGTCGGCGATCCAGGCCAGCGGTCCGGAGGAGAAGCGCTTCACACCCGGCGCACGCAGTCGAGAGGGCCGTGCAAGGCGCACCATCACCGCGAGGCAACGCTCGTAGTCGATG
>SYGM01000173.1 GCA_005799545.1 Planctomycetia bacterium | reverse complement strand
CGACATCATCCTCACCAACAACGGCTACACGGTCTACAACATCGGCATCAAGCAGCCGATCCAGCACATCCTCGATGTGGCTCACGAGCACCAGCCGCACGCCATCGGCATGAGCGGACTGCTCGTCAAGAGCACCGTGATCATGAAGGAGAACCTCGAGGAGATGAACCGCCGCGGCGTGAAGACGCCCGTCATCCTCGGCGGCGCGGCACTCACCCGCGCTTACGTCGAGGATGACTGCCGACGCACCTATGAAGGCGCGCTCTACTACGCGCAGGATGCCTTCGAAGGCCTCGACGTGATGGGTCGCATCGTCGCGGGCGAAGCCAGACCTGCGGTGAAGACTGCGCGCGAGACCGCGCCCGAGCACAGACCCGACACGCAGGGCAACGCGCTCAAGGCCGCCGCCAAGGCCGCCGAAGCGATCGCCACGCGCTCCGTGCCGCGCGCGAGCAAGGCCTGGAGCAAGCTCGCCGAGCTGCCGCGCAACATCGACTACCCGGTCCCGCCCTTCTTCGGACCGCGCATCGTCGAGAACATCGCGCTGCAGAGCGTGATGCCCTACATCAACGAGACGACGCTGTTCCAATTCCAATGGGGCTACCGCCGCAAGGGCAAGGCGCTCGCCGAATACAAGCGCTTCGTCGCCGAGAATGTGCGCCCGATCTACCACGAGCTCGCCAAGACCTGCGCGAAGGAGAAGATCCTCGACTGCAAGGCTGCCTACGGCTACTGGCCCTGCGTGCCCGAGGGCGACAGCGTCATCCTGCTCGATCCGGGACACTCGGGCCGCGAGGTGGCGCGCTTCGCCTTCCCGCGCCAGCAAGGCAAGCAGCAGCGCTGCATCAGCGACTTCTTCCATGTGCGCGACGGCAAGCCCGATGTGATCGCCCTCCAGGTGGTCACCGTGGGACAGCACGCCAGCGATGTGGCACGCGAGTGGTTCGCGGCGAATCGCTATCAGGACTACCTGCATCTGCACGGACTCTCAGTCGAGGCGGCGGAAGGCCTGTCGGAGTACATCCACAAGCAGATCCGCGCGGAGCTCGGCATCGCGGGCGATGACGCACGCGACATGGCGGAGCTCTTCAAGCAGGGCTATCGCGGCTCGCGCTTCAGCTTCGGCTATCCCGCCTGCCCCAACATGGAGGATCAGGCGATCCTGCTGGAGCTCTTGGGCGCACAAAAGCTCGGCATTGCAATGAGCGATGAGTTCCAGCTGCACCCCGAGCAGTCGACCTCCGCCATCGTCTGCCACCACCCGAGCGCGAAGTACTTCACGATCTAGCACACTTCGGCGTTCAGCCTACCTGTCCGAGTTCAGGCCCGCGGAACACGCCGCCTAGATGACTCTCGCGGTGCCAGCGAATGCAGTCCAGGGCCAGGGGCGCGCAGCCTGGAACGGGATCGCATAGCGGCTTTCCGTGCAAACCGCGCAGCTCCGCAATCGCACCGTCGGAACCACTGAAATGACGCGACACAAGCACGCGGCGCCGATCATCCAGCGTCCAGGCACCGTGATCGAACAGCTTGTGCAGCGTGGGCGTCAGGGCAATTCCGTTGTCCACGCTGGAGCGGCCGCCCTGACTGTGCCAGTGCACATGCGCCGCCTCGAGACAAAACAGCGTCCTGCCGATCATCGCCTGAAATCCCGTCACCGCGCAGCGGTGGTCGTAGGCCGCCAGCACTTCCTCCCGAAACGAGGCACTGCGCGGGCGTCGCTGCGCATAGGCACCTTGTGCCGATTCGCGGGCCTGATCGGCATGGGCAGGTGGAAGCGCTGCCGCAGTCATGCTCTCCAATCCCAGATCCGCTCGCAGATCTTCATGCAGCGAAGGCTCGAAATGCTCGTCGAGCAGCAACTGCACCGCGCGCTCGGCCAGTACAGGATCGGCAGCCAATGCCGAGGCATACGGTTCTGGAATGCGTCCTGCGCAGGTCCGGAAGGCAGCCATCGTCGGGAACCCTCTTGCGTTGCGTGGCATGCGGTCGGCCTGCGGCAACTCCCACACGCCATCGCTCTGCAGATACCAGAACGGATACTCGGCGTGCTGCGCGCCCGTGATCGGCGGGGCGTAGAGATCGAGCAACTCTTTCAGCGACTGCTCGATTTCCGCAAAGGCAACCTCGCGCCGGCCTTCCTTCACCCACCGCGCGATCACCAGCAGCATCAGGAGCGGCTTGTGCGGCTTGCGCTGACCCGTGGAGCGATCGACACGCAGTCTGGAAAGACGCTCGAGGAAGGATTGGCCGGGAGGCATGGGAAGGGCCTGCGCGGGAGAGTGTACCCGAGCGTGAAGTACTTCACGATCTCGCGCGATTCGCGCGTGACCTTGAGCCCCCAGACGGGTTGCATGGGCCGCCATGCGAATTTTCGCGCTCATCCTCGTCCTGCTCGCCCCACTGGCCCTCTCGGAAGAGGAAAAGTCCGGCCCGACAAAGACCACGGCCCCCGCCACCCCGCCGAACTTCGTGGTGATCGTCGGCGAGGGCTGCGGCTGGTCGGGTACCTCTGTGGCGATGGACGGAGACCACCCGGAAGCCTGTGCGCACGAGACCCTGACCCCCAACCTGAAGAGGTTGCAGGAGCAGGGCATGCGCGCCTCGACCTTCTACGCCTCCAGCCCGCGCTGCACGCCCTCGCGCGCCAGCCTCTTCACCGGTGTCAGTCCGGCCGTTCTCAAGATGACCTATGTCAACGAGGGCGGCTCGAACCGGCGCGGCGAGAGCGAAGCCACTCTCAACACGCGGCTGCTGCCGCCCCACCCGAGCATGGAGCTGCCGGCGGAGGCGAAGACGGTCGCGCAGTGGCTCAAGCCGGCCGGTTACCGCAGCGCGCACTTCGGCAAGTGGCATGTCGGCCGCACGACGCCCACTCGTGTCGGCTTCGATGCCGATGACGGCCCCAACACCAATCAGGGTCCCAATCGCAACGCACAGCCCAACCCCGAGGAGGGCATCTCGATCACGGATCGCGGCATCGCGTTCATCGAAGCGCAGGTCAAGGAGAAGAAGCCCTTCTACCTGCACCTTTCGCACTACGGCGGCGGCACGGAGGAGGAGGTCACGCCCGAGTCGATGAAGGTCGTGCAGGCGCTGGGTGGTCGCGAAGGACGCGGTAAGGAGCTCGCGCTCAAGGGGGTCGTCGCCGATGTCGACCGCCAGATCGGGCGGCTCATGGCGAAGCTCGAGGAACTGGGCATCGCGGAGAACACCTATGTGATGTTCACGACCGATCACGGCACGCAGGGCCACAACTCCAATCCGCCGCTGTCCGGCGGCAAGGGTTCGCTGCTCGAAGGCGGCGTGCGCGTGCCCTTCCTCGTGCGCGGGCCCGGCATCAAGGCCGGTTCACAGACGGATGTGCGCGGAATCAGCTGGGATCTGGTGCCGACCGTGCTTGAGCTCGCGGGCGTGAAGCGCGAAGGCAAGGACATGATCGAAGGCGGCAGCCTGATGCACGTGTGGCGTGGCGAGGAGGGCGCGAGCGTGCAGCGTCCAAACGCCGCGATCGTGATGCACTTCCCCCACTACGATCTCGACAACGGCGGCCCGATGACCTCGGTCTACTCAGGCTCGTACAAGCTGCTGCGGCGCTACGAAACCGGACAGGACAGCCTCTACGACCTCGACAAGGATCTGCGCGAGGGCAATGACCTTGCCACCAAGGAACCGGAACGCGCCAAGGAGCTGGCCGGCATCATGGAGGCCTACCTCAAGGCCGTCGGCGCGCAGATGCCCACCAAGAACGAAGCCTTTGATCCGGCCAAGGCCGCACCCGAAGCTCGACGCGGCGGACGCCGCGGCCAGAAGCAGGAGTGAATCGCATGCGCATCTTCAGCCCGCTTGCTGCTTTCTGCTGCTCCGTGGTGTGCAGCACAACTCCTGTGTCGGCGCACGACGGCCCGCACGGCCATGCGCCGATCGCCGTGCCGCTGGAAGTGCTGGCGCCGCCCGCCGCGCTCGAGCTGGTGCAGGAGAAGTCTCCCCGCAATCTGCCCTACGATGCCTTCGCACCGAGCGTGACCACGCGGCGCGATGAGCGCTGGCTGTATGTCGAGAGTCAGGGCTGGCCCGCGCACCCGATGATGGCCGGCATCCGCACCTGGCAGCAGCAGGTGCCGCTGCCGCAGCCCTACACCGGTGACAATGCCTGGCGCATTCCGCTGCAGCCAAAGCTCGCCGACAAGCCGATCAGCGGCAAGACGGCGCTCCTGCGCGGCGCGATCGCACTGGCAGCCAATGGCGTGCCGATCTTCAACGCGCTCAACAACCGCGGCGAGGATGCCTACAAGATCGGTGAGCTCGATCGCTGGGGCGGCCACTGCGGCCGCTCGGATGACTACCACTACCACGTTTCACCGCTGCACCTCCTGGAGAAGCTGGGTGCGGACTCACCCGTGGGTCATGCGCTCGATGGCTTCCCGCTCTACGGCCTGTTCGATCCCAAGCAGCCCAAGACCTGCCCGCTGGGAGGCACGGCGGCGCTCGATGAGATCAATGGACACCTCGGCAAGGGTGGCGAGTACCACTACCACTCGAGCCTCGAGTACCCCTACATCAACGGCGGCGTGCGCGGAGTGGTCGTCGTCGAAGGCGATCAGATCGATCCGCAGCCGCGCGCAGCGGGCGTGCGTCCTGCACTGCAGGCGCTGCGCGGTGCCGCGATCACGAGCCATGAGTCGCGCGGCGAGCAGAACTGGAGCCTGAGCTACACGCTCAACGGCGGCACGCACCGGGTCGACTACCAGAAGCTCAAGGACGGGCGCTGGCAGTTCGACTTCGTGGCGGCCGACGGCACGAAGACCAGCGAGACCTACCCGGCGCAGAACAGCGGCGGACGCCAAGGTGGCGGTGGCCGTCAAGGCAGCGATGGCGGTCAAGGTGGTGGCGGAGGCGGTCAAGGTGGTGGCGGAGGCGGTCAAGGTGGTGGCGGAGGCGGTGCCCGCAGACCTCAATCCGGTGAACAGCCCGCGCTGCCCTGGATCCTCGCCCACGCTGCGGAGCTCGACACCGACAAGGACGGCACGGTCACGCGCGAGGAGCTGCTGCAGCAGGCCAAGGACGCCTTCACGGCCTTTGATGCCGACAAAAATGGATCGATCAGCGAACAGGAGCGCAAGGGCAGGGCCCCGCGCCTGCCGATGGGCGGCTTTGTCGGCCTGCATGTGCAGGAACTCGATGCGGACAGCGATGGCAACATCACGCAGGCCGAGATGGAAGCGACCAGCGTGCGCATGTTCGGCAAGTCCGATGCCAACGGCGATGGCAAGCTGGCCGGCGAGGAGCTGACGCGCGCACCTCAAGGTGGCGGCCAAGGTGGCGGCCAGGGTCGCCGCAATCAGCGTCCGGAAGGCGGCGGAGGTGGAGGAGGCGGCGGCGCTCGCACTCAACCGCAGGACCAGGAGGAGTTCCACGACGAGGTTCCAGCGCATCCCTGGGACATCGTGCTGGCGCGACCGGGAGCGACCGAAATCACGATCAGCGTGCTCTCCTACGGCGCCGCGGAAGGCCGCATCGAATATGCGGTCGAAGGCGAAACCAAGACGCAGATCTCACCGATCGCCAAGCTCGAACTCGAGCGCGCGCAGTCCTTCGTGCTCACCGGACTCAAGCCGGATACGGCCTATACCTACCGCTGGCAGTGGAAGACCGAGCAGGACAAGTGGGAATCAAGCGAGACATACCGCTTCCACACCCAGCGTCCGGCCGGCGCACCCTACACGTACACCATCATCGCCGACTCGCACCTCGATTCGAATGCGCAGACGGAGACGTTCGCGCAGACGCTGGCCAATGCGTTGTCCGACAAGCCCGACTTCCATGTCGATCTGGGCGACACGTTCATGACGGACAAGCGCCGGAATTTCCGCGATGCTCGGCCGCAGTACTTCGCCCAGCGCTATTGGCAGGGAATGCTCGGTCACTCCGTGCCTCTGTTCATGATTCTGGG
>SYGM01000172.1 GCA_005799545.1 Planctomycetia bacterium | reverse complement strand
GCGTGGTGGTCTTGCCCGCGCCGTTGGCGCCCACCAGACCCAGAATCTCACCGGGCGCCACGGAGAAGCTGAGCTCCTGAACGGCCGCGGCGCCTTCGTAGTCCTTGGAGAAGCCGATCACCTCGAGTGCGGGCTGCATGCGGCCCAGACTCTAGTCGGAAGTCGGCCCGGGAGCCAAGCGCAGGCTAGAGCTTCAGTCGGTTGCGCCGCGCCAGCGCAGCTGCGCTGGCGGAGAGTCCGTGCGCGATGCGGGCCATCGCGGGAGCGTCCATCCGACCGGGTTCCTCCGGCTGCGAGCCGCGCCAGGCACCGCTGTCGCTGACACGGGCGTGCGCGTGGGACGAGCACATCCAGGCCGTCTCTCCCGGGGAGAGCCAGCTCTCCGGCGCGCTGAGCACGGCGCTCGGCTGCTTGGATCGCAGGCGGAACTCACCGACGAGCGTCTCCAGCCAGCCGCGCGAGCCGATGCCCGACTCGAACAGCACCGTGTCGGCGCGCGGCTCCTGAAAGCTCGCCGCAAACCACGGCCAGTGCTGCGTCACGCCGCGTTCGGGGAAGCGACTCAGCCGACCGAGCACGAGCCAGCCGCGGATGCCCTCGTTGCGTGCACCGAGACTTTGTTCGATCTGCTCCACGCCGGCAGGCGCAGCGATCCAGTAGCAGCGCACGGTGTAGTCCAGATGCGCCTTAGACAAAAGGCGCGCCGTCTCCGCCAGCACGGCAGCACCCGAGCTCTCCTCCGGGCGGAGCAGCACGGCGAGCAGCAGGTTCTCCCGCGCGCGACCCGTGCCTCCCACGGTCACCTCCAGCCAGCCCGCCTCGCGGCGAGCGTCCACACGCGCGCGCCGCAGGCCCGACTCGAGCTCGTCGAGCTGGCCGGACACGAGCTGACCGTGCAGTGCTTCCACCCAGCCCTCGATCCTGCCGGCGCTCTCCTGTTCCTCGTCGAGCAACGCGGGCAGTTCACCCTTGGAGGGCGTGCCGGGGGCGCTGTTCATCCAGTAGCCCATTCCCCATGCGGAGCCCGCGCAGACCAGCATTCCAAGCCACACGCCACGCATGTCAGGACCATCGACGGCCCCGCGCCGTGATCTTGAGAAAAGCTTTCAGATCTCCCGCACGCGGCGCAGCAGCAGCAGCGTGGCTGCGCGCAGCGCCACCGACAATCCAAACGCGAGCGCGTAGCCCTGCGCCGGATCGGGAGCGGAGCGCAGGATCCACGCCCCGCCGAGGCAGCCCGCCGCGAAGGCCGCGGCGTTGAGCACGTTGTAATGGGTCAGAATGCTGGCGCGCTCGCGCGGGTCGATCGCGGCGAAGTAGGCGTAGAAGGTCGCCAGCTCGCTGGCGCCGGAGAACACACCGGCCAGAGCCTGAGCTGCGAACAGCAGCAGGTAGCTCTCCGTCAGGAACCAGGGTGCCGCCATGGGAATGATGCCGATGCCGCCGAGCGTCAGCAGCGCCTTGAGTCCGCGTCGCTGTGCAAAGCGCGCCAGGCCCGGCATCGCGACGGCCTTGCCGAGGAAGAAGGCCGCGAGCAGCCCCATGTATGCGGCATAGCTCAGATTCCGGTGGTTCAGCAGGAACGGCGTCACCAGCGGCTGCGCGAACTGCACCGCCAGCTGCAGGCACAGCACATACGCGAGCAGCCGCCCGTCCGCGCCGTGCTGCAGCCGCCGGAAGAACTCACGCAGGCTGACCGAACGCAGTTCCTCCACGCGCAGCGTCCCGCTCGAGTGGCGCAGGAGCAGCAGCAGCGAAACGGCACGCGCCAGCAGGGCGGCTGCGAACAGCAGCACGAAGGCGCGCGTGGGAGCGAGCACTCCGGCGAGCTCCTGGAGCAGGAATCCGCCCGCCGCGATGCCTGCCAGCGTCGTGGCGTGGAGCATCCGCGTCCGCACCGCGAAGTACGAGATTCGCAGGCGCTTGGGCACCAGCGTTTCGATCCAGGTGCTCCAGGCCGGACCGCCGCTGAGGCCCAGGCCCCAATACAGGGCCACGATGGCGAACAGCGCGATTGTCGGCATCGCGCCCGTCCACGCCGCGACCAGCAGCGGCACGAAGCACAGCGTCTGCAGTGCCACCACGAGCGCGACCCAGCGCCGCAGCGAGGGACTGCTGAGCACGGCCGGGAGCAGGAACCATTGCAGGATCGCCCCGAGAAACACCGGAATGCTCGTCAGCAGGGCGGCGGTCTCGGGGGCCTTGCCCAGCGCCAAAGCGAAGGCGGGAAAGTACGTCTCGCCGAGCCCGACCATGAGACTCCAGGCAGCCCCGTCGGCGTACATCGCGGAGAGATCGCGGCGCAGGGTCCGCCCTGAGGATGGCCCGCCGACAGGTGCAGCAGCGCCGACTCCAGATGCAGGATGCGCTGACTCCTGCGACTCCTGCGGCCCCCCTCGACTCACACGCTCGAGCATAGCATCCGGCCTGCGCAGGCTCTAGGCTCGCGCGCCTCGATGCAAGCCTCTCGTCTGGTCGCTCACCGTGGGCACCTTGCCCGCCACCCGGAGAACACGCGTGCGGCGCTGGCCGATGCGCTCTCGCTGGGCGCGCGCCGGATCGAACTCGATGTGCAGCTCTCCCGCGATGGCGTGCCATTCCTCTTTCACGATCGCACGCTGGAACGGCTGTGCGGCGTCGCCGGCGCCGTGCACGAACGCACTGCGCCGGAACTCGCGACTCTCCGCGCGCGCACGCCTTCCGGCGATTCGTGCCAGCCGCTGATGCGGCTCGACGAGCTGCCCGCGCTGCTGAGCGAACATCCAGGCGCCGAAGCCTTCGTCGAGCTCAAGCGCGTCGCGCTCGAACAGCACGGCATGGAGCGCGTGGCCCACGCGGCGGAAGACGCACTCGGACCCGCGCTGCCGCGCTGCATCTGGATCAGCTTTGCACTCGACTGCCTGCTGTACCTGCGCACGCGCGCTGTGCGCCGCGTGGGCGCGGTGATCGAGCGCTGGGAGCAGCGCCACGATCCGCGCATCGCGGCGCTGCGGCCCGAGTTCCTGTTCTGCGATCTCGAGGGTCTGCCCGCGGAGGGGCGGCTGGAGCAGGCGGGCACCGAGGTGGTGATCTACGAGGTCGACTCCGCCGACTGCGCGCGCGCGCTCTTCGCCCGCGGTGTGCACGCCGTCGAGACCTTTCAGTACGCGCGGCTGGCGCAGGAGCTCCGCTCGTGAGTGCGGAAGTGATCGACGTGCTCGTCATCGGCGGCGGCATCCACGTCTGCGGGGTGCTGCAGGCGGCGGCGGCGGCGGGCCATTCCTGCCTGCTGCTGGAGGAACGCGGGCTCGCTTCGTGCACCTCCAGCCGGTCCAGCAAGCTGATCCCCGGCGGCCTGCGCTAGCTGGAGTCGCGCCAGTTCGGCCTCGTGCGCGAGAGCCTGACGGAGCGCGCCAACCTGCTGCGCAACGCGCCGGATCTGGTGCGGCTGGTGCCGTTCCACATTCCGATCTACCGCTCGACCCGCCGTCGGCCCTGGCAGATCCGCGCAGGTCTGAGTCTCTATGCACTGCTCGGCAACCTCGGCCGCGAGGCCCGCTTCCGCTCGGTTCCGCGCGCTCAATGGCAAGATCTCGACGGACTCGACACGCGCGACCTGCAGGCCGTTTTCCGTTACCACGATGCTCAGACCGACGATGCGCAGCTGGTGCGTGCCGTGGCATCGTCTGCCGAGCTGCTCGGCGCGCGCATCGAATCACCGGCGCGCCTGATCCGTGCGCGGCGCGTGGAACAGGGCTGGTCAGTGGAGTACGGTAACGAGCAGCGCAGCATGAGCCTTGTGGCGCGCACACTGGTCAACGCGGGCGGACCTTGGGTGCAGCTGGTGCGCGAGCGCATCGATCCCAAGCCGCCCGGACTGGAAATCGATCTGATCGGCGGCACGCATCTGGAGCTGGAAGGCCGGCTCGAGCGCGGCATCTACTACTCCGAGTCGCGCCGTGACGGCCGCGCGCTGTTCTTCATGCCCTGGAAGCAGCGCATACTGGTGGGAACGACGGAAATCGCCTGGCGCGGCGATCCGCGCCTCGTGCGACCGCTTCCGGAGGAGATCGAATACCTCAGCGAGGCCTTCGAGCGGCAGTTCCCCTCGCGCAAGGCCCGCGTGCTCGAGGCGTGGGCGGGTCTGCGCGTGCTGCCGCACGCCGCAAAATCCGCCTTCCACCGCTCGCGCGAGACGCAGCTGTGCGTCGATTCCGCCGAGGCTCCGCGCATGGTCGCGATCTACGGCGGCAAGCTGACCACCTACCGCTCCACCGCGGAGCGCGTGATCGCGCTGCTGACGCCCGGACTGCCGCCGGCCGCGCGCAAGGCCGATACCGCGACGCTGGCGATGACGCGCAGCCCGCTCGATGAGCGTGAGGCCCGCTCGCTCAGCGCGGGGAATTGAGGCTCTCCATCAGCCAGCTGCGCCAGCGCGCGGCACGCGCTTTGAGGGCCGGGTTGTCGCGCGGCAGGAAACGCTCGCCCGAGAGCGACTCAAAGGGTCCGCCGAGACACAACCAGGCCAGCCCGCGTGCCGTCGCCTCGTGTTCGGCGCTGCGCTCGACCTCGAGCTGAAGCAGGTCCGCCATGCGCTGGCACAGCGCCGCGCTGCGCGAGAGTCCGCCGCTGACGACCACGCGTTCAGGCCTGCCCGCCGCCGGCTGCATGCGCCGCAGGATCTCGCGCACGAGGAACAACACGCTCTCGGCGACCGCCGCGAGTTCCAGCTCCGCCGTCGCCGGCTCCGAGAAGCGCGCTTCGAGATCGCTGCGCCAGAAGGGAGCGGCCAGCCCGGCATGCGCGTTGAGAAACAGCGGCGGCTCCTCGTCAGCCGCGAGTCCCCGCTCGAGCAGCTCGGGAGTGAACAGGGAGCCGCGGCGTTCTGCACACCAGGCAAGCGCGGAACCCGCACCATTGATCGTGCCCTCCAGCGCGTAGCGCGGTCCGAGCGAGTCGCCCGGCAGCAGACTGGTCAGCAAGCCCTCTGCGCGCAGCGGCGCACGCAGGCAGCGCTGCACGAATGCGCCGGTCCCCAGATTGACCAGCACCGTTCCCGCCGCCGGCTCCCCGTCGGCGAAGACGGCCGCGGATTGATCTCCCGTGACGACGCCCAGCGGCATGCGCCGCGTGCCCACCCGCAGCCACCCGAACTCGCGCTGCGGATCGGCGAGCTCGGGCAGCCAGCGCGGATCGATGCCGAACAGCTGGCACAACTCCGGACTCCATTGACAGCGTTCCAGCTCGAGCAGCTGCGTGCGGCTCGCGCTGACCGCATCGACGCGCTCGGGTCCCGGACCGCACAGCCGTGTCGCGAGATAGCCCGCCAGGGGACCCAGACACAGTTCTTGCGCCTGCGCCGCAGCGCGCACCTCGGTCAGCTCCTCGACCAGCCAGCGCAGCTTGCTGGCTCCGTAGTGCGGCGAGAGCCGCAGCCCGCTCAGCCGCTCGATGCGGCCGGCCTCCGGGAGCAGCGCCTCCACCGCCGCCTGCGCCCGGCGGTCCTGCCAGGACAGCACCGGCGAAAGGGGCAGGCCCGTGCGCCGATTCCAGGCCAGCGCGCTCGCACGCTGCGTGCACAGGCCGGCCACAGTGCAATCGCCGGCGCGGGAGCCGAGTTCCGCGAGCACGGCCTGTGCGCACTCGCGCAGCGAAGCCAGCAGCTCCAGCGGATCCTGCTCGACGCGCAGCGCGCCGCTGCGGCGTTCCGCCACCGCCACCTGCACCTTCGCGATGCTGCGACCGCACGCATCGAAGACGATCCCGCGCGTCGAACCGCCCCCCTGATCCAGGACCAGAGCCAGCGCGCGCGAAACGCTTTCCCGCGCCGGAACGGCGTTGAACTGCTCGCGCGGCTTGTGTTCCATACTCCCCGCGCCAGTATGCCTTCAGGAACGGCTGCGGCGCGAGATCCAAACATGCTGCTCCCCCTTCTGCTCCAAGCTGCGCTGCTCACTCAAGCCCCTCAGGAAAAGCTCTACGACGATGCGTTCTGGAAGCGCTGGAGCGACAGCAATGCGGAGCTTTCCGGCTATGAGTTGACCGTGTCGCGCTACGGCGTGCCCCGCAAGGGAACGGCGGTCACCGCCTTCGTCACGGAATCTTGCTCCGCAAGCCGCAGGGTGGTGTTGCCCGCGGGCTCCAAAGACAAGTCGGATCAGTATCAGGTCATCAAGCTCAACCTGGTGCAGGACTTCTCGACCGGGCTCTACGACTACAACCTGATGACCAGCGCCTTCGTCACGCTGGAATCGGCCAACGGCCGCGCCGCGGGCTCTCCGGCGAAAATCAGCTTCACCTCACAGGAATGGAAAGGGCAGATCTTCTCGCAGCTCTTGTTGGATGAGCGCTCCGCGCGGCTGCAGACCAACAGCTACTTCGACGGCGAGGGCGACGAGGCGCGCACGCTCGAGGTGCCGGCGGATGCTCTGGCCGAAGATGCTTTGTTGCTGTGGGCGCGCGGACTGGCGGCGCCGCTGGTGGCGAGCGGCCAGAGCGCGAGCGTGCCCTGCTTGCTCTCGCTGGAGCGCACCAGGCTGCAGCGCCTCCCGACCACCGTCGCAACCGTGCAGCTCGCGCGCGCCAAGGAGCGCGAGCGACTCAAGGTCCCGGGGGGCGAGTTCGAGGTCGAATGGGCCAGCGCAACGATCGAGAACGGGCCTGTGTGGCGTTTCGCGGTCGAAACCGAAGGTCAGCGGCGCGTCATCGTCTGGGAAGCCAACGATGGACGCCGCGCCGAGCTGCTCGGCAGCCACCGCCTGCGCTACTGGGAGCTCAACGGCCCCGGCGGCGAGAACGCGCTGGCGAAGATCGGACTCTCCCCGCGCGCCGCGCGCACACCCTGAAACATCCACATGAGCGACACGCAACCGAACTGGGGTCTTGTTTTCCTGAGGATCGTGATCGGCCTGCTGCTGATCCTGGAAGCCTGGTCGCGCATCCAGAGCGGTGATCTCGAGAACATCGTGCTCGGCTCGCGCGAAGCCTATGCCGCAGCGCCGAACACGGTGCGCAGCCTCGGCGAGAGCGTGATTCTGCCGCACCCCTGGTTCTTCTCGGTGCTGGCGGTCTACGGCGCGCTGATCGGAGGCATGCTGCTTTTCCTCGGAGCCCTGACACGGCCCGCGGGCTATCTGCTGGCCCTGCTGTTCGTCAATGCGGCGCTGGTGAGCGATGGCCACACGCGCCTGTTCGCGCTGGTGATGGCCGCCGTGTGCTTCGCGATCGGGCTGTCGCGCGCCGGTCAGCGCTCGGGTGCGGACGTGTTCCTGGATGAGCGTCTGCCGGTCTGGATGACCTGGACGCGCGGCGGTGGAGGCGGCGGCGGCGGCGAGTGACGCGCCCGCTTCCAGAAAGCCCTAGCTTCGAAGCAGGGCAGCCAGCCTCAGCAGCTCGCGCACGCCCTCGTCGATGCCGCGCGCCACTTCGTGAATGCGCGCGTCGTACATGTACGCAGGCACCGTGACGATGCGGTGCCGCTCATCGACGCAGGCTTCCGTGACGGCCTTGGTGACCGGCACGGCGCCCATCTGCTGCAGCGCCGCCGCCGTGCCCGGATCGCAGCCGATCGTGAGCCGCAGGCCCTGATCGCGAAATACCGCGGCCAGCACAGCCGGCGCGATGCACCAGGCACCGATGGGCTTCTGCGCGGCATGGAGCTCGCGCAGCAGCGCCGCGAGCGGAGGATGCACCTGTGCCTGCGCGCCCTGCCAGGCGAAGTCGCACAGGTTCTTCGCGGCGCCGTAACCGCCCGGCAGCACGATGCCATCCAGCTCGGAAGCGCGCACATCTTCCAGCGCGCGCACGCTGCCGCGCGCGATGCGTGCGGACTCCGCGAGCACCGAACGGGTCTCGGCCGTCTCCTTGCCCGTCGCGTGATCCACCACGGAGCGCTGCGTCAGCCGCGGAGCCATGCAAACGGCTTGTGCGCCGGCGCGATCGAGCGCCAGCAGCGTCAGCACAGCCTCGTGGATTTCCGCTCCATCAAGGAAGCCGCAGCCCGACAGCACGACTCCGATCTTCGTCATGACCAGAGGCTCAATCGAGCGCGCGCACCGTGACGTCGCCGAGCACCTTCATCTGGCAGCCCAGGCGTGCTCCCTTGACCGAGGTGCACATCTCGACGGTTTCCTTTTCCTCGGCACTGGCCGGCGAGACATTCTCCGCGCCCTTCTCGAGCACGAGCACGCAGGTTCCACAGCTGCCGACCGTGCAGCCGAAGTCGTGCGGCACGTCCTGATCCTGACAGAACTCGAGGAAGTTGGTACCGGCGGCGACCTCGTAGGTCTTGCCGTTGCGCAGAATGGTGATCTTGGGCATCGCGTGGGTCTCCGTAGGACCTGCGACTCTACGCGCCCTTCCGCTCCAGACAAGGGGGCGCTACTTTCCTCCCCATGGCAGCCCAGACCCGACTGTTCGTCCCGCCCCCCTTCGAGATCGACGAATCGGCGCCGGCACAGCCCGCGGCCGCGGCTCCGGGCACCGGCACGCGCGTCTGGCTGGTCCGCCATGCCGACGTCGCCGCCCAATGGCATGGCCACGCCTACGGCAATCTCGACGTGCCGCTCTCCGAGCGCGGCGAGCAGCAGACGCAGGCCTTGGGCGAGGCCTTCCGCGATGTGGCGCTGGCTCAGGTGCACTCCTCCGATCTTTCGCGCGCCCGCGCCATGGGCAGTGCCATCGCGCAGGCCACTCAGGCCCCCCTGCGACTCGATCCGCGCCTGCGCGAGATCTGGCGTGGCGAGTGGCAGGGGCTCTCCTCGAGCGAGTTTCGCCGTCGCTGGGAGCTGGATCGGCAGGAATTCATGCGCGACCCGTGGAATTGGAAGGGTCACCGCGGCGAGAGCGATGCCGATGTCTTCGAGCGCGCCTGGCCGGCATTGCTGGAAAGCGTGCACGCGCACGCGGGGCAGCGCATCGCGCTGACAAGTCACTACAACGTGATCCGCGTGCTCGCCTCGCGCGCGCTGGGCCTCAACCCGCGCGAGAGCTTCGGCTTCGTCACCGATCCCGCACACGCCGTGCTCCTGATCGATGCGCCGCAGGGCTGGCAGCTGGTGGCGCACAATCTGTCCGTGCCCGGACCGCACGCCGGCACCTGACTAGCGCGCGGGCATCAGGCGCAGCATCGCCATCTGCGCGCGCTCTTCCGGACGCAGATCCTCGAGCCGGCGACGGCCCTGCAGCACGTCGCGGGCCAGCTCGACGCTGGCGTACCACTCCGTGCCGGCCTGCTGCATGACCAGCGCGCGGGGCTCATCCTGAGCGCCGGCCCAAAGATGCCCCTGGCGCGGATCCGCGCTGCGATCGTGCAGATGCAATCGACGCTCCGGCTCGTGCGTGTCGCCGGACCAGCTGCGCTGCAGGCGCGCCGTGCCGCTGGCGCCGGGCCGACTGTCCTCGAAGCAATGCTGCGAGTCAAACACGGCGAAGCCGCTCGCCAATCCGCCGCTGGCGAAGGCGAATTCACGCTCCGCCTGCGACTCCCCTCGCACCACGCGCAACTGCGAGCGGCCGGACATGCCCTGCGGCACCGAGAGTCCGCAGATCTCAAGCAGCGTCGGCGCGAGATCCACGCCGCTCGCCGTGGCAAGCGTGCGCTGACCCTGCGGACAACGCAGCATCGGCGCCGGCCGGATGATCAGCGGCACGTGCAGATCGCAGTCCGACAGCGTGCCGCTGTCCAGATAAAGCCCCGCATCGCCAAAACCCGTCCCGTAGGTGCCGATCACGGCCACGGTCGTGTTGCGCAGCCGGCCCCGCTTGCGCAACTCGTCGAACAGGAGGCCGAACTTGGTGTCCAGACGACGCAGCGCGCCGTCGTAGAGCGCTTCATACTGCCCGAGCGTGTGCGCCGCTCCGCGCCAGCGCGTGCGCGGAATCGCAAAATACGAACGCTCGCCGCCCGCGACCGGCGGCACGGCATCCAGCGCAGCGCGCGGCTCAAAGAAGCTGTCCCAGCGCGCTTCCGTGCCGCCGCGCTCCCACAGGCGCTCCAGATCGTTGACGTGCACGTAGGCGAACCAGTTTTCGCCCGGGGAACGATCCTGCAGCCACGCGAACAGTCGGCGAGCGACGCCCTCATAACCGATCGAGGAGTCGACGAGCGGGTCGGGCGAGAAGGAGTGAAACTCCTGAAAGCCCGAGCCGAAGCCGTAGGCCTGGCTCAGGCCGGGATGATCGACGAAAGCCGCGGTCGTGTAGCGGTTGGCCACGAACTCGCGCGCCAGACGCGGCAGTTCGTCCGGAATGGACCACTCGGACAGCCGCGCGATGCGATCGTCCGTGCGTTCGAGCTCGCGGTGCGACAGGCGGCTGTCGGTCCCCGTGAGCAGCGAGGCGTGTGCGCCGGGCAGGTCCGGTGAGTTGCTCCACGCCGAGCGAAACAGCGTGCCCTGCGCGGCGAGCGAATCCAGCGCCGGAGTCGTCTCGCGATCGTAGCCCAGACACGAGAGATGGTCGGCGCGCAGCCCGTCGATCGCGATCACCAGCACTCCGGTGCCAAGGCCGGCCTCCGGTTCCTCCGAGCCGCAGCCCGCGAGCGGCAGCAGGCACGCGAGCAGCACGGCGGGCAACCTTCCCGGGGCGCACAGCAGGCGAGAGAGCATGCCGCACAGCATGGCTCGCGCACGAGTTCGCTTCAAGGGAAGCAGCTGGTGCGCGGCACCCAGCCCTGCGTGCCGTCGCCAAGCTCCAGCTTGACCCAATCGGGCAACTCATCAATGCGGACACCGCGCGCGCCGGGGAGCCAATCCGCGATGCCGGCTGCCTCTTCGCGCGGCTCACTGCGCAGCGGCACGGGACTGCGCTCCACGCACAGCGTCCAGGGCCGGGGATCGCGCATCCGCTCGAGGACCAGCGGGATCAGACACAGCAGGAGACCCGAGAGCCCTGCGGCGACGGCGAGTCGGCCGGCCCTTCCGCCGCGCAAGGCTTCGAAGCCCAGCGCGAGCGCAGCCAGCAGCAATCCGCCCACGGCGATCCAACCGGCCTCCGCCTGCGTCCACGAACCGGCCGCACGCCCCAGCGTGCTCGCCAGATCTCCGCGGTCCTGCGGTTCGAGACCGCACTCGCTGCGGGCGAGCTCCAGATTGGCCCAGCTCGACGCATCGCGCGGGCGCTGCTCGAGCGCCAGCGTGTACCACGCCACCGCTTCCAGCTTGCGCTCGGCGCGATAGGCCGCGTTGCCGAGGTTGTGAAGGATGCGGCCGCGCTCGGCGCAGTGCACCGGGAGCATCGGATCGGCGAGCTCGGCGCGCCAAAGCTCGCCAGCCTGCTCCCACTCGCCGCGCCGGTAGGCCTCCACGGCTTCGCGCTCGCCGGCATGAGCCGTCCCGGAACCGCAAAGCCAGCTCAGGAGCCAGCAAGCCAGCAGGTACCACCACTTCAAGGGCCAACTCGTCACGGGCCAGAGCTTCACAGGCCACCTCCCATCATCCGGCGAGCCAGGGCCTGGATGCGCGCGGAGTCGTCCTCGCCGCTGCTGCGGCCTCCGTAGACGCGCTCGGCAAGGTCCTTTTCCAGTGCCGCCCATTCGCGCGCGAGATCGGCAGCGAGGCTCCACTCGCGTGCCAGCGCCGGCAGATCCGCGCCTTCCAGTGTCGCCGCGCTCAATCCGCGCCGGTCTCCGAGGAACTGGTGCCAGGCGCGCATCTGCGCCTGCGCGTCCTTCGCGAGAGCCAAGGCGCGCACGAGCTGCTTTTCCGCCCGACGACGAGCGCGCGCCCGCGGTGAAGCAGGATCGCCCCAGCGGCGCACCTGCACGCGCGCGAAGAGCCAGAGCAGCACGAGCAGCGCGAGCGCCGCGCTGATCAGCCCCAGCCCCGGGCCCCAAGCCGCGGATCGAGATCCGAGTTCGGTCTGGATGTCGCGCACGTCAAAGGTCTGACCGCGCTGCTGCGCCGGCTCGGAGAGCCCGGTGGAGCCCGCCTTGGCACGCACGCGGATCGGGATCGGCTGCGTGCGGACGATCTCGTAGCTGCGCGTCTGTGGATTGAACACCGGCAGCGACACCGGCGGAATCTCGACCACCTTGTCGGACAGCGGGGCGATGTCGAACACGACCGTGCGGCGCTCGCTGGTCTTGCGCTCGCTGGCCTTGCCGAAATAGCGGAACGGGCGGAATTCTTCGCGACGGTCGAGCTCCGGCACATCGAAGAACTCCAGATTGCCTTCGCCGCGCCATTCCACGGTCAGCTTGATCGAGTCCCCGACATCCACATCGCGACGATCCGCGCTCGCGCTCGCCTTCAGCATGCCGACCGCTCCGCCGTAGTCGAGCTCACGCCCCTCTTCGGGCAGTGCGATCACCTCCATCGAGAAGCCCGGCACGCGCTTGTAGTAGGCGCGCTTCTCCCGCTGCAGCAGGAAGTCCTGCGAGACCGCGCCGAACTCGAAGTGGCTCACGGGAAACTCCAGCGTGCCCGGGCGCGTGGCGAGGAAGCGCCGCCGCAGGCGCAGCGTGAAGTACTCGCCGTCGTCCTTGCGCTGCTTGGGCAGTTGCTCCGCGCGGTAGTTGCCCTGTCCGTTGATGGTGATGCCGTCGAGCACGCCCAGGCCCGTTTCCGGCAGCGGCGCATCGAGCTCGAGCAGTCCGCCGAGATTGGGATACCAGGGCAGGCTGAGGTTGGCGTAGTTGAAGCCCTGCTGGCGCGTTTCCCAGCCGAAGCGCAGCTCCACGGTGAAGGGCTGGCCCTCCACGACGGTCTTGGGCGCAAGCACCTCGAACAGTCCGAGTTGCTCGCCCTGCAGATCCTCCACAACGCGCAGCCACAGCTCGGCCGTCCGCAGCGTGCGGCCGTCGGCGATCACATCGATCGCCGGCAGCTTGTACTCGCCCTTGCGCTCAGGCGTCAGCGGAACTCCGAAGGTCAGGATGCGCTGCACCACGCGTCGGCCCTGCGCGATGGTCATGAAGGTGCGTTCCGAGGGCGGGCCGGGAAGCGCCAGACGCAGGCCGTCGATGGTCGGGAGCGTTCCGATCTGCGCGGACTGCGCGCCGTCCACTTCGATCAGCAGCGTGACGCGTCCACCCAGCTTCACGATGCCCTCCGAGAGCCGCGCATTGACGCTCGGGGTCTGCGACAACCCGCACAGCGCGAGCGCGCACCACACCAGCACCGCCAGCAATCCGCGCATGATCACCAATCCTTCTTCACGGCCGTCCGCCGCGCTTCGCGCATCTGCGCCTTGAGCTTCTGGGCCTGCTCTTCGATCTTCTGCAGTCGATCGAGCATCTGAACCATCTCTTCCTTGGAGAGCTCCTTTTCGCCCTGTTCGGGCTTGGCCTGCGGCTGCGGCTTGTCCTTCGGCTGATCTTCGGGCTTGGAATCCTCGGGCTTCTGTTCCTGCTTCTGATCCTCGTCGGGCTTGCGCTCCTCCGGTTTCTCCTGAGGCTTCTGGTCCTTGTTCTCAGGATCCTTCTGCTGCTGGTCCTTGGGATCCTGCTGCTGGTCCTGCTTGTTCTGCTGGTCCTGCTGCTGTTGCTGCTTCTGCTGTTCCTTGCGCTGCTGTTCGATGCGATCGAGCTCGGCCAGCCGGCGCGTGACAAGTTCCGCATTGGCGCGCGTGTCGGCATCCTTCCAGTCGATGCGCAGGCGCTCGATGAAGTGCTTGCGGGCGGCCGTGTAGTGCCCGCGCGCCTTCTCGAGCGGATCCTCCTCCTGCGCGCCGCCCCCGTTCGCACCCGGGCCCCCGTTCGCACCCGGAACGGGCGTGGGCGTCGGAGGCAGCGGCAGTGCGCCGGCAGGTGCATTCTTCTGAAGCTCCGGCAGCTTGGCGCGCCACAGCTCGCCTTCCTGGAGCTCGAGCGTGCCGAGGTTGTAGATCGCCGCGCGACGCAGCTCGCCCTGGGTCACGTCCAGCGTCATGGCGCGCACGCTCTCGAACTCGCGCGCACTCGCGGTGCGCTGCTCCTGCTTCGCCAGCTCCAGGCCCTTGGCGTAGCTCTGGTGCGCCGTCGACGCAGGCGCCTGCGCCGCCGCAAGGCCCAACAGCATCCACAATCCGTTCATGCTTCCGTTCTCCTGGTTCCCCGGCGCTCGCGCAAGCCCAGCGAGGCCAGTAGACACGCGGCACTCAGCACCAGCGGCCACTGGTAGCGATCGTGCGGAATGCGCTCCTTGCCGGCCTCAAGCTCGCGTCCTTCCAGCCGGGCAATACGCTTGTTGTAGATCTCCTCCAGGGGGAAGGGCGCGTTCTCGATCGACAGATACGCGCCATCGCTCGCCTGCGCGATGCGTTCCAGCGAACTGCCGTCGAGCGTGGACACGACTTCCTGACCGGACTCGTCACGCAGGAAGCCCTGCTGACCGCGCAGCGGGATCTTGCCGCCGGCGGCCGTGGCCATGCCGACGAGATAGATGCGAATCCCGCGCTCGCGCGCCTTCTGCGCCCATTCCAGTCCCTTGCCTTCGAGGTCCTCGCCATCGGTCAGGATCACGATCACCTCGTAGGCGCCCGAGCGGCCGTCGAACAGCTCCAGCGCCCGCGCAATCGCGGCGCCGAGGTCCGTACCACCCCGCAGGTTGTCCTCGGGCGAAATCGTCGCCACGAAGCTCTTGAGCGTGTTGCGATCGTGTGTCAGCGGCGCGACCTCGCGCACATCGCCGGAAAAGGCCAGCAGCGCCGCCCGGTCCCCTTCGAGCCGATCGAGCAGGCCCGCGACCTCGCGCTGCGCGCGCTGCAGACGGTTGGGGCGCACATCCTCGACCAGCATGGAGCGCGAGGTGTCCATGCACAGCGCCAGATCGAGTCCCTTGCGGCGCACCTCGCGCAGCGTGTAGCCGCGCACCGGCCCCAGCAGCGCCAGCACGGCAAACAACAGCGCCAGCACCGCCAGCCAGGCGCGCAGCCGCGAGCGGTTGGGCGAAAAGTGACGGAAGAAGCGCTGCTGGTGACGCGGCGCCACGAGCCGCTCGCGCTCGATACGGCGCGCGCGCAGTCCGTAGAGCACCAGCAACGCCACCACCAGCACGCCCAGCAGGGCCGGGGCCCACTGGAGTCGCAGCCAATCGAAGCCCAGCAGTGCCACGCAGCTCACAGCATCCTCCGCAGCCAGGTGCTGCCGAGCAGCCAGGCGAGCGCCAAGAGACCTGCGCCAAGGCCCAGAAAGGCCGGGTAGAGATCGTAGCTCTCGTGGTAGCGGCGCTCGAAGCGCTTGGTGCGCTCGAGCTGCTCGATCCGGGCGTAGATCTCCTCCAGCTGCTGGCGATCGCGCGCACGGTAGAACCGGCCGCCGGTCACTTGCGCGATCGCCTCCAGCTCGCTGGTGTCGATCTCGCGCTCCGTCGCGCGCGGATTGCCGAACATGTCGGTCACATAAACGAAGCGTCCGGCGAAGATCGTGTAGACCTTGATGCCCTTCTCCTTCGCCAGACGCGCGGCCTCCAGCGGCTGAATCAGGTCGATGTTGTTCTCGCCATCCGTCAGCAGCACCACAATGCGCGAGCGCGCATCGCTCTCGGAGAGCACGGAAACGGCCTTGGCGAGCCCGATGCCGATGCCGGTGCCATCCTCGGCGCGGTTGCGGACGGGCTCGAGCTGCTTCAGGAAGCCGGTCACCGCATCCACATCCAGGGTGAACGGGCACAGCAACGCCGGATAGGCGGCGAAGGTGATCAGCGCGATGTTGTCCGCAGCGCCCTCGCGATCGGTCATGCGTCGGGTCGCGAAATCCGCCACCACCGTCTTCACCACCTCCAGACGGTTGACCTGCGGATCGAGATCCTTGTGGTCCATCGAACCGGAGCGGTCGATCACCAGCGCGATGTCGACGCCCTCGGATTCGCTGACACTGTGCTCCTTGCCCGAGAGCGGCCGAGCCAGCGCCAGCGCGATCAGCACCAGCGCCGCGAACTCCATCAGCGGCAGAACTCTGGCAAGCTGCTGGCGCAGACCGACATCGGCGCGCACCCCTTCCAGCGTGCCGACATGGCCCGCCGAGCGCGCTCGCCACACCCGTCCGTACAGGAGCAGCAGCAGCCCGACGGGAATCAGCACGAGGAACCACGGATCCGCAAGGCTGTAATCGCCCCACAGGGGCAGGCGGCCTTCGGCCGCGCTCTGCACGGCGGCCTGAGGCACGGTCTGAGCCGCTGCAAGGCTCACGCGCGCACCTGCTCTTCGTGCGGCAGCAGCGTACGTGCGCCATCGAACAGTTCCTCCATGAGGAAACGACTGGGCTCGGCCCCTGCGTACTTGATCGCCTCGGCTTTCAGGAACAGCTGGCGGAAGAGCTCGCCGGCTTCCATGGCCCACTGTTCATCCGTCAGCGCCGCGCGCGCGTTCCGATCGTGTTCATCGCGCGCCTTGCGCACCAGACGCGTCAGCGCAAACGCAGCATCGTGAGCGGAGAGATGACTGTCGACCCACAATTCACGCAGGCGCGCCAGCTCCGCTTGCGGACTCGGCGGCAAAGGCGTTACGGGGCGAACCCTCCGACGCCGCCACCAGACCAGCCCCAGCACGGCCAGCAGGGCGGCACCACCCGCCAACGCTGGCAGCAGCAGCGACTGCTCTGCCGGCGGTGCTGGAATCTCGCCGTACAGAGCGCGCGGTGCATCCTCTTCGACAGCCAGCTCGGCGCGCACGCTCAGCGGCTGCGTTTCGAGGCTCAGCGGCTGTCCGTTCCAGCTCAAGGCCGGCACAGGCAGCACCCGCTTGCCGGCCTCCAGCGAGAGCGCGCGCCAGCGCAGCTCGAAGCCCTCCGCTTTGTCGAGGCGTGTCGGACCATCCAGGAGCACCCAGGTGCGATCGAGTGGCGGTGCTTCGGCGACGCCGACGCGCGTCGAGGGCGAGTGCCGCACCTCCAGCGTCCACAGCACCGGCTCGCCGATCGCGGCCGAGGCGGGCTGCGGCCTCAGCAGCGCCTGCGCATCGCCCTTCGCCGCCTGCAGGCTCATCGGCCGCCTCCGCGCACATGCGTTCGACGGCGGAAGAAGGCGCGCACGCTCTCCCCCACGTCCTGAGTCGTATCGAGATCGAGCAGCTCGGCCTTGGCCCGCGCGAGGTTCGCACGCAGCGCCGCTTCACGCGCGTCGAAGGCAGCCTGCCACGCCGCTCGCACGCTCGCGCGACGCGTGTCCACCTCGGCGTGCCCCCGGCCTTCGAGCGCCGCCAGCGGCAGCACGCCGGCCTCCGGCAGCTGCGACTCGAGCGGATCGCGCACGCGCACTGCGATGCAGTCATGGCGCAGCGAAAGACGCGTCAGCGTCGTGACCCAGTCCGATCCGGACCTGCCGTCGGAGAGAAAGTCGCTCACCACGAGCACCACGCTGCGCCTGCGCAAGAGCCGCTCTTCGCGCTCCAGCGCCGCGCCCAGATCGCTGCCCGGCGCCGACGGACGCGCCGCCAGCACCTCGCGCACGATGCGCAGCACATGCTGGCTGCCCTTGCGCGGCGGCAGATGCAGTCCCGGGTTCTCGCCGAACAGCGTCAGGCCCACGCGGTCACCATGCCGCAGGCCCACGAAGGCAATCAAAGCCGCGAACTGCGCCGCGACCTCGCGCTTGGTCCACTCCGCGCTGCCCAGGTCCATCGAACGGCTGCTGTCGACGATCAGCTGCACCGTCAATTCGCGCTCTTCGGCGTAGTTCTTGACGAAGGCATCGCCGGTGCGCGCCGTGACGTTCCAGTCGATGCGCCGCACGTCGTCACCGGGCTGGTAGGCGCGCACTTCCTGAAACTCGATGCCCTGACCGCGGAAGCTCGAGCGGTAGCCGCCCGACAACGCGGTGTTGACGAGCTTGTGCGTGCGAATCTCGATCGCACGCACGCGAGCCATCAGCTCGCTCGTCAGGACAGGGCGCTCGCCGTTCATCGCCGCTTCAGGGGACCGGAACCGTCTCCAGCACGCGCGTCACCAGGCTCTCGGAGCTCAGGCCCTCGGCCTCGGCTTCGTAGGTGGGCGTCACGCGGTGGCGCAGCACATCCATCGCCACGGCCTTGATGTCCGACGGCGTCACATACCCCCGCCCGCCCAGGAAAGCATGCGCGCGCGAGGCCAGCGCGAGCCAGATCGTGGCGCGCGGGCTGCCGCCGTACTGGATGCGCGGCTTGAGCTCGGCGAGGCCGTACTTCTCCGGCTCACGCGTCGCCATCACCAGATCGACCATGTACTCGCGCAGACGGGCATCGATCATCACGCGATCGAGCACCTCGCGCGCCTGCATCACATGCGCCAGATCCGTGCTGCGGCGCACTTCAAGCCTCGGCTTGGTGCTCGCCATGCGGTTGAGAATCTCGAGCTCCTCGCCGCGCGCGGGATGCTTGACGACGATCTTGAGCGCGAAGCGGTCGAGCTGCGCTTCGGGCAGCG
>SYGM01000171.1 GCA_005799545.1 Planctomycetia bacterium | reverse complement strand
CCGCGCCGCCGCGGCCGCGCAGCTCGCTGGCCTTCATCTCCGCGATGACATCCGCGGGGCTCATCGGGGTCTTGAGCACCTTTTCGATGGCCTTGTAGCCGCCGTTCTGGCGGTAGACATCGAGGGTGTGGGAGTTGGTGAGCCCCGTGCGGTTGAGCAGCCAGGTCTCGTAGCTTCCGGGCTTGGTCATTTCACGCCTCCGAGAATCTTCTCGACCTTCTCAGGTGTCAGGTCTTCGTGGTACACGCCGTCGAGATCGATCATCGGGGCGTTGGCGCAGGCACCCTGGCACTCCACCGGCCAGACGGTGAACTTGCCGTCGGGCGAGGTGCCGTAGGGCTTGGCGCCGGTGACGCGGCAGACATGCTCCATGATCTCGCTGGCGCCGCGCAGCTCGCACGAGATGTTGTGGCAGACGCTGACCATGTGGCGTCCCACCGGCTTGAGGTGGAACATCGGGTAGAAGGAAGCCACGCCGTACACCTCGACCGGCTCGATGCCGATGAAGGCCGCGAGATCTTCCATCGTCTCCGGCGAGATCCAGCCGCCCAGTTCCTCCTGGCAGCGGTGCAGGGCCGGAATCAGGGCCGACTTGCGGTCGGGGTACTTCTTGGCGAGCTCTTCGAACTCGCGCACAAGCTTTTCAGGCAGTGCCATCAGCGATCGACCTCACCCATCACGAAGTCCAGCGAACCGATGATCGAAACGGTGTCGGAGAACAGGCGGTCCCGCATCACCACGGGGATCGCCTGCACGTTCATCAGGCCCGGCGCGCGGATGTGGCAGCGCAGCGGGTGGCTGGTGCCGTCCGACACGACATAGAAGCCCAGCTCGCCCTTGGAGGACTCGACCGCGCCGTAGGCTTCGCCCTTGGGCAGCGCCATGTCGGTCACGATCTTGAACTGGTGGATCAGCTCCTCCATGGAGGTGTGCACCTTGCCCTTGGGGGGCAGCACGTAGCGGCGGTCATCGGCGAGGAACTCGCCGCCGCGCGTGTCGCGCAGCAGCTTGACCGCCTGCTGGATGATGCGCGTCGACTGACGCATCTCCTCGACGCGCACGAGGTAGCGGTCGTAGCAGTCGCCGGTCGTGCCCACGGGGATCTCGAAGTTGAAGCGCTCGTACGAGGAGTAGGGCTGCTGCTTGCGCAGGTCCCACTCGAAGCCCGAGCCGCGCAGGTTGGGACCGGTCAGCGACCAGGCCAGCGCCAGTTCCTTGCTCACGATGCCGATGTTGTGGTTCCGGTCGTACCAGATGCGGTTGCCGGTCAGCATCTTCTCGTACTCGTCCACGGCGCCGAGGAAGTGGTCGCACCACTTCTCGATCTCGCGGCCCACGTCCTCGTTGACATCGGCGTACACGCCGCCGATGCGGACATAGGTGTTGTTCATGCGGTGCCCGGTGTAGGCATCGAGGAACGTGTAGATCGTCTCGCGCTCCTTGAACGTGAAGAAGAACATCGTCACGGCGCCCAGGTCGATCGCCGTGGTGCCCAGATAGATCAGGTGCGCGGCGATGCGCGACATCTCCATCAGCATCACGCGGATGATCTGCCCGCGTTCGGGCACCGGCACGCCGCCGAGCTGCTCCAGCGCGATGGCGTACGCGCAGTTGTTCATCAGCGGCTGGACGTAGTCGAGGCGGTCGGTGTGCGGGAAGAACTTGCGCCAGCCCAGCGACTCGCAGGTCTTCTCCTTGCCGCGGTGGAGGTAGCCGACGACCGGCTCGATCTCCTTCATCGTCTCGCCGTCGAGCACGACCTTGATGCGCAGCACGCCGTGCGTGGCCGGGTGCTGCGGACCCATGTTGAGCTCCATCAGCTCGCCGTGCAGCGGGTCATCGCCCTGCAGCGCGGTCGGGTTGTACTCGAAGACCTTGGTGGAGGTGGTTTGAGCGGACATGTTTCTCAGCGCGCCCCCTCTTCTTGCTGTTCTTGCTGGAAAGCCGTGTTGCTCGGACGCTCGCGGCGCTTTCTGTCCCATTCGCGGTAGAGCCGGTCCGGCTCGATGCCGTGGTGGGGGAAGTCCTTGCGCAGCGGGAAGTGGTCGTATTCTTCGGGCATCAGCAGGCGCTTGAGGCCGGCGTGCCCCGTGAACACGATGCCGAACATGTCGAAGCACTCGCGCTCGGAGTAGGCGGCGCCCGGGAACAGATCGATGATCGAAGCGATCGCGGGCTGATCGCCGCCAATGCGCGCATGCAGGCGCACGCGGTCGTTCATGCTCACCGAGAGGAACTGCCAGCACAGCTCGTAGCGCGGCTCGGCCGGATAGTGATCCACCGCAGTCACCAGCGTGTTGGTTTCAAACCCCGCCCGCTCCTTGAGCCGCTGCACGGCCTCGCGGACCTTGTCGGCGGGAACCGTGATGGTCGGCATGCCATCGCGCGCGCTTGAGATACTCGCCTGCAGGCCGTCCAGCGCCGCCTGCACTCGTTCTTGGGTGCTCGTCATGATTCGTTAGCGGTCGCTGACCTGCCCGGGGGGGAGGAACTCGTGGCTGCGCGTCGTGGGGACGCCGCGGTTGGGAGCGCGGTCGAAACGGCGCGTGCCGATGCCTTCATCCGTGTTGGCGCCCTGCAGCAGCAGTTCGACCGGGCGCTCGCGCTCGATCTTCTTCTGCAGCTTGAGGATCGCGTCGATCACCGCATCGGGGCGCGGCGGACAGCCGGGAACGTACACATCGACGGGCAGGATCGAGTCGACGCCCTGCACCACCGAGTAGCTGTCGTACATGCCGCCCGAGGAGGAGCAGACGCCCATCGCGATGACCCACTTGGGGTCGGGCATCTGGTCGTAGATCGTGCGGCAGGCCTCCGCCATCTTCCAGGTGAGCGTGCCGGCGACGACCAGCAGGTCGGCCTGGCGCGGGCTGAACCGTGCGGCCTCGGCGCCGAAGCGCGCGAGGTCGAACTTCGGCCCGATCATCGCCATCAGCTCGATGCCGCAGCACGACAGGCCCAGCGGCATCGGCCACAGGGAGTTCTTGCGGCCCCAGTTGACCAGCTCATCGACGCGGGTCCACAGGAAGCCTTCCTGTGCGGGGTTGTCCTTGATTTCGATCAGCGATCCCATTCCAGTCCTCCTTTGCGCCAGACGTAGGCCAGTGCCAGACCGAGGATCGCCACGAAGGCGAGGATCTCGACCAGCACGAAGGCTCCGACGCCCTGCGCGTTGAACGTGTTCGCTCCCACGGCCCACAGGACGAGGAAAATCGATTCCACGTCGAACAGGATGAAGAGCACCGCGACCAGATAGAAGTGAATCGAGAGGCGGATGCGCGCCGAGCCATGGGGCTCCATGCCGCACTCGTAGGCTTCCTTCTTGCCGACATTCTTGCGGCTGCGTCCGAGCAGCTCGCTGACCCCGAGGTTGGTCGCGACGAAGCCGAGCACGACCACCAGCAGGATCAGGATGGGGATATAGGCGTGCAGCATGAACGGGGGGGCGCGGGGGGTAGGGCCGCAGCGCAAGGCCGCGATGCTCCTTCCGACGCGCAGGATTGGGGGGTGCCTCGCGGTAGCCGGTGGGGGGTGAAAATTTGCGCGGCAGTGTAGCCAGCGCGAAGGTCAGGGGAAAGGGTGCGGCGCGGGAAAGGTTGTCGGCGGGCTTCGAATCAAGAAAAACTGAGTAAGGCTATTTCTGCCAATTGTTTGCCAAATGAAATTTCCTAACCCTCGATCCTCAGGAATTGCCCCGTGCTCCCGCGCGCGAGGGCTTCGAGGGCTCCATCCCCGCTCGTGCCGATCTGCACCCCGTGGAAGCGCGTGCGGCTGACCGTCTGGACCCGCTCAAGGAAAGGGGCCACCCAGCCGACCCCCTCGTTGGTGGCCCCGTCGCACAGCAGGACGAAGGTGTCGGCCTCGGACAGGCGCCGCTCGCCGCTGCGCTCCTTGGCACCGGATGCCAGCAGGCCGCGTTCGATGCCGGCCTTGAGCGCGGTCGATCCGCCCGGGGTCATGTCCAGCCAGCGTCCCAGCTCGGCGAGGTTCTCGGCCGTGACCGGCACCAGCTCCTCCTTCCAGGGCTGGGCGATGTCGTGAAACAGCACCACATTGAAGCGCGAACCCTGCTCCAGCCCGCGCACGCACTGCAGCAGCTGCGCGACGGCTTCGCGCCAGCGCGTGCGGGCCTCCGGGCCCTTCATCACGTCGCTCATCGAGCCGGAGCGGTCGATCACGAAGGTCACGCGGTCGCTCCAGATCTCCAGCGCGAAAAAACCCGCCTGCGTGCGGGGCACGGCCGCCGCCGCTCGCGGCGGGCGCGTGCCGGCGCTCGCCGCAGCCCAGGCCGCGCGCCATGCATTCACATCAAATGCGAGTCCGAAACCCGTGCGCTCCTCGAGCGAGCGCTCTAATTCACGCAAAATGCGCAGCGACTGCAGCCCGGCCTCTGCGCGGCGCTGCCAGTGCTCGAGCGCGGGGATCAGGAGCGGCATCGCGCTCGTGTCATCCAGTGCGCGGGAGAGCTGGATCGCGCGCGTGGCGGCGCGCCAGTCGCCGCGCGCGATGTCCGCGCGCACCAGGGGCTCCAGCCGGCGCTCCTCCGGGGTCCCCGCCCCCAGCTTGACGCGGGTAAAATGCGCTTCAGCCGCCCGCAAGGACGCATTTTCCCGGCTGTTCTCGAGCAGGCCGAGGAACAGCCCGTGCACGCCCGTGTCGGGCCATCCGCTCAAGCCCTCCAGCGCCAGCGAGCGGAGACGTTCGTCCGGATCGCGCGTCGCCTGCAGCAGCGCGAGCATCACGCCGGGGCTGGGCTTGCGCACCAGCAGCGCCAGCGCGGCCAGGCGGCGCGGCAGCGGCTGACTCTGCGCCATGGAGAGCACTTCGCGGGAAAGAAAACGATCCAATTCCGCGCTTGCGTGCTGGGCGAAGACATCCAGCAGCATTTGTCGCAATTGTGCGCGCGGTGTCGTGCTCTCGTAGGCGCTCGCGGGGTCCAGCGTCACCGCCAGCAGGTCGAGCAGGCAGGCCGCGCTGGCGCGCTGCTGGGAGGAGTCGATCGACCAGGCGATGCGCAGGTCGGTCACCCGCGCGCGCAGTTCGCCCAGCCGGGCCTCGTCGAGCTGCACCTTGCCGGCGCGGTAGTCATCGAGAAAGCGCTCGATCGTCGCGCAGCCGGACTGCTGGGCTGGCACGCACAGTGCGGGAAGCGCAAAGAGGAGGGGCGGGAGCACCCCGTCAGTATCGTGCCCGCCGGGGTGGTCTGGCTAGTGCGCGCCGGCCTGACTCAGTGCAGCTCCAGCGTGCGCTCGAGGAACAGCTGCGGCGTCTCGTAGCCGGGCGCATCGTGCAGGCCCTTGAGCAGCACCTTGGCGCCTGCGGCGGCATTCGCCGCCTCAAGCTCCAGCGTCAGCACCCCGTCGACGGGCGCAAACTGCTTGTGATCGATGGATAGCCGCCCCTTCGCAAGGCTCACGCCCTGCGCATCGAGCAATTCGGCGTCGATGTCGAGCACGCGCCCGATCAGTCCCGGCACGCGGTGACCGGAGACATTTTCGAACTCGACGAGCACCTTGGCGCCATCGCGACGGGCGCGGTACTCGAAGGCGCGCGCCAGGAAGGCCGGATCGCGCGGCGTCTGCAGCTCATGGCTGCGACCCTTGCGCACCGTGGTCGCGTCCTTGGCGATCGTGCGCTCGAGCGGGGCCATGTGGCAGCCCACGCAGCTGCGACCCTTCTTTTCCTGCTCCGTTTCGACGAAATCGCGTGCGATCCCGATCACCGGGCCGATGTTCGTGGCGTGGCAGCCGATGCACAGCATCGCGGACTGGTTCTCAGGGCGGAAGGCCTCGGCTGCCACGCTGCGGTGCGCTTCGTTGGGGGCTCCGAAGGGGCCGAGGATCTCGCCTTCCTTGCCGAGGTGGCAGGTGTTGCAGTCGATGCCGAAGTGCGACCAGTTGTGCTGCGGATCGCGCGATTTGGGCTTGGCGCCGGGTTCGACATGGCTGAGCGGCTCGGGGATGTGGCAGTTGTGGCAGCTCTCGGGCTTCTTCTTTTCCTTGAGGCTCTCCTGATACAGCGGGTCGATCCACGCCATGGCATGCGTGGTGCGGGCCCACTCGCGCGTCACATCCTCGTGGCACTCCGCGCAGCTCAGCTCTTTCCAGCGCTCCAGCTCGGCCGGCCGCGCGTCCGGCAGCGGCTTGGGAGGGGCGAGCTTCCACGCCTGTGCACCTTCGGTCTGGGACCAGCCCAGCAGACCCAGCAGAGCCAGCGGGAGTGCGGGAGCGAGCTGCATGCTCACTTGTCGAAGACGTTGGTCTCGCTGGGAGCGATGCGCTCCTCGACTTTCTCGATCGTGAGGTCGAGCTTGGCGAAGTCGATCTTCTCGGCCTGCTTGTCCGCAGTGCGCTCCTCGCGCCGCTGCGCGCCGGGTGCCTTGGGAGCCGTGCCGGGGGCCGGCTGCTTGTCCTTGTCTGAGGCGCTCATGGCATCAGTCAACCACCGCAGGCCGCTTCCGGCAAGACTTCAGAACTCGCGCATCGTCAGGAGCTTTGAGACCCGAGGCTGGGAGCCGGCTCACTCAGGAGCGCGGTGCCAGCACACCCAGCCGGTGCAGCTCGCCGGCGAAGCGCCGCACGTTCTCGATCGCCGGCATGTCGCCCGGATCGATGCCCTCCAGCAGCGCGCCCAGTGAGCCCTTCTGCGCCAAGAGCTCCAGCACGCGCTTGCCGTCCGGCCGCAGCTCAACGAACTCGGCGCTGTCGGGATCGTAGACCAGCACGGAGTGCGCGCGACCCAGCGTGCCCAGTTCCTGCTCGGCCTGCGCCTCGGCGCCCGCCACATGCCGTCCGGTGAGGAAGTCCGGGCGCACCATGCGCGCCAGCGGGTGAGCGAGCTTCGCCAGCGTGGCTCCGTAGGGGAAGTTGAGCTCGACGAACTCCAGATCGCGCGAGGGCGCGAGGCGCGGATCCGCTCCCCGGGCGGCGCGCGCGGCCGTGCGCTGGCGGCAGCGCTCGACGAACTGATCCGGAGTGATGCCCTTGGCGAGATGCAGGAAGTAGTGACTCTTCTGCATGAAGTAGAAGATGTTGTCGCCCGAGAAGATCGGGAAGTGCCGGCGCAGGGCGCTCATCATCTCCTCGAAGACCTCGGCCGCCTCGGTCTGCGTCATGCCGGTCTCGGAGACGTAGTCGTGGTACAGCTCGATGTCAGCCGAAGGATCGTCGAGGATCGTGATGCCGAAATCCTCCGGGCGCTTGTAGGTCTGGGCGACCTCGTCGATGTGGAAGGTCTGCAGCGAAACCTCGCGCACCACATCGGAGTGCTGCACGAGGAAATCAACCGTGGCGCGCGCCTCCTCGCGCGTTTCGCTGGGGAAGCCCACCATCGCGTAGAAAGTGACGCTGATGTTGACCTTGGCGCAGTTCGTGGCGACCTGCACCGTGCTCTTGAGGCTCTGGCCCTTCATCATCATTTTGAGCAGACGCGGGGTCGCCGTCTCGAAGCCGAAGAGCAGCTTGCGGCAGCCCGAGTCGTACAGCACCTTGGCGCCCTCCTCGGTGTAGGCCTTGGGCTCGACGCGCGCATCCGCCCACCACGTGATGCCGGCCTCGCGACGGATCAGCTCCTCGGGCAGATCCTTGATCATGCCCGGCGGCATGCAGTCGGTGATGAAGTTGAAGTGCGCGGTCTTGTAGCGATCGCGCAGGGCGAGCACATGATCGACGATGGTCGCCGCGCGCCGTGTGCGGTAGCCCGGCCCGATCACCGTGGGCAGCGTGCAGAAGGTGCACTCGCCGTAGTAGCAGCCGCGGTTGATGTCGTAGGGGATCACGACCGCGGGCGAGAAGTACTTCTCAAAAGGCAGGCCGTCGAAGTCGGGCACCGGCGCCGCATCGAGCTTGATCGGGTGCCCTTGGGGGTTCTCGACGCTCCTGCCGCTCCTGCGGTCGACCCAGGTGAGCGAACCGATCGTCTCGAGCGAACTGCCTGATTCGAGCGCCTTGCAAAGCGCGAGCAGCGGATTCTCACCCTCGTGGAAGATGATCGAGTCGAGGAACTCGCCGATGCCCGGCGCGCGCATCAGCTTGGCGCCGATGTAGGCGAGGAAGCCGCCGCCGGCCGTGATGTGGCAATCGGGCAGGGCTTCCTTGACCAGTCGCGCCAGCGTCAGGCCGGGGATCAGCTGGCTGCCGTAGATGATCGAGATGCCCAGCACGCGCGGACGCCGCGCGACGATGCGCGGCAGGAGCTCGCTCCTGAAGTACTCGATGAAGGGGTTCTGCTGCTCATCGCGCGTGGCTGCGAACACCTCATGAGAGCGCTCCAGCGAATAGCTGGTCGTGAAATTGTGCGGCGTCAGGCTCGCCGGATGGTGCGCAGCCGAAACCAGACGCAGACCGTGGTACAGCGTGCGCACAGCCGGCACGTAGCGGTCCATGTCCTCGAACCCGTCGCCGCGCAGCACGCGCTTGGCGCCCTCGACGCGCTCGATCAGGGCCTTGGCGGATGCGGCACTCTCGGCCGCCGCGCGGTAGCCCGCGAGATCGCGGAACGAGAGCTCAGTGCGCGAGGAATACTGCGCAAGCGCGAGACGCGCCCGCACGCGCTCGGCTGACTTGGCGAGGTACGCCGCGGAGAGGAAGTGGTCGTACGCCTCGATGTTGGCGTCGATCAGCTCGACATCCGGGAAGTTGTTCGCCTGGAGGAAGGCCTTGAGGCAAGGCAGCGCGAGATAGGGCTGCGTGAAGTGGCCCTGGGGCGGAAAGACCAGCGTTACGGGGAACGAGGATTGGACCATGGCGGTCCGCCAAGACTCGCAGATGCCCTGCGGATGTGCAAGGCGCCGAAGTCTAGTTCCTCAGCCCCAGATCTCTGGCAAGCGCATCGATGCAGGCCGTAGGTCTTCCACGATTGGCGCGCACATAGACAACGCCCGCTTTACGCGTTGCCTGCTTGAGTTTGCGGTCAGCGGCGTGAGAAAGGAATCCGGTCAGAGCGAGGACATAGTCGTAGCTGCCATTCCCGATGGCCTGCGTAGCGCTGTCGCCCTTGCGTTCACTATAGACAATTGCCTTGAGCATGCCGACGATGCCCAGACGTTCTGCCAACTCTCTGTCCCGAGCATCGTCGTTCCTGTTCGAAACGATTAGCACTCGCTTCCCCTGCATCACCGCCCTGACGTGTGATTCGAGCGGGTGCACCGGATGTTCTTCCACTTGGACGTCAGCGGACTCGGCATCTTCTTCAGGCTCCGGCCACGCAGAAGGGGTGAGCGTGTCCTGAGCCAGTTGGGCGTGCAGTTTCTTCCAGCGACTGCGCGCGGCACGCTGGTCCAGGCCCTTGGGATGAACGCCGAGCGCGAGGAATTCGTCCCTACGCCCACGCAGGTGTGGCAGGAGACGATCGTTGTTCAGATCCCCACCCAGAAGTAGGGCTTGTCTGAGCCAGTTCAGGAGCGCATCTCCCGGAGCAACGGCATGCAGAGAACTGAGGAGTTTTTTGCGTTCTTTCCTGCGTTGTTGCCGCAGGGGGTCATGCCCGTTGGCCCGTGCCCAGCTCCTGTCCGGAGCAGTCGGCCTCTCCAGCACCTTTTCCAGTGCAGCGTCCCTCATCGTGCAAGCCAGCCAGCGCATGCGGCCAATGACCACACCCCACTGCTCGAGCTCAGATCCACGCAACCATCGCAGCACTTTCGCCCAGTCCGCCCATTCGCGGCGGCTCTGATCAACCAGCGCCTGATCCACAATCTGAATATAGGGGACTTCAGGCATGTGGCCATTGAGGGCTCCAACGGGAACCAGAGGCCCTGTCAGCTTTTCCAGCGAATCAGCGATGACCGCAAGTCGTGCCTGTGCATCGCTCGGTTGCGGACTCAGCTCCGCGGCGTCGAACCAACCCTCGGCATCCTCCTTGTTTCTCGACGCCTCGGCATTCAGGAAGTCCAATTGCTCGTGGCACTGCCGTTCGCATTCCTTCCATGTCTTCTGCGGCGAGCTCTGGAATCCATCGATCGTGATGCCAGCATCCTCCGGGCCGCAGTCCATCTTGAGCGCATCGACATGTCCCGGCCATGAAATGCGTGCCAGTCGTGAGAGTTGCTTCGCAACCCCGTGCACCCGATCGGTTATGGAGAGTTCCCAGTTACTGCGCTCTTCGGTGGATCTGGCTGCCGCAATCCACTCGGTGATCTTCAGTCTTTGTCGTAGCGGCGACCAGCGCGGGAGTTCGCTCATGTGGGCATTCATCGTGTCCACCAACTCGTTCAGATCCTCGTGCAAGGCCTCGATCTCAAGCCGCGTCGGTCGGGATGGACCGGTTGCCACCACTTGGACGCGGGCCGCTTCCGGCTCGGCTGGTTCGGTCACATCATTCGAAGCCACCGACGGCATGGCGGTTGTCTGTGTTTCGCCGTTCGTCTCCGTTGCCGTTGGGTCTGCGTAATCGCCCGAATCCGATTGCTGTTCAGACTCGGGGGCATTGCATCGGCTTTCCAAGGCTTCTTGAAAACACTGGCGGGCCAACTGGCTCGGCAGCATCTGATCCAGGACAGCGCTCCAGGCCGCATCGCTGTCCAGAGCGCTGCCCCTGTACACCTCCGTGCCGTTGCGGACTTCGATCTCCACACGAAGGGAGATCGTGTAGCCGTGCTTTTCAAGTGCGATACGGAAAAGATGTTCCTGCGAGAGCTCGTGCATGCATTGGCGCCAAGCCTATGCGAGCAGGCCCTGCGCCTTGAAATATACCTCAAGTTCCGGCGGGATCGGCTGTGTTCCGTTCTCCGCGATGGCGAGCACCCGGTCGATGTCGGCGGACAGGCGCATCGTCGCAATCCTTCCGCGCTCGCTGCGCACCGCAAGCACGGTGGGGGACGCGTTGATCTCCTCGCGCGTCGGGTCGCAGGTGAGCCGCAGTCGTTCCGCGGGCCGATCCGGTCCGCGCGCGCCGGCGCGCACCTGCGCCTGCTCCCACAGCAGCGTGGCGTGAATCCAATCGCCGCTCTGGCGCAGCGCGAAGGCCTCGAAGCTGCTGCCGCACTGCTTCCACTGCTGCCACAGATCGAGCGTGTCAAGGCCGCCGAGCTGTTCGGCCATGCGCTGGCAGGTGCGCGGATAGCGCATCAGCACCTCGGGCAGCTCGGTGGCGATGCGGTGCAGGAAGCGCAGCCGCGCTTCCTCCTGCGGCAGCAGCGCCCAGGTCGTGAAGAGATCGGGGTGCGCAGCGATCAGAGCTCGTTCGTGCACGCCCTCGCCCGCTCCGAAGGCCATGTCGGGGGGAATGCCTTCGATCGGTCGCGCCGCGGCGCCGAACTCCTCGCCCAGTCCGCAGCCCGGCTGCGGGTTGACCAGATGCAGCGAGAGCTGCACTCCCGTGCGGCGCGCAGCCCGGGCGCAGAAATCGAGCGTCAGTCGCAGGCTGGCCTCATCCTCGCCCGGCAGGCCCAGGATCAGCGAGAGGATCGGCACGATGCCCGCGGCGGCGCAGTCATCGACGACGCGCAACAGATCGATGTCTTCGCGCATGCCCTTCTGGTTGCGCCGCCTCACGGCCGGATCCGCGGATTCGATGCCGAGCAGGGCGCGGTAGCAGCCGGCAGCTCCCATCGCACGCAAGAGCTCCGCATCGAGGTGATCGGCGCGCGCGCGCACTTCCCAGGGCAGCGGGTTGCCGCGCGCCTGCAACTCGGCGCACAGCTCGAGCGCGTGCGCACGGTTGGCTGCGAAGAGATCGTGACATAGGTAGGCCTGACGGGCGCCGGGGATCGCGCGCAGAGCGGCGATCTCGTCAGCGAGCCTGTGCGCGGGAAGCGGACGCGAGCGGCGGTTCCAGTAGCGTCCGATGGTGCAGAAGCTGCAGTCGTAGACGCAGCCGCGGCCGGAATCGAGCGGCACCAGTCCGTCCTCCTCGCCGGTGATGCGCTTGTAGGCTGCGATCGGCGGCAGCAGGTGCCAGGCGTAACCGGGCAGAGTCGCGAGATCGGCGATCGGCGCGCGGTCCGCTTCGCGAACGATGCGCCCGGCACCTTCGCGGTGGGTGATGCCTGATACCCGCGCGAAGCTCCGGCTCGGCGCCGCATCGAGCAGCTCGAGGATCGTCTGCTCAGCCTCACCGCGCACCACGACATCGAGCTGCGGGAAGCGCTCGAGCAGCAGCGTGTCGATTCCGGTCGTGCCCGGTCCGCCCATGAGCGTCAGGAGGTGCGGTTGCACGGCGCGGATGCGCTCAAGGATCGCCAGCGCGATCGGCACGGTTGCGCCCATCACGGAGAGTCCGAGGACATCGATGCGCTCCGCTTCGATGCGCGCGAGCAGGAACGCCGCGCTGCTGTCAGCGAGCGCATCACCACCCCGCAGCTCGCCGCTGCCCAGACGGTAGGCGAGATCCTCAAGGCGCACGAAGCGCCCCTTGGATTCCAGCATGGCACCCAAGCGCAGCAGTCCCGGAGGCGGCATGGAATAGCCGAAGGTGTCGCGGTGGGGGGCGGAGGCGATCAGCAGGCGCACGGCGGGCATCTTGGCAGTCCTGAGCCCGACACGCTAGGCTCACGGTCATGCAAACGAATGCGCGCACGCTGCTGGGCTCCCTGCTGCTCCTCTCGATGGCCTCTTGCGGGAGTGGCGGGTCGGAGGACACGACCTTCGTGGTGCGCACGAGCAAGCTCTCCGTCGCGGGAACGACGCCCCTCAACCTGAGCGGCCGCAACCTGTTCTTCCTGTGCAGCGAGGCGACCACCGGCTCGGGCGGTACGGACTTCAACGGCGACGGGGACAAGATCGATGCCATCGGCGTGGCGGTGGACACGGTCACGAACACCGAGACGCGCCTCAACGTTGCCGCACTCGATGGCGCCTGGGCCGGCAGTGAGCTCTACCTCACGGTCAGCGAGGCCGGTGACGGGCGCGACTGGAGCGTGCCCGCCGACGGCGACGAGACCGACATCGTGCTGCTGCATTTCTCGCGCACGACCAATGCCCTGACCTACATCGACGAGCTGGACTCCAGCTCGCTGCCGCAGGCGATCGGCATCGGCACGCAGCTGTTCTACACCTCCTCGACCCTGCACAGCGGTCCGGGCATGAGCAATTTGTTCCGGATCGCCGCCGCTGCTCCGACCACCACGGCCATGGTCGACACCACCGATGCCGTGGCGGAGCTCAAGGTCGAGCTTCTGGCGCAGGATGAGGGCCTGATCTTTCTCGGCATGGACGAGGCGGAGAACGGCCGCAGTCTCAACGGCGATGCGGACTCGACCGACACCGCGGTGCTGGCGCTGCTCAACGGCACGCTCGCCAATGGCGTGATCCGCAACGCAGAACGCGCCCTTTCCGATGACAGCGGCCCTTTCCGCGCGCGCAAGACGGCCAGCAATGACTGGCAGGTCGGTTTCCTCGTCTCCGAAGCGCAGCAGGGCAACACCAACCTCAATGCACCGGGTTCCTTCGCGCCCAATTGGCAGCCCGTGCAGTGCGTGTCGCACGCCGACACGGACACCGCCGATGCCGTGCTGCACTATCTGCGCTTTGCGGACTGGAACGCCAATCCCGTGACGGATCCGGTGCGCAACACCGGACTGGTGGGTGATGACCGCATCGCCATCGCCAACAACTTCATCGCCACGATCAGCAAGGAAGCGGACGAGGGCGGCTGTGATCTCAATCAGGACGGCGATGCCTTCGACGAAGTGGTGCGCTGGACGCAGATCGTTCCTGACAACGACCCGATCCTCCCGATCACGCTGGCAACGAACATCCGCGCGCTGTTCAACTGCCCCGGCGGCACCCATGGTCTCGCGGAGCTCGATGGCCGTCTGGTGATCTCCGTCAGCGAGAGCGATGACGACACGGACATCGACGGCGATGGCGACACGGACAAGAACCTGATCGGCTGGCTGCTGCCCGCCAACAGCGCAACGCCCTGGGACTTCACGCACGGAACGGGCAACAACTCCTTCGCGGGCGCCACCTGGATGGCCGAAAACCGCGAGCGCACGCGCCTGTGCATGGCTTATCAGGAGAGCGTCAACAACGAGCAGATCAACTCCAGCGACACCGACACCACCGACAGCATGCCCACCTTCGCGGACATGGCCTCGTCCACCACGATGGTCTTCCCGGGCGTGGCGATTGCCGTGCGCGCCGACAACGCGGGCATCGGTCTGGGCAAGAGCGTCGGCTTTTATCGTGTCAGCGAGGCTGCCGATAACCGCGACTGGAACGGGGACGGCGACAAGACGGACTACATCCTGTTCTCCACCGGCATCACGGACGGTGTCTCCCGCAATCTGGGCATCCTCAACAACATCGCGCGCCAGGCGGCGCAGTTCGATGTCGAGGCGCCTTCGGGGCTGGCCTACATCGTCGATGAGTCCATGGCCGGTCCCACCGGCGCGGATCTCAACGGGGACGGGGACACACTCGACCTCGTCGTGCGCTTCCTGCACTTCTGAGCGCAGGCGCGCTCAGGGCGGCGGGGACTGCATTCCCTCGAGGAAACCTGCTGCGCGGGCTTCGGCCTGCTCACTGCGCTCCGGGCCGCTGGTCCAGCGCTCCAGCAGGCTTTGCCGCGTGCGCATGGCCTGCTCCTGGGCTTCCTTGCCGTTGGCGTCGACGCGCATCAGCTCCTTGAGGCCGCCGGAGCGCAGGCCCAGGATAATGCGCTCGACCGCCGCATCCTGAAACAGGCGCAGGAAGCCGCGCTCGAGCCGCACATTGGCGATCGGGTGGATGCTCGCCATGCCCTTGCGCCAGCGCTCGCGCTCCGAGACCAGCAGTACGTGGTTGAAGAGCAGCTTGTTGGTGCCCATCGAGAGCGCCTTCTTCGGCACGCAGCGGTTGACGATCTCATCGAGCGCGGCGAGGCGCAGGTCGCTCTTGAGTTCCGTCACGAGCTGCCAGCGCTCTTCGGGGATGAAGCGGTCGGCGCTCATTTCCCAGTAGAGGTGTCCCAGTCCCTTCGTGCGCGCGAAGCGGGCGAGGTGGTAGGGGACGAAATGGTTGTGCGCGATCGTGTCGGCGGCGAGATGCGAGAGATAGCCCAGGATGAAGGCCTCGCCGCGGTCGGTGTGCACGTGCTCGCGCATGTCGTCGAGGATGCTCCAGCGGTGGCAGTGGCTGTAGGCGCCGCCGTAGTTCTTGAAAGTGATCAGATCGGCGGCGAGCGACCCGTAGAGGTAGGCATCGCGATGTTCACCGATGAGCCTGGCTGTGCGCGCCGGCAGGCGTTCCTTGCGGCGTCGCAGCACACGCACCGCGAACTCAAGGTGGTGTCCCGGCCCCCAGGCACAGATCCCACACAGGAGTAACAGGATCAGGAACAGGAAGACCACGAAGCTTCTCCTAGCTCAGCGTCGAGCGGAAAACAGGGCGCTTCGCAAGGGCGGCTGACAGCAGCTCCTGATCACGCTGGCGCGCCTGGCCGTCGAGCTGCATGCGGGGAGCACGCACGCGGGCTCCGCCGCGTCCCACTCTGCCGACCAGCTCCTGCGCGAGCTTGATGCGCTGGACGAAGTCGTAGGTGGTGTCCATGCGCAAGAGCGGCAGGAACCAGTGGTAGAGCGCGTCGAGCTCGGTGCTCGGGCCGCGCTGCGCCAGTTCGAACAGCCTCACGGACTCGGCCGGGAAGGCATTGACCAGCCCGGCGATCCAGCCGCGCGCTCCCGCCTGCACACCTTCGACGAGGCAGTCGTCCATGCCGACGAGCAGCGTCAGACGCGATCCCAGCTGTTCGCGAATCGCCGTGATGCGGCGCACATCGCCGCTGGATTCCTTCACGGCGTGCAGGTTTGGGTGCAGGGCGGCAAGTTCGCTCATCTGTCCGGGCAGCACATCCGTGCCGTAGGCGATCGGATTGTTGTAGAGCATGCACGTGAGCGGGGTGGCCGCGATCACGGCCGAGAAATGCGCGCGCATCTCGCGCCACTCGCCCTTGTAGATGTAGGGCGGCAGCACCATGAGCCCGACGCAGCCTGCGGCCGCGGCCGCCTGCGCCTCGCGGACGGCCTCGCGCGTGCTCGTCGCGGCGATCGCCGCCAGCGGAGCGGCGTTGCCGCGCAGAGCCTCGGCGAGCGTGCTCCACAGCGCGCGCTTTTCCTCGAAGGACAGCGTGGCGCCTTCACCGAGCGAACCCGGTGCGACGATGCCCGTGCAGCCGGCGGCGACCATCCAGCGCGCGTGTTCACCGAGGAACTCCAGGTCAAGCTGATCGTCGGGGAGGAAGGGCGTCGTGATCGCGGGGATCACGCCTGTCCAGTCAAAGCGTGTCATTGGGGAGGATGGCTCAGTCGTTCCAGGGGCACGGGACTCAGCGGAGCCCGCGGATCGCGAGCAGCATAGCCGCGCAGGAACTCCAGCGCAGGTGCGCACACGGTTCCCTGACAGGGTCCCATGCCGACGCGGGCCTGCAGGCGAGCCTCGCGCCAGTCGACGAGCCCGTCGAGATCGCGCAGACGCACATCCTCGCAGCGACAGACGATCGTGTCCGGATCGGCGAGCTCGCGCAGCCGCGGATCGAGCGCGTAGACGCGCGCGAGCGCATCGGCGAAGACCTGCTCCTGGCGGACATGCCGCAGGTGGCGGGCCTCGATGGCAAGGCCGGCTGCCGCGCGACCGGCGAGCTCACCTTCGGCGAGCGCCTTGCCCAGACCGCCGATGCCGGTGCATTCGCCGGCGGCGAAGATGTGTCCGATGCTGGTGGTTTGGCGCTCGTCGACGCGCACGCGGTCATCGGCAAGCTCGCAGCCCAGCGCCTGTGCGACGCGCACGCGCGGCACGAGTCCGTATCCGATCGCGAGCGCGTCGCACTCGATGCGCGTCTCCCGTGTTCCGCTGCCCGTCGAGAGGCGCACCGTGATCGATTCCAGGCGCTCGCGGCCTTCGGCGCGCAGCACCCATGCCTCGTGGTGGCGCGGAATCCCGCGCAGCGTCGCGAACAGCTGCCCGGCCTGCAGCAGCTTTCCCGGCCGGTTCCAAACCGCGCCAATCAGCGAGCGCACGCGCGAGCGCGGCGCCTGTTCCAGCAGGCACAGCACGCGCGCTCGGCGACGCTGCAGCAGCGCCGCCACGGCGAGCAGCAGCGGTCCGCTGCCTGCCAGCACCACGCGCTTGCCCGCGACCGCCAGTCCGCTCTTCACGAGTGCCTGCAGTCCGCCCGCACCGAACACACCGGGCAGCGTCCAGCCGGGGAAGGGCAGGAAGCGTTCCGTGGCGCCGGTGCACAGCACGGCGCGCTCAAAGTGCACATCGATGTGCTCGTTGTCGCTCACCAGACGGACATGGTGCGGTGAGGGCGCATCCAGCACGCTTGCGCCGCCGAGCCACTCCACGCCTGCAGGAATCGCGCGGCCTTCGCCGCGCCAGATCTGCCCGCCGGCCTGGAGATTGTCGTCGATCAGCAGCACGCGCTGGTGCGAAGCAAGAGCCGCGCGCGCACTTGCGATGCCTGCCGGACCCGCGCCGAAGACGGCGATTGCGGTTTCGGTCCGCCGGGCCTGCGAATTCGCCGCAGGTTGCATCGGAAGGCAGGTGCGCACGCCCTGACGATCGCGGCACTCATGGCAGCTGCCCATGCCGCACAGTGCGCTGCGTGCTTCGCCGCTGACGGAGCGACGCAGGGCGCTCGCTCCCTGATTGAGCGCCTGGATGCCGCGCGGCAGCTCACTCATCGAAGCGCTCCCAGGCGTACGGACGGGCTTCGAAGGGCGGCGGCGTGCCGCGAATGCCCGCTGCGACCAGTGCGGCGCTGCCCAGTGCCGTGGTGATGCCAAGCCCCTCGTGACCGCAGGCGACATGAATGCCGGGATGGCGCGGATGCGAGCCCAGGATCGGCATCCCGTCCGGAGTGGCCGCCCGCAGACCGGTCCAGGCCCGCAGTGCGCTCGTGCCGGCCAGCGCCGGCAGGAACTCGATCGCGCGCTTCACCACGCGCGCGAGCATGCGCGCGTCGATCCGGGTGGATTCTTCGTCGAACTGGCGCGACGAACCGATCAGCAACTGTCCGGTGGGGCGCGGCTGGACGTTGAACGCCACCGATTCCTGCGCCTGACCATGCGCGTTCTTGATGTAGCCAAGCTCCACCAGCTGATGCCGCACCAATCCGGGATGACGGTCGGTGATCACCAGATGTCCCTTGCGCGCACGCAGCGGCAGCGGCGAGCCTGCCGGCGCCAGCCTGCGTGATTCAAGTCCGGCCGCGATCACGACCGTGCGGGCTTTCAGCTCGCTTCCATCCGCGAGCTCGACGCTGACCGCTTGGTTCCGGCTGCGAACGCGCGCGACGCGGGCGCGGTGAACCTTGCTGCGACCGATCAACCAGCGCGTCACGAGCGGTGCGTACACCACGGCATCGCCGGGGACGCGCAGCGCTCCGCGCAGGCCGGTGCGCAGCTGTGGTTCCAGACGCGCGAGCTGCGCCGGCTCGACCAGCTCGCATTCGAGTCCCGCGGTCCGCATGCGCTCGGCCTTGGACTGCGCTTCCTGCCACTCCTCTTCATCACTCGCGATCCACAGCGTGCCGCAGCCGTAGTATTTCGCACGATCGGGCAGCTGCGCCTGCAGTCGCTGCCAGCGCTGCATCGACCAGCGCGTCAGCGCGAACTCCGCCGCCGGCTCGTCGATCACGACCAGATGTCCCATGCCCGCCGCCGTGGCGCCGCCGCCGGGTGCGGCCTCGTCGATCAGCTCGACCTGCGCTCCGGCTTCGCCCAGCTCGTGCGCGCAGGCCGCTCCGACGATGCCGGCACCGATCACCAGCACATCCGCGGACGGGCTCATGCGCCGATGCCCGCGCGGAAGGGATCGCGCGGATCGAACAGCAGCTCGCCTTCGGCGGTGAGGAAGGCCCCGCCGATCAGGTGGGGGATCAGTGCGCCCTCGCGCTCCTCGAGCCAGGCTTCGAAGGCGCTGCCGACGATGCTCTCCTGTCTCCAGCGCTCACCGACGGCGAGCTTGCCGCGCGCGTGCAGGCAGGACAGCTAGGCGCTGGTGCCGGGTCCGCAGGGCGAGCGATCGTAGGCCTTGCCCGGGCACAAGACGAAGTTGCGCGCATCGCAATCCCGGCGCACAGGCTCTCCGAACAGTTCGATGTGATCGATCTCGGCGCCGTCACGCCCGCAGCTGCCCTGTGCCTTCAGCGCCTGGCGCAGCTGCCAGCTGAAGCTCGTCAGGCGCTCGAGATTGCTTTGATCCAGCGACTGCCGGTGATCTTCGCAGAGGAAGAACCAGGTGCCGCCCCAGGCGATGTCGCCGCGCACGCGCTGTTCCCGGCCGTCCAGCTGCAGCTTCACTTCGACATCCGCAGCTTCGCGCCAGGCTGGCACATTCTCGATTTCGACGCGTCCATCGCGGTGAAGCGTGAGACCGACGAGCCCCACCGGCGTCTCGATCCAGTGCCGTTGCGCCGTCGGATCGGCGCCGAGGCGTCCCAGCTGCGCCAAGGTCACCGCGACACCCATGGTTCCGTGTCCGCAGGCATTCAGCAGGCCGACATTGTTGAAGAACACCACGCCGCAGACCGCGCGCGGATCGCTAGGCGGAATCAGCAGCGCTCCGACCAGCGCATCGTGACCGCGCGGTTCCAGCATCGTCCCGCGCCGCAGCGCATCATGTTCGCGAGCGAAACGCTGCGCTCGCTCTCGCACGCTGCCGCTGCCCAGATCCGGCAGGCCCGTGTACAGCACACGCGTCGGTTCGCCCTCGGTGTGCGAGTCGATGTAGCGCAGGCGTTGCATCAGCCGGGCTTTCCGTTGACCGTGCGGCGCAACGAAAGCGGGTTGGCGTCCTGCAGCTCCTCAGGCAGCCATTCGCCGGGGAAATTCTGGAAGCACACCGGCCGCAGCCAGCGCTGGATCGCCCGTCCGCCGACGGAGGTGCTGTCGGCTCGCGTGCTGGCCGGGAACGGGCCGCCGTGCTGCATCGATGAGTTGACCTCGACTCCCGTGGGCACGCCGTCGACGATCAGGCGTCCGGCGCGGGGGAGCAACGTGGCGAGCAGCGTGCGCGCGAGCGCCTCATCGGCAGGCGCGCGCTGCACCGTGGCCGTGAGGGAACCCGGGCAGCTCACGGCGGCGCGCAGCAGTTCCGTCTCGCTGCTGCAGTGCACGAGCAGCGTGCCGGGCCCGAAGCACTCTTCCAGCAGTGCCGGCTGTTCGAGCAGCGTTGCCAGCGAGCAGCTTTCCAGCACAGGACCGATCTCGTGCGTTGCTCCCGATTCTTCCCGCAACACGCGCACACCGGGCAGCCGGCTGCGCTGCGACCACTGTGCGCGCAGCTGCTCGCGGTGCTGCGGCGAGAGCATCGGCTGCGTGGCGGCGGCCTGCGCGTGCTGCACGAGCGTTGCGCAGAAGGACTGCACGGCCTCGCGCGCCGAGCCGTAGTCGGCCAGAAACACCAGTCCCGGGCGCGTGCACAGCTGGCCTGCGGATCCGTGCAGTGATGCGAACAGCTGCGCGGCCAGCGCGGTTGCGCGCTCCTGCAGCGCTCCGCCGAGCATGAAGACGGGATTGAGTGCGCCCAGCTCCCCGAACAGTGGAATCGGCCTCGCGCGCGCAGAGATGGCCTGCTGCAGCGCAAGGCCGCCGCGCAGCGAGCCGGTGAACGCCACCGCTTCGATGCGCGGATCCTGTACCAGCTCGATGCCGACCGCCTGCGCGCGCTCGCCGCCGCTCAGCAGGTGTCCGAATACGCCGTCCGGCATTCCGCAGTGCGCCCGCGCGCGCTCGATCGCCGCCGCGGCGAGCAAGCTCGTGCCCGGATGCAGCGGATGGGCCTTCACGACCACCGGACAGCCCACCGCCAGCGCCGAGGCCGTGTCACCGCCTGCGGTGCTGAAGGCCAGCGGGAAGTTGCTCGCGCCGAACACCGCCACCGGTCCGATGGGCATCAGCAGCGAGCGCACATCGGGGCGCGGCAGCGGCTTGCGCTCCGGATCCGCGCCGTCGATGCGCGCGTCGACATGCTGCCCTTCGCGCACCACACCGCCCAGAAACAGCAGCTGATTGCGCGTGCGGGCGAGCTCACCCTCGAGTCGCGCCGGCATCAGGCCGGTTTCCGCTCCCGCACACTCAAGGATTGCGGCGGCGTCCCGACCGAGTTCCTCCGCAATCCGCGCCAGAAATTCGGCGCGCCGGGCATGGCCGGTGCGCGCGTAGGCAGGAGCCGCCTGTGTGGCACGGACGCAGGCCTCTTCGACCGCGCTGCGCGAGGCGCAGACATGCTCGGTTTCGAGCTCCCGGTTGTGCCGGGGCGACCACGCACGGAAAACCTGTGTCATGACGCTCGAGTCTAGTGCGTGTCATGGAGTGGCGCGAGCCAAGAGCAAAGCTCTAGGATGCCGTCGCGATGAAGGGACTGTCTTTTGGCTGGCAGGCGTTGTGGTGCGCAGTGGCGCTGCTTGTGCCCGCCTGTGCGCCCGCCGAGCCGGACACGCGCGGCAGTGCGCAGCTCCAGGCGCTGCTGCGAGCCGATCCGAAGGCGCGCGTACTCTCCGGTGCCGTCCACGATGCACACCTGCGGCCCATGCTGGAGCGGCTGGGTCTCGAGATCCTGCCTGCAGGCTTTGCCTGGCAGAGCCGGCGCTTTGAGTCTTCGTCCGATGCCGTGCTCGCCGTGCTGCCTGACCCCGAACATCCGGGACTGCCGCTGACCCTGGTGGCGTGCAACGATGCCGCCCGCGTGCCCGCCGACATCGCTCCCTGCTGGCGCAACGGCGTGCAGCTATTGCGCGGGCGGCTCGTGGAGCTCGAAGCGCCGCTGGATGCGCAGGGACGCATCGATGCAGCGCGTGCGCAGGCACTCGCCGTTCCGCGCACGGGCTCGCAGTCCGCGCTCGCGGACGCGGCGCTCGCCAAGGCCGGCGAGCTGCTTGGCGAAAAGCTCCCGCCGGTGTCGCTGCTGGTGTTTGAAAGCCTGCTCGACCAGGCTCCGCACATCGGGACAACGCACAGCGCCCGCTACGATGCGCGCAGCACAACGGCGCTGGGTGTCGAGAGTGACGAGCTCGCCTGCGCGGCCGTGCGCGGTGCGCTCGAACAAGCGTGGGGGCGGCCCGGGAACGCATGGCTGGCGGACGGATTGGCGCTGCTTTCCGCTCAGCGTTTCGACGGCCGCCCGCTCGAGCTCGTGTGGAGCGAACTGGCGCGTCTTGCGCTGCCGGATCCGCGGGCGATCGCGAGTCCCGAAGCGCTCGAGCGGTTCAGCCCGCGCATCGTGCATCCGCTGCGCGCGTGGCTGGCGGCAGGCTGGCTGCAGTCTCAGAGGCTGCAGTCTCAGGGCGCCGCAGGTCTGCGTGCGCAGTGGGGCGCTGCATGGAACGGGTTGCCCGACGCGTGGGCCTTGCCGACTCCGCAGCCGGTGCCGGCGCGCGAAGCACTGCCGCGCGGCCTGCGCGGTGTGGCCTGCGCGGGACCTGCGGATGCGCAAGCGCTGCAGCTCGCGCGGCAACTGGGGGCCAACGCGGTGAGTCTGCGTGCGAGCTTCGCCTGCGAATATCCTCCGCACGCGCGGCCGCAGCTGGAGTCCGAGCCGGCTCTGCGCACGCTGGAAGGCGACGCCGCACTTTCCGAGTCGATTCGCAACGCGCGCGCGCTGGGTTTGCGCGTGTGGCTGGAGGTGCAGGTGCTTCGTCAGCCCTCGTCGGGTCTGCTGGGAGATCAGCCGCCGACTGGCGTGACGGAGTGGGACACACTCTTTCAGCAGCTCGGAGTCCGCCTGGAGCACATCGCCCTGCTGGCGCAGTCCTGCGGTGCGGAGACCCTCGTGATCGGAAGCGATCTGGGGGGCATCAGTCGCGCAATACCTTACGGAGCGCGCGCTCTGCCGGGCGAAGCGGAGCTGCGCGTGCGCGGCTGGCAGCAGATCGAGCAGCGCGTCCGGGCGGCCTTCGATGGCTGGGTCACCTACTCCAGTTCCTCCTTCGTGGAACTGCCCGACCTCGCGCTGGGGGACAGGCTCGATGCCATCGGACTGCGCTTGAGTCCGGCGCGTCCGAATTCGAAAACCGGCACTCGGGCGCAGCAACGTGATGCGCTCGTGCAGGCTGCGCGCAACTGGCTGCTGCCGGTGGGGGAGCTGGCACGATCGCGCTCGCAGCCTTGGTGGGTGATCAGCGCCGCGGGCGAGAGTGCCGAGAGCATGGAGCTGCATGCCGTCGCGCTGCGCAGCCTTCCCGAGTCCGCGCGTCCGCATGCCGTCTTCTTCGGACGCTGGCCGCTGAGCCTTTCGGAAGCCCCGCGCTCACCGCACGATCCGCTGATCGCGGACGAAACCAGACGCGCCACCCTGGCGAAGATCTTCCAACTGCTGTGAGCGCACCGGCTTCTGACTGGCGGCGGCCCTTCGCGGGGCTTGGAGCCGCGACGCTTCGCTTTCTCGCGGGCAGCGCGTGGATGGGCGCGGCGCAGGCCGTGCCCTGGACGATGATTCCGCTCTTGCTCGACAAGCTGGGTTACAGCAAGAGCGACATCGGCGCCGTGCAGTCCTGCGATGCCTGGGGCAAGGTCCTGATGGCGATTCCGGCGGCGCTGATCCTGTCGCGGCGGCCCACGCGCGGCGTGCTGGTGAGCTCCGCGCTGCTCGCCGCGCTGGCCTACTGTCTGCTGCCGTGGATGCCGAGTCTGGGCTGGATCATGGCGCTCAACCTGCTCGCCGGCGCGGCCTGGTCGGTGCACTATGTGGCGATCGCGCCGTTTCTGTTTCGCAACGCCGGCGTGCAGCAGCAGGCGCGCGTGTTCGGCCTGTCGGAGGCGGTGCACACGGCTGCGGCCGTGGCGGGAGCGTTCCTCGGCGGGCGCCTGTCGGTCATTCTGACGCAGCAAAGCGGCGATGAAGCCCGTGCGCTGGCTTGGGTCGTGACGAGCGGCGGCATGATGGCGCTGTGCGCGGTCTGGCCCTACTCGCGCATCAAGGAAGCCCCGCGCAGCTTCGAGCGCACGGCGGGCTCGTCCGGCTCGGGCCTGCTGCCCGTGCTGCGTGCGCATCGCGGCATCCTGCTGCGCTTTGCGCTGCCGACGTGGATGATCGGCTTCGGCGCCTCGATGTCGATTCCCTTCCTCGGCCTGTACTTCCACGAGCGCTTCGATCGTTCCGCGGGGGACTACGCCAACTACCAGGCACTGGCCTCGGTTCTGATGACGGCCGGCTATCTGCTGACGCCGTTTTTCATCTCGCGACTGGGTTTCGTGCGCAGCATCGTCGGACTGGAGCTGGCCTCGCTGCCCTTCTTCCTGCTGCTGGCCTTCACGACATCGCTCCCCGTCGCCGTCGCCGCCTTCCTGCTGCGGGCCTGCCTGATGAACGCGGCCACGCCGGTGATCAAGAACCTGTCGATGCGCGCGGCGCCCGAGGGCGTGCGCGAAGCGCAGACCGCCGTGACCAGCCTTGCCAACTCGCTGGGCTGGGTGCTGGGACCGCATGTGGGCGGCTGGATTCTCGACTCGGGCGACAACCGCTACTCCAGCCTGATGATCGCCACGACGGCGATCTACGTGCTCGCGGCGCTGTGCACCTGGCGGCTCTTGTCGCCGCTAGAAGACCGTCCCCGAGAGCACCGCCAGCGCGATCGAGAAGAAGATCATGATGCCGGTGACATCCGAGAGGGTTGCGACCAGCGGGGCTGAGGCGCTCGCAGGGTCGAGGCCCAGCCGCCGCAATCCGAAGGGCAGCAGCGCGCCCACCAGCGTGCCCCAGGTCGCGACGCCGATCACCGCCAGCGCGACCGTGATTCCGACCAGCAGGTACTGATCGCCGTACATCGGCGCCCCGGCCTCGTCGGTGAACAGGTGGTGCCACACCACGATGCGCAGCAGGCCCAGCGTGCCGAGAATCGCGCCCAGGGAGAGTCCAGCGGCGCACTCGCGCAGGAACACGCGCCACCAGTCGCGCAGCCGCACTTCGCCCAGCGCCATCGCGCGGATCACCAGCGTGGAAGCCTGCGAGCCGGAGTTGCCTCCGCAGGAGATGATCATCGCGATGAATGTCTCGAGGTAGCCGACCGAGGCGATCTTGCCCTGGAAATGGCCGATCGCGCTGACGGTGAACGTGCCTCCGATGAACAGTACGATCAGCCAGCCCGCGCGCTTCTTGAGCATCTCCAGCAGGCCTACCTGCAGGTAGGGCGCATCCAGCGCTTCCGAACCACCGATCTTCTGAATGTCCTCGGTGGCTTCCTCGCGGACGACGTCGACGATGTCGTCGGCCGTGACGATGCCCTTCATGCGGCCTTGCGGATCCACGACCGGCACGCACATCAGGTCGTGCTGGGCGAAGATGCGCGCCACCGCTTCCTGATCCATCTCGTCCTGCACGGTCACCAGCTCCGTGACCATGACCTCGCGCACGCGCGCATCGCCGCGCGCCATCATCAGCTGGCGGAAGGAGACCACGCCGACGAGCTTCTGCTGCTCATCGAGCACATAGGCGTAGTAGATGTTCTCGACGCGCTCGCGCGTCTGGCGTCGCAGGTACCCGATCGCCTCATCGACGCTCATCGAGGAGCGCAGACGCGCGTAGCGCGGGTTCATCAGACCGCCGGCCTCGTCTTCCGAATAGGCCAGCAGCACCGTGATGTCGCGCCGCGTGGACTCATCCAGCAGCGAGATCAGCATGCCGCGGGTCTCTTCGGGCGCTTCCTGAATCAGGTCCGCGACATCGTCCGGCGGCAGCGCGCGCAGCCACCAGCGCTGCTCGACCGGCGGCAGCGCCAACACGATCAGCGCGCGGTCATGCGCATTGAGCTCCAGAAAGAACTCCTCCGCTTCGGCGCTCGTGAGATAGCGGAAGCCCTCGACGCGGGCTTCAGGGTCCAGCACCGCCCAGGCGTCGCGCAGGTCCGCGCCCATCACGCGTTGACCCAGCAGCGGATCGTCTTCGGGCGCGTTCATGGCGGGATGGCTGCGGGGGAGGGTTCGGGGGAGCGTGGAAGCTTGTGACCCTTTTTGTACTCGATCCCCGCGGCCGTTGCGACGGATCAGCGCAGGCGATTCTTCGCCAGACGCCAACCGACGTAGAGGAAGATCACCAGTCCCAGCGCGGACAGGATCGTGATCATGGGGTTGTGCAGCAGGGCTTCGCTGCTCGCACCCAACGTCAGCGCCAGCGTGGCGAACAGCCCGGCCTGACAGGCGGTGCCCACGCCCACCGCCAGCACAGTGCGCGGGCGCGTGAGTCCGACGATCTGGCCCGCGAACACGCCGCCCACCGCCCCTGTTCCGGGCAGCGGCAGGAACACGAACAGCGTCACGCCGAGGAAGGCCATCCGCGCGAGCTTCCTGTAGTCCGCGAGCACGGTCTGCGCGCCATCGTGGGCGCGGCGCAGCGCGGGTCCCAGCTTGGGCAGGCGCCCGAGCGGTCCGAGGAACAGGCACAGCACGCCGGCGACGATGAGATCGACGGCGACACACAGGAACGCCAGGCCGATCGGCCCCATCGGCGAGCTCTCCGAGAGACCGGAGAAGATCACGTATTTGCCGGGGAAGGAGGCGATCCCGACCATCTGCAGCCAGATCCAGTGCAGGTTCTCGCTCTCCGAGCGCAGCCACCAGACGACCAGCCCCAATGCCGTGAGGCCGATGCTGAGCGCCAGCAGCAGCCAGACCTGCCGGGTCTCTGCCCTGTCTGCGGGCATGCTGGTCAGGGCTGCCATGCGCGTTGATTCTCGGGGCACTCGACGCGGGCGAAGCCGCGGCGCCGCAATTCCTCCGCGAGCGGCTTGCGCTGGTCGTTCTCGCCGTGGATCAGGTACAGGGCGCGCGCAGCCCCCGCATGGGGGCTCAGCGCCTGCAGCAGATCATCGCGGTCCGCATGCGCGGAGAAGCCCAGCATGTTGGTGACCCGCGCGCGCACCCTGTGCAGCATTCCGAAGATGCGCACCTCGCTCGCTCCATCGACCAGTCGTCGACCGAGCGTGTGCTGCGCCTGAAAGCCCACCACGAGGATCTCCGTGGCCGGGTTGGAGATGTTCCATGCCAAATGGTGCAGGATGCGCCCGCTTTCCATCATGCCCGAGGCCGAGATCACGATCAGCGGCCGCAGATCCGCATTGAGCGCCTTGCTCTCCTCGATGCTCTGCGTGAAGCGGATGCGCTTGCGTAAAGATCCGTCTTCCTGCATCTCGCGGAAGGCGGCCAGCGCTTCCTCGTCGAAGCACTCGGGATGGGCCATCACGATGCGCGTCGCGGCCTGGGCCAGAGGGCTGTCGACGACGATGCCGACGTTGGCGCAGGTCCGGCGGCGGCAGATCTTGTAGAGCTCGTAGAGGATGTGCTGCGTGCGCCCCACGGCGAAGGCCGGAATCAGCAGGCGCCCGTGCGGACGCGCGGCGAGGCGCTCCACGGCCGCTGCGAGCTCGCTCTCGTTCTCGTCGAAGGGCGCGTGGCAGCGGTTGCCGTAGGTCGACTCGGAGATGTAGACCTCGGCTTCACTGAGCGGCTCGGGATCGCGCAGGATCGGCTGGTGGTAGCGCCCGTAATCCCCGGTGAAGACCAGCCGCGTCACCCCGCTCTTCTCACGGATCTCGCCCTCGATCCAGGCCGAGCCGAGGATGTGGCCCGCGTCGCGGAAGCGAAAGCGCATGCCGGGGAGCGGCTCGAACCAGGCACCGTACTCGTGCCTTGCAAAACGCGGCAGCGTCTCGTGCACATCCTCCTCGAGGTACAGCGGCACGATCTCGCGCGGCGGCAGCACCATGTCCTCGACGAGCCGTTCGTTGCGGCCCTTGGGCAGGGGCAGACCGTCCTTCGTGCGCCGATGCTTGCGTCCACGAACCTCGACCCGCGGCCGCCGCAGCTCGCGCTCCATGCGCCAGCGCTGGCGATTGAGGAACTGCGCGTCGGCCATGGCGATCTTGGCACTGTCGTGCAGCAGGATGTCCGCCAGATCACAGGTCGCGGGCGTGGCGTGGATGCGGCCGCCGAAGCCCTGACGCACCAGCATCGGCAGCTTGCCGGAATGATCCACGTGAGCGTGCGATTGAATCACCGCGTCGACGATTTGCGGATCGAATCCGAACAGGCGGTTCTTCTTCCAGCTCTCTTCGCGCCGTCCCTGGAACAGTCCGCAGTCGAGCAGCACCGTGCGCCCCTCCGAGTGCAGGAGATGACAGGATCCGGTGGTCGTGCCTGTGGCGCCGTAGAAGCGCAGTTCCATGGTAAGAGCAAGGTAGGGACGGCATGGGGCGGGGGCAAGGGCGCTAGAGTGCGCGTGCATGAAATCACCTGCAGATCTTGGATTTTTCCTTCTCCTCGGTCTGGGCTCCTGTCAATCGACCGCTGTTCCGGGATCCGCACCGCTTGCGGAGCGCAACAGCAGCTTGCGAGTGCAGCTGTTCGACTCGGTCAAGTCGCTGCAGGGACGCTGGGTCGCTCCCATGCCCGATGGATCCACGGCGCTGAGCGAGATCGAGCTCAGCGGCAATGGCTCGGCCGTCGTGGAGACGATGTTTCCCGGCACGCCGCACCAGATGACCAACGCCTACCACCTCGACGGCAACACGCTGGTGCTGACGCACTACTGCGGCGGCGGCAACCAGCCGCGCATGCGCGCGCGGGCTGTGGAAAACAATACGCTGCACTTCGCCTTCGACTCAGTGACCGACCTCGCCGCGCCGGATGCCATGTACATGGGGGAGATGACGCTGGAGCTCGTCAGCCCGACGCGGATGGTGCAGCGCTGGAAGGCGCTCAGGTCCGGCAAGCTCGACCATGAGATGGTCTTCGAGTACACGCGCGAAGGGTTCGCCGGAACCGGGCAGCCTTTGAGCGAGGAGGAAATGATGGCGAGGACCATGGCGCTCGCGACGCCCTCCGAGCCGCACCGGCGCCTGCAGGCCGCGGCCGGCGAATGGGAGCAGCAGTACCGCATGCGCTGGGATCCCAGCGCCGACTGGCAGGAGACCAAGGGCACGAGCACGGCCCGCACGCTGCTCGACGGCCGCTACCTGATGGAGGAGATCCAGTTCGAGCTGATGGGCATGCCGATGAAGGGCGTCCACATCCTCGGCTACGACAACCGCACGCAGGAGTACATCACGCTGTGGATGGACTCGATGAGCACCTGGTGGATCTCCCAGCGCGGCAAGGAAGCCGCCGATGGCACGCTCGAACTGCGCGGGACCATGGTCGATGTGGCGGGCGAGCGCCCGTTCCGCTCCGTCGTCCGTCACCTCCCCGACGGCAGCGTCACCACCGAGATGTACGACACCATCGCGCCGCACGGCGAGGTTCAGGTGATGAGCATCGTCGCGAAGAAGCGCGGTTAGAGATTCGCGGCCTAGAGCGTCTTGTACGCGGCGCTGCCGCGCTGCAGGAACTTCACGACCCGCGTGCCGATGTCTTCGCCGAGGTGCTGCCGCAGCACCTCGGCCTGCTTGCCGGCCTTGATCTCGTACTTCGGATCGCGCTCCCAGCTGTACTCGCCCGTCTTGCGGCGATTGTCCGTGTCCCGGAACACGCGCAGCTCCTCCAGCGCCAGCGACAGCCGGGGAGTCGGCTCCTGCAGCAGCATCGCGAGCACCCCGAAGGCCACGCGCGCGCGCTCGCTGTCCCAGCGCCCGCGCGCCCAGCCATCGAAGGCGGCCCAGTCGAACACCTCTGGACCCGAGGCGAAGCGCTTCTTCAGCTCGTTGGGCCAGGCGCCGTGTTCCGTGGCATAGACGAACTCGCGCCGGAAGGGAAAGCAGTACAGCGAACCATCGTAGGCCCACTCCGCGCACCAGCCGATGCCCTGCTGCACCCAGAACGGCTGCATTCCGAAGCGTCGCACCAGCAACAGCTGCGCGCAGCGGTTGACGAGCTCATGCTCCGGATCCCACTCCTGCATGCCGGCGGCCTTCTCCAGAAACGCTGCGCACAAGGGCCGCGGAACCACGAAGCCCGTTTCCTTGCGCGCCGACAGCGTCCAGTCCTCCAGCGACTTGTCCTGACGCGCCAGTTCCTCCAGCAGGAGCTTGTACTGCGCCTCGTCGGCCAGCACGAACAGCACGCCGCAGTCGGCATCGGGTACCAGATCCTCGCTGCTCCAGCTCCAGCTGCGCGACTCACCCGGGGCGAGCGGCTTGTCCTTATCCTCCGGCGGAGAGGTAGCGGGCTTGTCTGCCTCGGCGATTCTCTTGGCGACCGCCGGCAGGCGCTGGTCGAACCACTGGATCGTCTTCTGCAGCTTCTCGATGCGCGCCGCCCCGCGCGAGTTCCTGACGCTGGTCGCCAGCAGGAGGCGCGCGTCCGCGCCCGCATGCAGGTTGTACTCCAGGCTGTCGCAGAAAGGCCGCCAGCGCTCGACCGCCGAGCGCATCGCCTCAGGGAGCTCGCTCGGCAGCTTGTCGAGCGCATGGCTCTTGCCGGCCATGATCAAGCGTGCCTTGCTCTGCGCAGGAGCGCCCGCGCACAGGACACTGAGTGCGAGCGCGCACAGCGCCAGCAGCCGAAACCGCGCGCCCGCGCTCAACGCCCGCCCGCTTTCTCGCCGGCCTTCACGCCGGCCCCTTCTGCCGGCTCGGCCAGCACCTTGGCGCCCGGCGCAAGCTTGTCCATCAGCACACCGACCTCGCGCACGCGCGCCACCGATTTGTACTCCGGCAGACCGGCCTCCAGCACCTCATCGGCGAGCAGCCAGACCGCGAGCGTGCCCTCCAGCGTCGGGTGCAGTCCGTCCTTCTGCAGCAGTTGCTTCGCACTGCCTGCTTTCCACTGGTTGGGGCCCAGCGTGATCGCCTGCTCGCGCACCAGCTGGTCCATCAGGCCCGCGAGCGGTACCAGCAGCACGTTCTTCCTGTCCTTGGCCCAAGCGCGCACGCGCTCGTTGAGCTTCGCCAATGTCTCCGGTTTGGGCACCGCCGCCGCAGGCAGCATCGGGATCGGCGCATCCACCGCGCTCGACATGTCCGGGAAATCACCCAGCAGGATCGGACAGCTCAGCTTCTCCAGCCGCTTCAGGCCCAGCTCCAGCGCCTGCACGCGGCCCTCTTCGCTGCCCCATTCCTCCCCGTAGCCGAACCAGAACAGATAGTCGATCGCGACCACCAGCGACGCATCGCCGTTGAGGATCTTCTCCAGCGAGCGATCCGCATGGCCCTCGGGATCCAGAAATGCCATACCGCTGGCGTGCACCTTGGGCGTGGGCGTGCCCTCCGGCAGGCTCGCCGCGATCATCCGGCCCAGATGATCGCCCTTCTTGAGCCCGAAGCCCGCCGAAAGGCTGGCGCCGAGCACATGCACTTCCCGCACGATGGCCGGCACTGCTTTGGCGTCAGGGACCTCCTTGGCAGGGCCGTCCTCCGCACGGACGGGCTCAACTCCAGCAGGCGCGCCTCCCACCCCACCGGCTCCCAGCAACACCAGCGCGGCGAGCACGATCGAACTCACAGATTGCAGCATGCGCATCATCTCACCATATCTGGACGGCTCGAACCCGACTCCGAGAGTCCCGTCTTGGTTTTTTTTGTGTTACGCCCCAAGCTCTGCGCTCGCGCATGTCTCCGACACCGGCTCCCGACACCCCGCTGCGTGGCCTGCCCGGCATCGGGCCGGCCCGCGCGCAGGCTCTCGCTGAGCTCGGTCTGTGCACCGCTCGCGATCTCCTGCTCTGGATTCCGCGCGTCGAGACCGACCTGCCCGAGCCCATCCCGATCGCGCAGGCGCGCGCTCGCATTGGCCAGCTCGTGCGCCTCGCCGCAACGGTCGGCGGAGTCTCGCTCCAGCGCTTCGGCGGTCGCTCGACGCTGCGCCTCAAGCTGCGCGACGACTCCGGCGAGCTGACCGCCGTCTACTTCAACCAGCCCTGGCTCGCCAAGCACTTCCGCGTCGGCGAAGCGCTCGAGCTCGCCGGCCGCATGGTCGAAGCGCGCGGCGTCGTGCTGCAGTCGCCGCGCATCGGCCGCCCCGACAAGCCGCTGCCGCGCTCGGGCGAGCTGCTGCTCGAGTACCCGGCCGTGGCCGGCCTCTCGACCAGCGGCATCCAGAAGCTGCTCGCGCTGCTCCTTGCAAAGGCGCACGAGCACACGCCCGAACGCCTGCCCGCTGAGCTGCTCGCGCGCCACGACCTTCCGCCGCTGCCCGAAGCCGTGCGCGACATGCATCAGGCGCCCGATGCGCCGCGCTTCCTGCGCGCGCGCGCCCGCTGTCGCCTCGAAGCGCTGCTCGCGCTCGCCGCCGCCGAACACGAGCGCGAGCTCGAGCGCCAGAACAGCGCCGCCCTGCGCGTCGAGACCGGCGAGCCCGCGCTCGCCGCAGTGCTCGCCTCAGTGCTCGGGGCGCTGCCCTTCGAGCTGACCCAGGGCCAGCGGACCGTCCTCGACGAGATCGCGGGCGACCTCGCCCGATCCCGTCCCATGCGCCGCCTGCTGCAGGGCGATGTCGGCTGCGGCAAGACGCTCGTCGGCCTCGCCGCCGCCATGCTCGTGGCGCGCTCCGGCGGTCAGACGGCCTTCCTCGCACCGACCGAGCTGCTCGCCGAGCAGCACTTCGACGGTCAGCGCGCCATGCTCGCGCGCTTTGGACTGCACGCCGTCTGCCTCACCGGCTCGCTCAAGGCCGCCGAGCGCCGCAGCGTCCTTGCTCAACTCGAAAGCGGCATGGCCGACATCGCCTTCGGCACCCACGCGCTCTTCTCCCGCGATGTGCGCTACCGCCAGCTCGCCTTCGCCGTGATCGACGAACAGCAGCGCTTCGGCGTGCTCCAGCGCCAGACCCTCTTCGACAAGGGCCAGGCCGTCCACGCGCTCCTGATGACCGCCACTCCGATCCCGCGCACGCTCGCGCTGGCCCTCTACGGCGACCTCGACACATCGATCCTGCGCGAACGCCCGCGCGGTCGCGGTCAGGTCAGCACGCGCTGGCTGCGCGGCAAGCAGCGCGACAAGCTGCCCGCCTTCCTCGAACAGCGCCTCAGCGCCGGCGAGCGCGTCTACTGGGTCACGCCGCGCATCGGCGAAGAGGGCGAGGAGGAAAGCGTGCGCGAGAGCGGGCAAGCCAGCGCCGAAGCCGCGCGCGAGCGGCTCGCGAAGACCTCGCTCGCCGCCCACGGCATCGAGCTCGTCCACGGACGACTCGATCCTGCCGAGCGCTCCGAGCGGCTCAACCGCTTCCGCAGAGGCGAGGTCCGGATCCTCGTCGCGACCACCGTGATCGAAGTGGGCGTCGATGTGCCGGAGGCGACCGTGCTGGTGGTCGAGAGCGCCGAGCGCCTCGGCCTCGCGCAACTGCATCAACTGCGCGGCCGCATCGGGCGCGGAACGAAGGACTCGTGGTGTCTGCTCTTCGGCGATGCGACCGCGAGCGAGCGCTTCGAAGCACTCGAACGGACGCACGATGGCTTTGAGATCGCGGAGGAGGATCTGCGCCAGCGCGGGATGGGGGATCTGATCGGGCGGCACCAGGCGGGGATGGGGGCGCTCGAGCCGCAGGAGGAGCTGACGCTGCTGATGCAGGCGCGGGAGTGGTGCCGCGAGCGGGCGGAGGTGCTGGAGGTGTACCGGCCGGTCGCGAAGGCCGCGACGCCGTAGGGAGGGGGGAGGAGGGGGGCGGGTGTGTGTGGGGCGGGTGTCGTCGCGAGTGGTGCGGATGGGAGCGAAACCGATGCAAGTGGGTCGCAGGCCACGCCGCCGCGGCGGATGGGCGGGGCGGGAATGATTGGCAGTTCCTTTGATTTGGAATCGAGCGTTTCTGATCTGCGATCAGGGACAGAAAGTCTTGAAAAAATGGAATTGGCGCGCCGAAGGCCATTGGGAGCCTCGATTTAGAGCAATGCCATGACCTGCGAGCATTTCCGCGCAGAGTATATTTGACTCGTCTTCTGTCTCGCTCCCACTCTGCATTCCCAAAGCCTCGCGCGGTGTTCGCTCACCGCGACCTTCCGATCTGAATCTCACCATGCAAAGCCAACTCCTCTTCACTCGTTCCACATCGGCCGTACTCGCCCTTCTGGCCCTTACCGCACCCTCCTTCGCGCAGAACCCGCTGACATCCTTCTGCAGCCCTGGCGTCGCGGGGGTCATCCCCTGCCCGTGCAGCAACCCGCCGGCGGGATTGGACCGCGGGTGTGACAACAGCTCCGCGACCGGCGGCGCATCGCTGAGCGCGAGCGGTGTGGCCGCGCTGACGGGCGATACGCTTGTTTTCACGACATCGGGCGAGCGTCCGACCGCGACGAGCATCGTGCTGCAGGCGAGTGGCTCCAACACGAGCGGAGTGGCGTTCGGGCAAGGCGTGCGCTGTCTCTCGAACAATCTGCTGCGTCTGTATGTGAAGAACGCGGTGGGAGGATCGATCAGTGCGCCGGTGGGAACGGACTTGAGCGTGTCGGCGCGTTCGGCGGCGTTGGGGGACACGCTCGCTGCCGGTCAGACGAGAAACTATGCGGTGTACTACCGCGATCCGGTGGTGCTCGGCGGGTGCATGTCGGGCGGTACGTTCAACATGACGCAGAGCGGAGCGGTGACGTGGATCTATTCCTCCACGCCCCCCGTGCCGGCGCTGTTGGCGATCAATGCTGGCACCTTCCAGATGGGCTCGAGTGCAGCATCCGGCGCGCCGTACTTCGGCGATGCGAGCACGCAGCCCGTGCACGCCGTAACGCTCACCTACAACTTCTGGATGGGGGCGACGGAGGTGACGCAGGCGCAGTATCAGGCGCTGATGGGCACGAACCCCTCGCAGTTCGTGGCGCCGAACAACCCTGTGGAGAAGGTGAGTTGGAATGACGCACAGGCGTACTGTGCCGCGCTGACCACGCAGCAGGCGGCGCTAGGGAATGTGCCGGCGGGTTACACCTTCCGCCTGCCCACCGAAGCGGAGTGGGAATACGCCTGCCGCGCGGGGACGACGACAGAGTTCAACGGCGGCACGGGTCTTTTCTGCAGCGACGCGCGCTTTGGCTACTCGCATCACTCCAACTCCAGCTGCGGTTCCACGGGGCCGGTGGCGGTGGCGAGCTACTTCCCGAACAACTGGGGTCTCTACGATATGCACGGCAATGTGCGGGAGTGGTGCCTCGATTCATTCGTGGCCTACT
>SYGM01000170.1 GCA_005799545.1 Planctomycetia bacterium | reverse complement strand
CGGGCCGTCAGGGCAACGCCGGTCGCTCGCGCTTCTACCTCTCGCTGGAAGACGACCTGATGCGGATCTTCTACCGCGACTGGGTCAAGAACTTCATGGAGAAGCTCGGCATGAAGCAAGGCGTGCCGATCGAATCGGGCATGGTGACGCGCGCGATCGAGCGCGCTCAGCGCAAAGTCGAGGATCGCAACTTCGAGATCCGCAAGAACCTGCTCGAGTACGACGATGTGATGGACAAGCAGCGCAAGACCATCTACGGCGTGCGTCAGGACGTGCTTGAAGGCAAGGGGCTCAAGGAGCGCGTGGTGGAGATGATCGGCACCTCGCTGCGCCGCAACGCCCTGGAGGTGTGGCATCTCGACGCCGCAGGCTTCCAGGCCTGGTTCCAGCGCCAGTTCGGCTTCGAGCTGCCGCTCGAGCTCGCCAGGGCCGCCACCGACAAGAACGGCGATCCCACGCCCGTCCTGCAGCTGTTGGAGCAGCGCTACACCGAGCGCGAGGCCGAGATGGGGGATGCGATGATGCGCCAGGTCGAGCGCTACATCCTGCTCAATGCGATCGATCAGCGCTGGAAGGACCACCTCTACGCGATCGATAGCCTCAAGCAGGGCATCCACCTGCGCGCCTACGCGCAGCAGGATCCCAAGAACATCTACAAGCAGGAGGGCTTCGCGCTCTTCCAGAAGCTGTTCGCCACGATCGAAGACGAGGTCTCGAGCCTGGTGATGCGCATCGAGGTGCGGCGTCCCGAGAACGCGCCGGCCGCAGCGGCCCCGCGCGCTCCGGCCCGTCCGGCCGTGCCCGCCAGCATGGCCTTCGACCTCGCGCGCCGGCAGCAGCCGCGTCCGGGGAATCCGCCGAGGCCCTCCTGATCCGCGCTCCGTGAAGGCTGCGCCCGCTCCGATCCGGGGCGACCCTTCGCCCGGTTTTCTGCGCTTCCTGCTGCACCTGTTCTACGACAGCGTGTGGGCGGTCGCCTTTCTGGTCTGCTCGCCGTGGTGGATCACGCGGGGGCTTGTGGACACGCGCTTTCGTCAGCTCTCGATCCAGCGCACGTTCGGCCGCCTGCCGCCGCGGCGGGTGCCCGGAGAGCGCGAACGCATCCTGATTCACGGCGTGTCGGTCGGCGAGATCAAGGCCGCCAAGGCGCTGATCGAGTCACTCGAGCGCGATTACGAGATCGTCCTGTCCACGACGACGGACACCGGGATGGCTGTGGCTGCGCAGCTGTATCCCAAGCATCGGCTGGTGCGCTTTCCGCTCGATTTCTCGCCGCTGGTGTCACGGCTGCTGCGCGGCGTGGATCCGCGGCTGATTGTGCTCGTGGAACTCGAGCTGTGGCCGAGTTTTCTGCGCGTGGCGAATCGCCGCGGCATTCCGATCGCGGTCGTCAACGGGCGCATCACGGAGCGCAGCTTTCCACGCTACCGACTCTTCAAGCCGCTGCTGCCGCAGTTCACGCGCATCTCGCTGTTCTGCGCGCAGGATGAGGAGTACGCCGGGCGCTTCCGCGCGCTGGGAGCCGCGCCTGAGCGCGTGATCGTGACCGGCAACATCAAGGCAGACGGCCTGCGCACAGGCCTGCGGCCGCGCAAGGAGGAGCTCGTGCGTCTGCTGGCTCCGCAGGCGGGCACGCCGGTCATCGTCGCGGGCAGCACGCATGCGCCGGAAGAGCGGCTGATCGTCGAGGGGTGGCGTCGGCACGCGCCTCAGGCTCGCCTGATCCTGGTGCCGCGCCACCCGGCCCGCGCCGAAGAGCTGGTGCGAGAGCTGCCGGCGCTGCAGCGCCTCAGCGCACTGCGCGCGGGCGAAGCACCGGATCTCACCCGGCCCGCGCTCGTCGACACGATTGGCGAACTGGAAGCGGTCTACGCGCTGAGCGATCTGGTGATCGTCGGCGGCTCGTTTCTGCCGCACGGCGGCCAGAACATGCTCGAGCCGGCCGCTCAGGGCAAACCCTGCGTTTACGGGCCGCACATCGGCAATTTTCTGCAGGAGTCGGCGCTGCTCGAGCGCTGGAATGCCGCGCGCAGGCTCGCCGGGCCGGAGGAACTCGGTCCGGCGCTGGCGGAATTGCTGGGCGATCGCGCGCTGATGCAGACCATGGGCGAGCAGGGCATGCAGGCGGTGGAGACCCAGAAGGGAGCCAGCGCAAGGACGCTGGACGCTCTTCGCAGTGTCTTCTTGACCTGAGGCCGGGAATTTTTTGCTATCGTTTGCGGCCCTTGAAGGCGAGAGCTACGGCTTTTGCCCGATCTGGACGAAAGCGCGGAACAACCTCCGCATACCCACACATGGCGCGACAACTCTTCACTTCCGAATCCGTTTCGATGGGCCACCCTGACAAGGTGGCGGACCAGATCTCCGATGCCGTGCTCGACGCGATCCTCGCCGTCGACCCGACGAGCCGCGTTGCCTGCGAGACGCTGGTCACGACAGGCCTGTGCGTCATCGCCGGCGAGATCACGACCAAGGCGCGTCTGGACTACGCGCAGATCGCGCGCAGCACGATCAAGCGCATCGGCTACACCGACGATGCGTTCGGCATCAACGGCGACACCTGCGCCGTGATGGTGACGCTCGACCGCCAGTCGCCGGACATCAGTCAGGGAGTCACCGAGGGACAGGGCCTGCACAAGGAGCAGGGGGCCGGCGACCAGGGCCT
>SYGM01000169.1 GCA_005799545.1 Planctomycetia bacterium | reverse complement strand
GCCGGTGGTGGGGTTGGTCATCACGCAGACCGAGAAGCCTCCGGCTTCATTGTAGGTCGCCAGTGCTGCGCTGGTCTTCGCCATTTGCAGCAGCGAAAGCATGCCCTCGTGCATGCGCGCGCCGCCGGAACTGGTGAAGACGATCAAGGGCACGCGCTCCCTGCGGGCGAGATCGGCGGCCAGCGAAACCTTCTCGCCGACGACTTCTCCCATCGAGCCGCCCATGAAGCTGAAATCGAGCACCGCCAGCACGACGCGGCGGCCCTCGATGCGACCCAGACCGCAGATCAGGGCCTCGTTCTGCCCCAGTCGCTTGACGGTTTTCTTGATCTTCTCCGAGTACGGCACGGAGTCCACGAAGTGCAGGCGATCGAGCGCGGTGAGCTCGCTGAAGCGCTCCTCGAAGCTGCCTTCATCCAGCACCATCTCGACGCGGCTGCGCCCGGGCAGCGTGAAGTGGAAGCCGCAGGCCGGACAGACGTTGCCCTTGTCCTCCAGTTCCTTGCGGTAGATCATCTGCGTGCAGCTCTCGCACTTGAGCCACAGGCCCTCGGGCACCTCGCGCTTCTTCCAGCGCAGTCGGCCGGGCCGCTCATCGCCCTCCCCCGCCGGGCCGAGGCCCTCGCCGGAGAGATCGTCCTCCAGGCCCTCATCTTCGATCTTCGGTGTTTCGCCGTTGGTGTCGCTCATCTCGATTCCTGAATGCCCGTATCAAGAGCTCCCGTGCCGGGAACTTGTACCACGCGCCTCGACGGCCCGTGCGCGGCAATGGGCCAGTTCCAGGCCCATGTCGGCCGCCCCGTAGAGCGCAGAGCCCATCACGAAGCTGTCAAAACCCGCTCCCGCGCACGCTGCGATGGTGTCGCGGTTGACGCCGCCATCGATCTCCAGCAGCCCGGCGAAGCCCGCTGCGCGCAGGCGCTGGCCCTTCTCCAGCACCTGCGGCATGAACTTCTGTCCCCCGAAGCCGGGAAACACGCTCATCACGAGCACCAGATCGACCTCGTCGAGGATCGGCGCCACGCGCTCCACCTCGGTGTCGGGGTTGAGCGAGACGCCCACCCGCTCGATGCCGAGCTTGCGGAATCCGCGCACCACCGCGCGCGCGGCGGCTTCGTTGGCGCAGGTCTCGATATGGAAGGTCAGCACATGCGCGCCCGCCTTCGCGAAGTCCGGAGCGTAGCGCAAAGGCTCGGTGATCATGAGATGCACATCCAGCGGCACGCGCGCCACCCTGTGCAGCGCCGCAAGCACCGGAGCTCCGATCGTGAGGTTGGGCACGAAGTGACCGTCCATCACATCGACATGGTGCCAGTCCGCGCCGGCCGCCTCCGCACGCGCAAGCTCCGCTCCCAGCCGGGAGAAATCGCTCGCGAGCATCGAAGGCGCGATCCGCACGGGGTGCATGTGCATGCTCTAGCTCTTCGCCAGCACGGCGATGCCCGGCAGCAGCGTTCCCTCGAGGAGTTCGAGGCTCGCTCCGCCGCCGGTGGAGATGTGCTTGACCTTGTCGGCGAGACCCAACAGTTCGATCGCGGCCACCGAGTCGCCGCCGCCAATCACGGTATAGCCCGCGCAGCCCGCCACGGCGCGGCCGATCGCCTCGGTGCCGCCGCGGAAGGCCGGCCACTCGAACACGCCCATCGGTCCGTTCCAGACCACCGTCTTGGCGCCGCCGATGCAGGCCGCGTAACGCTGGCGCGTCTTCGGCCCGATGTCGAGCCCCATCAGGTGCGCCGGAATGGCCTCGCCGTCGACCGCCACCGGCGCTTCGCTCTCGGCGAAGTTCGCGGCGCAGACATGATCAAGCGGCAGGAGCACTTCGACCTTGCGCTGCTTGGCCTTCTCCAGCGCCGCCTGCACGGAGGCGAGCTGATCCGCCTGCACCAGCGACTTGCCCGTGCTCACCCCGCGCGCGGCGAGGACGGTGTAGGCCATGCCGCCGCCGACCAGCAGCGCGTCCACCTTGTCGAGCAGGTTGTCGACCACCTGGAGCTTGTCGGAGACCTTCGCGCCGCCCAGGATCGCGACCAGCGGCCGCGCAGGATTGTCGAGCACGCGCGAAAAGGCCGCGATCTCCTTCTCCATCAGCCGGCCCGCGGCCGCGGGCAGCTCGCGAGCCACGCCGCAGACCGAAGCATGGTCGCGATGCGCGGCTCCGAAGGCATCGTTGATGAAGAGCTCGCCGTTGGCGGCGAGCGCCTTGGCGAAGGCCGCATCGCCGGCTTCGTCACCGGCGTGAAAGCGCACATTCTCCAGCAGCACCACGCTCCCCGCGGGAGCATGATCGATCTGCGCGCGCACTTCGGTGCCGATGCAGTCCTTCAGCGCGAGCACCTGCACCCCGAGCAGTTCTGCCAGCCGCGCGCCCATCGGCGCAAGCCGCATGCTCTCCACGACCTTGCCCTTGGGACGGCCGAGGTGGCTCATCAGCACCGGACGGCCGCCGCGCGCGAGGATCTCGCGGATCGTCGGCAGGGCGGCGCGGATGCGCGTGTCATCGGTCAGCCTGCCGCTGTCATCCTGCGGGCAGTTGAAGTCCACGCGCACCAGCACGCGGCGATTCTTGAGATCGAGATCCTCGATCCGGCGGGCGTTGAGCTTCATGGGTGCGGCTTTAGCCGAGCTTGTGAACGCAGCGCACGAGGTCGACGACGCGGGCGCTGTAGCCCCACTCGTTGTCGTACCAGGCCACGACCTTGACCATGCGCGTGCCCATCACCATGGTCGACTGCGCGTCGAAGATCGAGCTCGCCGGGTTGCCGACAATGTCCGCCGACACGATCGGATCGGCCTCGTAGGTCAGCACGCCCTCCAGACCGGGCGTCTTGGCGGCGGCCGCAAAGGCGGCGTTGACTTTCTCGATCGTGACATCGCTCTTCAGCGTGGCGACGAAGTCCACCATCGAGCCGTCGGGCACCGGCACGCGCATCGCGCCGCCGTCGAGCTTGCCCTAGAGCTCGGGCAGGATCTTGCCGACGGCCTTCGCGGCACCGGTGGTGGTCGGGATGATCGAGCAGGCGGCCGCGCGGGCGCGGCGCAGATCCTTGTGCGGCAGGTCGAGGATGTTCTGATCGTTGGTGTAGGCGTGGATGGTCGTCATCAGGCCCTGCTCGATGCCGAAGGCGTCGTTCAGCACCTTGGCGAGCGGAGCGAGGCAGTTGGTCGTGCAGGAAGCATTGGAGAGGATCCGGTGCTCCTTCTTCAGCGTGCCGTGGTTGACGCCCATCACAACCATGGCATCGATCTCGTCCTTGGCGGGCACGGTCAGGATGACCTTCCCGGCGCCGGCGTCGAGGTGCTTCTGGCAGGCTTCCCGGCTGGCGAAGATGCCGGTCGCCTCGATGCAGAAGTCGATGCGATTGGCCGCATGCGGCAGCTTGGCGGGATCCTTCTCGGCGCTGATCGCGATGCGCTTGCCGTTGACGATGATGGCATCCTTCTCGGCGGCGATGGTGCCCTCGAACTTGCCGTGCACCGAGTCCCACTTGAGCAGGTGGGCCAGCGTCGCCGGATCGGTGAGGTCGTTGATGTGCACGACCTCCATGTCCTTGTACTGGAGCAGGTTCCGGAAGACTAGGCGGCCGATGCGGCCGAATCCGTTGATGGCGATGCGCATGTTGAGGGGGGGTGAGAGAGTGGGGTGCGTCGAGGAGCAGGTTGCCGCGGAAGGCAGACGGGGCGAGGGTAGCAGGATCCCGACCCGTCTTTCAAAGCCTAGACTTGGGCTCGCATGAACCCCGACCATCCCCTTGGCGCAGAGAGCCGGACAAGCAGCCGGACAGGCAGCCGGACAAGCTGCCCAGAGGGCCATGGGAGGGACCATTGGGGAGAGCTGGCCGCCGGTCTCGGCCTCGTCCCGGCGGTCGGGGCCGTGGTGGGTTTTTCGGGCGGCGCCGATTCGCTCTTCCTGCTGGATCTGCTGCACAGGAGCGAGCATCGGCCGACACCGCTGGTGGCGCTGCATGTCCACCACGGACTGCGCGGGCTGCAGGCCGATCTCGACGAGCAGTTCTGCCGCGAGTTCTGTCGTGAGCGCGGCATCCTGCTCGAAGTGCGCCACGCACGCCTCGACCCGCTGGCACCCGGACTCGAGCAGCGTGCGCGTCTCGCACGCCGACGCTTCCTGCGCGAGGTCTGCGCACGGCACCGGCTCACGCGCATCCTGCTCGCCCACCAGCTCGAGGATGCCGACGAAACGCAGCTGATGCGCTGGCTGCGCGGCAGCGACTGGTCAGGCCTGTCCTCACTGCGCGCGCGGCGCAACTGGCGTCTGGATGCTTCGCACACGCTTGAAATCGTGCGGCCGCTGCTGGGGCTGACGCGCGGGGCCATCCGCGGCTCCCTGCAGGCTCGCGGACTGGTCTGGCGCGAGGATGCGAGCAATCTCGACCGCAGACACTCGCGCAATCGCGTGCGCGCCGACCTCGTGCCGCTGCTGGGTCCTGAGTTCGTGCTGGCCCTGCGCCGGCTGCGGCAAACCTGCGAGTCGCTCGAGCAGCGCATCGAGAGCCTGCTGCCGCGCTGCGAGCTGCAGCCGGCGCCCGGAGGGCTGGCTCGCCATCCCGAGAGCTGCGCGGTGTCGCTCGCGGCACTGCGCAAGCTGCCGCCCGCGCTGGCGTGTCCGCTCCTCAGTTCCGCTCTGGCACCGCGCCTGCGCACGCGCCTTGCGACCGCGCGTCTGGAGGCCCTGTTGGAGGCCCTGCAGCAGGGCCGCAGCGCACAGGCCCGCACGCGCTCGGGCTGGCGACTGCTCTTGCGGGCCGATGCCACGTTGGAGTGCATCCCCCCACCCTGCGTGTACGGAGCGGGTGCGCTGACGCTGGAACAACCGCACGCTCTGGGCGATGGACGCAGCCTGCTGGCGCGCTGGCTGGCCGTGCCCGAGCGAGTGGACTGGCCAACGGACCCCGCCACGGTGGAACTTGACTGTTCCGAGGCCCCGCGCGAGCTGCGCGTCGCCTTTGTGCGTCCGGGTCTGCGCTTCGCTCCGCTGGGATTAGGGGGTCGCGAACAGCGCCTCGTGCGCCTCCTCCAGGGCGCGCGCATTCCCTCCCACGCACGGCGCGAGGTGCCGCTGGTGTTTCTCGGCGAGGAGCTGGTCTGGGTGGCCGGCGTGCGCATCTCCCACTCGCGCCGGATCACGGACCCCGAGCGAGCGCGGCTGCGACTGTCCCTGCGTGCGCTGGAAAGGTGACTTGCCCGCAGACGCAGGGTAGCTTAGTGCCTCCGAATGCCGGCCTTGACGACGACGCCCGCCCAGAACTACGCCCGCCTGCGCGACCGGATCGCCCAAATGGCGCCCGGTCGCGACATCACGCTGGTGGCGGTCACCAAGTCCGTCGAGGCCCATCAGGCGCTCGAGCTGGCACGCGCCGGAGCGCTCGATCTGGGTGAGAACCGCGTCGATGTGCTCGAGGAGAAGGCGGCGGCGTTTCAGGCAGCGGGCGTGCGCGTGCGCTGGCACTACTTGGGACATCTGCAGACCAACAAGGCCAAGCGGCTGGCGCGCGTGGCCGATGTGCTGCACTCGCTCGACAGCGCGGACCTCGCCGACAAGCTGGAAGCCGAGTTGGCGCGAGTGGGACGCAGCATGGAGGTCTACGTGCAGCTCAAGCTGACCGACGAGTCGGCGAAGACCGGGCTGGATCCCGCGGAGCTGCCTGCGCTGGTGTCACACCTCGAGCGCTGCCCCCACTTGCGACTCGCCGGCCTGATGGCGATGGCACCGCTCGCGGCGACGGACCGTGCCGGCGCCGCGCGGGATGTCTTCCGCCGCCTCAAGCTGACGGCTGCGGCGCTCGAAGCACAGCTTGGCCGCCCCATGCGCTGCTCGATGGGCATGAGCGAGGATTTTGACCTCGCGCTCGCCGAAGGCGCGGATGTGCTGCGCATCGGCTCGCTGCTGTTCGAAACGGAGGCCGCATGAGCGAGCGCCTGCTGCTGGAATGGATCAACGGCGAGCGACCGCCCGCCGAGCTGCCGCGCAGCGGCACGCTGGTGATCGGCACATCGAGCGCGCGCGCGGGCTTTGTCCTGCGCGGCGCGGACATCTCGGAAGTGCACGCCGCGATCGCACGCAACAAGAGCGGCGGCTGGGCGATCCGCGATCTGGGCAGCGACAGCGGCATCGAAGTCAACGGCCGGCGCGTCGACAGCGCGGCACTCGATGCCGGTGATGAGATCCGCATCGGTTCGGCGCGCCTGCGCGTCGTCGATCCGGCGCGCGCGGCCATGGGAACGGCTGCGACACCGGCAGCGACAGCGGCACAGCCCTCCACGCCCGCACCGGCGGTGACGCAGGCATCACCCACCGCGCAGGCGGCACAGGGCCTGCCGAGTTTCCCTGGCTACAGGACCGAGCGCCGACTGGGCAAGGGCGGCATGGGCGAGGTTTATCTCGCCGTTCAGGAGCGGCTCGCGCGTCCCGTTGCGCTCAAGGTGCTGCATCCGCGCCTTGGCAACGACGCCGCGTTCGTGCGGCGCTTTGAGGACGAAGCGCGCGCCGCCGCGGCGCTCAACCATCCCAATGTCGTGACGGTGTTCGATGTCGGCTTCCATGACGGGCTGCACTTCCTGTCGATGGAGTACATGGACCGCGGCACGCTGGAGGATCGCCTCAAGGCGAGCGGCCGTCTGCCGTGGAAGGATGTGCTGCAGATCCTCAAAGATGCCGGCGCCGGGCTGGCCTACGCCGAGTCCAAGGGCATCGTCCACCGCGATCTCAAGCCCGCCAACCTGATGCAGAATGCGGCTGGCGCCGTGAAGATCGCCGACCTGGGGCTGGCGACGAACATAGAAGCCGAGAGCGAAGTCACCAGCGGCGAGAAGAAGGTGCTCGGCACGGCGCACTTCATGTCGCCGGAGCAGGCGCGCGGCGAGAAGCTCGACACGCGCAGCGATCTGTACTCGCTCGGCGCGACCGCCTATCGCCTGCTCAGTGGCAGCACGCCGTACGAAGGCGCCACCAGCAAGGACATTCTGCGAGCGCTGCTGCGCGAGGATCCCCGCCCGCTCGAGAGCCTCGTGCAGGGCGTGCCGCCGGCGCTGCTCGGCATCATCCAGCGACTGATGCGCCGCGAGCTCGGGAGCCGCACGGCTTCGGCGGCACAGCTCCTGCGGGAACTGAGCGATCTGGAGCGCGGCATGAGCGCGCCGGCAGCGGCACAGCCCACGCAGAAGAGTTCGGCCCGGCCGCCGCTTGCTCTGATCGCCGCGGCGATCGTGTTCGGAGCCGGCGGCTGGTACGTCTGGCAGTGGAAGGAGGCGAAACTGCGCGAGCGCGAGCAGCAGGCGCTCGTCGAAGATCAGGGCACCGACCCCGCGCTACGGCCGGAGGGAGGACCGCCTGCGCAGGTGCAGCAGCCTCAGGACGGAGCGCCCCAGACAACGCAGGCCAATCCTGCCCAGCCGAACCCGGCAGCCCCCAATCCGGCCGCAGGCGGCGACGAGCGCGAGCTGGAGTTGCTCGAGAGCCGCGCGCGGATCGCGCTGCTGGAGATCCTCCAGCGCCAGGACAAGCCCGAGGACAAGATCGCGGCGCTCGTCGAGATGGCGCGCAAGTTCAACGGCACCAGCGCAGCCACCGAGGCAAGCACCAAGGCCAACGAGCTCGAGGCGCAGCTGCGCACCGAGCAGGCTGCCTTGTCCGAGCGACACACCAGCGTCATGGCGCTGATCGGGCGTCTGCGCGAAGCCGCCAAGCTCGATGCCGACCCGCCGCGACCGGGTGTCGGACTGCTGGCGATGCGCAATGTCGCGGGCCAGGAAGCCTTCGCTCAGGATGCGCTGTTCCAATCCGAGCGTGCGCGCGTCGAACAGGAGTTGCTCGGCCGCGCCACAGAATACGCCAAGCAGGTGCTCGCTCGCACGCAGGCCGATCTGGAGGCCGGCCGGCAGGAGGTGGCGCAGGCGAGCCTGAGCGAGCTGATGCCGCTGTTCGATCTGCCCGAGTATCCGCTCGGTCAGGCGCCGGCAGGCGTCGATGCGCTGCAGGAACAGGGCCGGCGCGCGCGCGAGCGCTTGTCGAACCTGCGCTCGATCGCTGGACAGATCCTCGAAAACCGCCAGCGGGAAGACGCGCGTCTGCTCGCCGGTGCGCTGTACGGACCCGAGGGCCTGGAGAAGGAGCTCGCGCTGCTGGATTTCGATGGCGCCGCCACGCGCGTCTCCAGACTCGCGGAGTCCACCATCACGCTGCCGGTGCGTCAGGCGTTGATGGCGCTCTCGGCCGAGCTCGGCGAAGCGGCGCAAGCCTTCCCCCTGCTGGCGCGCGAGTTCACCGCCGGCTGGAAGCGCAAGGGCGTCGACGACCCACGCGATCGCAGCGAGGCCTTGCGCAACTGCGTCGGCGCGGATGCAGAGGGCCTGCTGCTGGAAGGCGCGCAGGGCGCGACCGAGCGCGTGCCCTGGTCAGCCTTCGCAACGCACACACGCGAGCTCGGCCGCCTGTTCAACGAGCGCTTCACACGCGAGCTCAAGCCCGAGGAAGCCAGCAGCGTGCGCGCGCTGCTGCAGTACGCTGCCGTCGGCGAAGCATTGAGCCTGGGCGCGAAGATGCTCGATCCGACCAAGAAGGCCAACTTCACCGAGGGCAATGCGAAGGAAGTGTTGGAATGCTACGCACCCGCGCAGGGCTGGGTGGCAAAGGCAGGCTCTTCACCGACGCTGGTGCGCGAGATCGAGGCCGCGCAGCTCCTGAGCCGCGTATGGATGGACACGACTTCCAACTCGATTGCGTCCGCCGTGGCGGGAACCGAGCGCCTGCTGAGCGACTACCGCGACACGCTGCTGGTGCGCCTGCTCAGCGACGGCAGTGAACTGAAGTAGGACTGCCTTCCATCAGGACGGCGCACGCCTGCTCCGCGGCGCCGGCTCTCCGCAATCACTTCGCTTCTGGCTTCGCTCCTGGCTTCGAGTCCGGCTTCGCGAGCCGCTCCTCGCAGCGCGCGAGTCCCGCCGCGATGCGCTCCTGCTCGGCCACGCTCAGCGGGCCGGGCTCATCGGCGTCGAGTTCCGGAGGCACCAGCTTCACGACACCGTACTCGCGCGCGGCTCCGGCCCAGTCCTCGCAGGCTTCCAGCGCTTCGGCCCAAACCATGTGCAGCTTGCGTCGGAACGGATCGATTTCGTTGGCTTCCTCGAGGCGTCGTGCGGCCTCGCGCGGCCGGCCCTGCTGCACCAGCCAGTCCGCCAGCTCCAGACGGCCCGCGTAGTCTCCGGACTCGCAATCGAGCCAGCGCGAGAGCGCCTCGAAGCGCGCGGGTTCGTCGCCCAGCCGCTCGTGCAGGCGCATCTGCGCGCGCTCGGCGTTGAGTTCCGCCTCCGCATAGCCGGGGAAGGCGCGCTCGGCAGCTTGCGCGTGCTCCAGCGCCAGCTTCCATTCCTGATCGGCCTCGAACAGCTTCGAGAGCGCCATGCGCGCGCGGAAATCCTCGCCGCCGGCCTCGATTCCGCTCAGATAGAAGCGCTTGGCCTCCGAGTTGAGGCCCTGCGCCAGCGCCATCTCCCCGCGCAGAAAACTCGCACGCGGGTGACGGCTCTCGCGCGCTCCCAGTCGCCGCAGCGCTTCCTCGGCGTCGAGCCGCTTGCCGCGCGTCCAGGCATGCACGGCGACACGAACCCAGTTCTCGCCCCACTCCTCGAGCGCACTCTCGCCCTCGGGCGGCTTCGCCGGCAGCGAGAAGCGCAAGGGCAGCACCTGCGCGTCCTCCCAGCGCGGCTCGATGCGAATCTGCGCCAGCAGCCGGTCGACGTGCGCACGGAAGCGCGCATCGACATCCTCCGGCGTCTGGTTCAGCACGCTGCGGAAGGTTTGGTCAAGGTCCAGCCCCTTGTCAAAGGCCTCCAGCATGCGCACCAGCGCCGGGAAGCCGTTGCTCGCGACCCACATCTCGCACATCAATCCGCCCTGGTAGTAGGCGAACAGGATGCGGTTGGTCCGGAACGCGGCATTGAGCTCGCGCGAGGGAATCAGCTGGTTGTTGGCCCGTGCGTCGAACAGCTCGCGGCGCATGTTGCGCGACCAGGACGGATTGCGACGCGTCTCTTCCCAGGTCGCTATGCCCTCGGTGATCCAGCGCGGGCAGCGGTTGTTCGAAAGGCCCAGGTGCACCACGTGCGAGAACTCGTGGAAGGAAGTGCGCGCCCAGGAGAAGGTTCCGCGCATCTCGGACAGCGGCGAGACCGCCGTCACGACCGGACCGAAGCACACGCCCAGCGCAGGGAAGCCCTCAAAGCCCGTCGAGCGCACCGAGAAATCCTCGTGCTCGTGGAAGACTTCGATGGCGGTCTTGCCCGGCGTGTAGCCGTAGCGCTGTGCGAGATCGGCACGCGCCTCGCGATAGAACGGCACCAGGTAGGTGGCGAGCACTTCGGCGGCCTTGGGATCCCAGGCAAAGCTCAGCTCATCGTCTCCGCGCACGACCAGCTCGGCCTGCATGCGCTTGAGCACCAGCCGCATGTTGTCCCGCCAGGCATCCGCGCGGGATCCCGACAACTCCGCGGCCTTGTCGAGCGCGGCCAGCCCGCCTTTTTCATCGCCGGTGTTGGCGAGCGCCTTGCCCAGCACGAGAAAGCTCTCGTGGTCGAGCGGGTCCAGCTCGGTGGCGCGCCGCGCGAAGGCCACCGCCTCGCCGAAGCGGTACAGATCGCAGAGGTGATCCGCGAGCGAGCGGTTGGGCAGCGCATCGCGAGGATTCTCGCGCTCCAGCGCCGACAGAAGCGCCTGCGCCTCTTCGCGACGGTGTTCGATCCAGTACAGCGCGGCGCGCGCCGTGCGCACCTCGCGCCGGGCGGGCAACTCCCGCTCCAGCTCCGCCAGGCGCAGGCGCACGCGCGGCAGGTTGCCGTCCGAAAGATCCACAGCCAGCGCCAGCAGCCGCGCCGGCACACTGCGCGGACGTTCGCTGAGGAACTCGGCGAGGATCTCGCCGGCGTTGCGGCGTTGGCGCAGCCAGTTGTAACGGTAGATCTCGTACAGGCCTAGGGTCGCGGCCTCGTGCGTCGGATGCAGCCGCAGCGCCTCCCCGTAGAGCTGCCCCGCCGAGCGTCGCGATCCGTCTTCGACCTCGCGATCGGCCTCGAAGTAGAGGCTCGCGAGCTCCGCGAGCACATCCGGCTCGACACCGTCGCCGGCCTTGGCGAGCTCATCGGCCGCGACCAGCGCCTGCGAAGCCTGCTCCAGACGCGACAGGCGCCGCCAGCAGCGCGCGACGTGCAGTCCGTCCTGCCAGGTCTGCGGCCGGCATTCGCTGCCGAGCTTCCAGGCCGCTCGCGCTTCCTCCCGCCGCCCCAGCGCCCACTCCAGCTCGCCCCGCACCCAGAGGGTGCGCGCGCGGGCATTGTCGAGCCGCTCAGGCGCCAGCAGCGCTTCCGCCTGCTGCGCGCGCCCCAGGATCAGGAGCCAGCTCGCCATGTCGAGCACCCACTCCGGGCGCTCGGCCGCCGCGCGCGCCTCGGGCCGCGCCAGCAGCGCTCCGAGCGCCTCGATGCCGCGCTCCAGCGATTCGGTCTCGGCCTCGATCCGGGCGAGCAACACCTGCGCGCCCGCCAAGCCCGGCTGCTCGCGGAGCAGCTCCTCCGCGACCCGGCGGGCGGCGCTGAACTGTCCGCGACGACGCTCCAGTTCCCCCTCCGCCAGCGCTTCGGCCAGCAGCGTCTGCTCCTCGGGATCCTGAGGCCAGACGCATGGCTCGGCACTCGGCGGGGTTGCGGCACAGAACAGCGTCAGCAGGGCGGCCAGCAGCATGGGTGATTCCGTTGTGATCTTGGACCGGCGCAAGCCTGGGCGCCAGAGCGCATCTTTCGGGTTGTTTCCGATCTTGCGGTTCTGTATCCCAGACCGCCATGAGCTTCTGCGTGACGCGCCCCGTTTTTGCACTTCTCACACTGCCCTTGTTGTTTGCGACCGGCTGCAAAACACCCGCCAAGGTCGACCCGGCGCCGGTTCCGACCGCCAAGATCTCCGAGCCCGAGACGCTGCCGCCCTGGATCGACATGCCGCTGTCGTGGGAGAAGCTGCGCACGATCGAGCTTTGGATCGCCGCGCAGGATGCCGGCCAGCGCGACTACTGGCTCGTCGAAGGCGAGCTGCAGCTCGCCGGCGGGCGTCTGGAACTCTCGCGCCGCGACCTCTCTCAGGAAAAGGCGCGCGGCAACACCGACATGCTGACGACGCGCATCAAGGCCGCGCGACTGGGCATGGAGAAGATCTCCCAGGATGCTTCCGCGAATCCCTCGCAGCGCACACGCGCCAGCGATGGCATCGCGCGCGCCGATCGCATGCTCTCCGAGCTCGGCAAGCCCGCGCTGACGCTGGGCGTGCCGCTGGTGGCTCGCGCGCAATGGGGCGCAGCGCCGGCGATTTCCGCCAATCTGACGCGCAACAAGGGCGGCTGGAAGCGCATCACCGTGCACCACTCGGCTGAAGCCGACCCCGTGCCGCTCGACGGCAGCCTCGAGAGCTCCTCGGAAGGTCTGCGTCAGATCCAGCGCTCGCATCTCAAGAGCAAGCAACCGCCCTGGGGCGACATCGGTTATCACTTCCTGATCGACCCGCAGGGTCGCGTGTTCCAGGGCCGTGAGCTCGCCTGGCAGGGCGCGCACGCCTCGGGCAACAACAACATCCAGAACATCGGCGTCTGCCTGCTGGGCAACTTCGAGGAAGAGCATCCGACGCCTGAGGCACTTGCCAGCCTCGGCAAGCTGCTCGACAACCTGCGCCGCGTGTATTCGATCCCGCGTCGCGAAGTGCACACGCATCAGGAGTTCAAGAGCACGGCCTGCCCCGGCAAGAACCTGGAGCCTTGGGTCGAACGCTATTCGGAGAATGAGGCCCAGAAGAGCCGCACGAGCACGAAATCCGGCCCGCAGGCCAGCGCCAAGCCAAGCGAGGCATCCAGCCCCAAGTCGAACTCGACGAGCGGCACCAAGTCTCCGATGAAGAATTCAGGCAAGGCTTCGGGCAAGACCGCCGGCAAGTCGGCCGCCAACACGAAGAAGACCGTCAACTGACGCGTTCGCGCTCCAGATCCGCGTCGACCATCTCGCGGATCAGGTTGGCGAAATCGATTCTGGGACGCCAGCCGAGCTCCTCGCGGGCGCGGCTGGCGTCTCCGCACAGCAGATGCACTTCCGCCGGGCGATGAAAGGCCGGATCGGTGCGCACATGGTCGCTCCAGGCCAGCCCGGCGCGCGCAAACGCCAGCTCGCAGACTTCGCGCACGCTGTGCATCTCGCCGGTGGCGATCACGTAGTCGCGCGGCTCGCGCTGCTGCAGCATCCTCCACATCGCCTCCACGTAGTCCGCCGCATGTCCCCAGTCGCGGCGCGCCTCCAAGTTGCCGAGCACCAGCTCGCGCTCCTTGCCCAGCCGTATGCGCGCTGCGGCGCGCGTGATCTTGCGCGTGACGAACTCGGTGCCGCGGCGCGGCGACTCGTGATTGAAGAGAATGCCGCTGGTCGCATACAGCCCGTAGCTCTCGCGCATGTTGACCGTGATCCAGTGCGCGTAGACCTTGGCGACGCCGTAAGGACTGCGCGGATGGAAGGGGGTCGTCTCGCGCTGCGGTGTTTCTTGCGCGTGGCCGAACATCTCCGAGGTCGAAGCCTGGTAGAAGCGTGCATGCGGAGCGACATGCCGCATCGCTTCGAGCAGGCGCGTCACGCCCAGCCCCGTGACCTCGGCGGTGTGCACCGGCTCGTCGAAGGAGGTCGGCACGAAGGACTGCGCGGCGAGGTTGTAGATCTCAGCCGGTCGGCTCTCACTCAGGGCGCGCATCAGGCTGGACTGGTCGAGCAGATCGCCCTGCACCAGATGAATGCGCGGGAGAATGTGCGCGATGCGCTCGAAGTTCTTGCTGGAGCTGCGGCGCACCAGACCGAAGACCTCGTAGCCCTTCCCGAGCAGGAACTCGGCCAGATAGCTGCCGTCCTGTCCGGTGATGCCCGTAATCAGCGCGCGCGGAGAGTCCATGAGGTTCTAGAGACGCTTCCCGGCGCAGGCTCTTCCCGCGCGCCCATCAGGAAGCATCGATCACTCCCTGCCACAGCAGCACGGCCACCACCAGCGCCAGAATCACACGATACCAGCCGAAGGGCGCCAGCCCGCGCTGCTGCAGCCAGGCCACCAGCCAGCGCACGGCGAGAAAGGCGGAAACGCCGCCGGCGAGAAAGCCGATCGCGACCGGGGCCGTGCCGAACTGCTCCAGCATGTCGGCTCCTCCATCGAGCGCCTTCTTGGCCGTCGCCGCGGTGAGCGTCAGCACGCCCAGCAACAGGCTGAACTCGACTGCTGCGGCGCCCGAGAGCCCGAGCAGCAGTCCGCCCGCGATGGTCGCGAAACTGCGGCTGGTGCCGGGCAGCAGCGCCAGGCACTGAAACAGGCCGATGAATAGCGCGATGCGCCAGCCCATCGTCTCCAGACCGCTGCCGCCGGGATTGCCGTCGCGCAGCCGCTTCCAACCGAGCATCACCACACCGCCGACCAGCCACGCGCACACCACGGGCACCAGGCCGAACAGGTGCGCGTCGATGAAGTCCTCGAGCAGCAGCGCGGCCACGACCGCCGGAGCGAACGCGATCAGGAGATTGCGAGCGAGTTGCAGGCCCTGAGCTTCGAGCCGCAGCATGCTGCGCACGCGCGGCCAGTAAAGGCCCAGCACCGCAAGAATCGCACCGCCCTGAATGCAGATCGCGAAGGTGCGCGAGGCCGGATCGTTGCCGATGCCCAGCAGGCGCTGGGTCAGGATGAGATGCCCCGTCGAGGACACCGGGAGATACTCCGTGATGCCCTCGACGATGCCCAGGATGAGCGCCTCCAGCGGACCGAGCGGCGCGCTGTCGGCGAGCGCGCTCACAGAGCGGCCGCCGCCGCGCGCGGATCCGTGTAGTCGAGGCCGAAGCTCTCGGCCACGGCCTTGCAGACCAGCTTGCCGCCGATGCAGTTGGCCGCCGTCTCCAGCTCCTTGCTCTCCAGCAGCGCGCGCTTGGCGCCCAGACGCGCCAGACGCACCGTCCAGGGCAGCGTGGCGTTGGTCAGCGCCCAGGTGCTCGTGCGCGGAACCGCGCCCGGCATGTTGGCAACACAGTAGTGCGTGACGCCGTCGATCACGAAGATCGGATCGGCGTGCGTCGTGGGACGCACCGTCTCGATGCAGCCGCCCTGGTCGATGGC
>SYGM01000168.1 GCA_005799545.1 Planctomycetia bacterium | reverse complement strand
TCGAGGCTGACGTAGCCATCGCGGGCCTGCGTGGCATCGTAGACGCCGCGCAACGCATCCGCGGCGGCCTGGATGTCGCGCACCGCGACGGTTTCATAGATCTCGAAGGCGCTCGCGCGCGGATTCTCGGCCGCGAGCTGCGCCAGAATCGCGCGATACTCCACGCCTTCGGCGATCGACTTCTCGAAGATCGCCGGGTTGGAAGTCACGCCGAAGATCTCGCCCGCACGCACCATGGCGCTGAGCGAGCCGTCATCGAGGATTTTGCGGGAAATGAAGTCGAGCCAGATCGACTGGCCCAGTCCGGGCAGCTTCTGAAGCGGGTTGGTCATGGTCGTTGTTTCAACTGCGGGCGCACTGCTCGCGGGCCAGCCTGACGATGTTGTCGGGGGTGAAGCCGAAGTGCTTCTGCAGCTCGCCGAACGGTGCGGAGGCGCCGAATCCGCGCATGGCAAGGATCGCACCGCGCAGGCCGACATGGCGCTCCCAGCCCATCGGACTCGCCTGCTCGACGGCCACGCGCGCCGTGATGGCGGCGGGCAGCACGCTCTCGCGCCACTCTTCGTCCTGCGCCTCGAAGAGCTCCCAGCACGGCAGACTCACGACACGCGCCGCGATGCCTTCCGCAGCCAGTTTTTCCTGCGCGGCGAGGCACAACTGCACTTCCGATCCGGTTGCCATGAGGATCACCCGCGGCGCGCCCAGGCTCGATTCGCGCAGCACGTAGCCGCCGCGCGCGAGCAATTCCGCGGAACCGCACTGCGTGCGATCCAGCGTCGGCAGCGCCTGACGCGTCAGCGCCAGCACGCAGGGTCCGTCACGACGGGCCAGTGCCACGCGCCAGGCCTGCGCAGCTTCGTTGGCATCGCAGGGACGGAATGTCCACACGCCCGGCGTGGCGCGCAGGCTCGCGAGCTGTTCGATCGGCTGGTGAGTCGGGCCGTCCTCGCCCACACCGATGTAATCGTGCGTCAGCACCTCGATGTGCGGGATCTGCATCAGCGCCGCCAGGCGCAGCGCCGGCTTGAGATAGTCGAGGAAGATCAGGAAGGTCGCACCGTAGGCGCGCAGGCCGCACAGTGCCATTCCGTTGACCATCGCCGCCATGGCGTGCTCGCGGATGCCGTAGTGCAGGTTGCGTCCGCCGGGCGAGTGCGCGAGCAGATCGCCTGCGCCCTCGAAGGCAAGCCGCGTCTTGGTGCTCGGCGCCAGAACCGCCGCACCGCCCAGCAGCCAGGGAATCGCCTGCGCAACGGCATTGAGCGCCTTGCCGGCGGAATCACGCGTCGCAAGGCCCTTGGGATCGGCGGGGAAGCTCGGCATCCGGGCCGTCCAGCCCGCGGGCAGCTCGCCCTTCCACAGACACATCAATTCGCGTGCGAGTTCCGGATGGTTCTGCTCATAGCACGCAAAGCGCTCGCGCCATGCCATGTGCAGCGCGCCGCCGCGTACCCCCAGTCCGGCGGCGATGTGCGCCTCGACGCCTTCGGGCACGATGAACTTCGCATCCGGCTGCCAGCCGTAGAAACGCTTGGCGCCCGCGATCTCCTCATCCCCCAGCGGCTCGCCGTGCGCCGAGTGCGAGTCCTGCTTCTTGGGCGCGCCGTAACCGATGTGCGAATCGACGATCACGAGCGTCGGGCGGTGGCGCTCGGAGCGCGCGCGCGCAAAGGCCTGCGCCAGACGCGCCGTGTCGTTGGCATCCGCCACGCGCAGCACATTCCAGCCGTGGCCGAGGAAGCGCGTCGCGATGTCCTCGCTGAAGGCGAGATCCGTCTCGCCCTCGATCGTGATGCGGTTGTTGTCCCAGATCCAGACGAGATTCGAGAGCTCAAGGTGTCCCGCGAGCGAAGCCGCTTCCGCGCTGATGCCCTCCATCAGATCGCCGTCGGAGCAGATCACCCAGGTGCGCGCTTCGAACAGCGTGCAATCCGGGCGGTTGTAGCGCGCCGCCAGCCAGCGCTGCGCGACCGCCATGCCGACCGAAGTCGCGACACCCTGACCCAAGGGCCCGGTCGTCATCTCCACACCGCTGGTGTGACCGTACTCAGGGTGACCCGGCGTCTTGGAGTGCAGCTGACGGAAGCTCTGTATGTCCGCCAGCGACACAGCGCGCGCGCCGGTGGGCTGTCCGTCGCTGCCGAATTCCTGCACCCCGGCGAGGAACAGCATCGAGTACAGCAGCATCGATGCGTGTCCGCACGACAACACGAAGCGATCACGATCGGGCCAGTGCGGAGCGCGCGGGTCGTAGCGCAGTTCCTGCTGCCACAGCGAGTAGATCACCGGTGCGAGCGCCATCGCTGTGCCAGGGTGCCCGGAGTTGGCCCTCTGCACCGCATCCATCGAGAGCGTGCGGATGGTGTCGATCGCGAGTGTGTCGATGGCAGTGGAGTTATGGGTCTGCATGCGGGGGGCCGAAGATGCCGGAGTGTGGCAATTTCAAACCCCGACTGCGAGTGCCTGCTCCTTCAGGAAGCCTTGCAAGGCCGCAGAGGGGCGCAGAGGGGCATCGAGCGGCATCCCGGACAAGCCGGCCTGAAGATTGGAAGCGTGCGCAGCCGATGAGGAGTCTCTGGGATCCCCTCCATGCAAGCCAGCCCGTCCACCTTCCACCCTGAGTTCGAAGCCCGACTGCTCGAGCGCATCGGCTCCGCCGCATTGGAGCTGCCCGTGCTGCCCGAAACGGCAGTCGAAGTGATGGCGGTCTGCAACGACACCAGCTGCGATGCCGCTCGTCTGGCGCGGCTGATTCAGCGCGATCCCTCGCTCGCGGCCCACACGCTGAAGGTCGCCAACTCCGCGGCCTACGCCCCGAGCGAACCGATCGTCTCGCTGCAGCAGGCGATCAGCCGTCTGGGCTTCAAGACCATGTGCGACATCGCGCTCGCGATCTCGGTGCGCAACCAGATGCGCATCCCGGCCGGCCAGGAGTCGCGCATGCGCAGCCTGTGGCAGCACTCGACCATCGCCGGAGCCTGGGCTCGGGAGATCGCGCGACTGCGCCGGCGCAACGCCGAAGGCGCCTTCCTGTGCGGCCTGCTGCACGACATCGGCAAACCCGTCCTGCTCAGCGAACTGCTGGCGATCAGCACGTCGATGGGGATCAGCCCCGCGTCCGATCAGCTCGAAACGCTGCTGCACCGCCATCACGCGGAGATCGGCGCGCACACCTTGAGCTCGTGGAAGCTGCCGGAGTGGATGGCACAGGCGGTTCTGCACCACCATGCGCCCGATGCGGCCGGCGAACACGCCGAGTTCGCGCGCACGGCGCAGCTTGCGGATCTGCTGGCCCACGCCAGCCTGCAGCCCGACGAAGCGACCGATGCCGTGCTGAAGGAACACCCCGTGCTGGCGGATCTCGATCTCTATTCCGAGGACCTCGACACGCTGTTCGAGCGCCGCGCCGCCGTCACGGAACTCGCCGCCGCCTACCAATGAGCCTGACACGCGACATCTACGACCTGCTGGTGATCGGAGCCGGGCCTGCAGGCCACAAGGCCGCGCTGGAAGCCGCGGGAGCCGGGCATTCCGTGCTGCTGATCGACCGCGATGCCACGCCCGGCGGGGAGTGCGTTCACCGCGGCACGATTCCGTCCAAGACACTGCGTGAGAGCGCCCTGTATCTGGCGGGTCTCAAGCAGCGCGCGGCGGGACTCGCGAAACCCGAACTCGATGGCAATCTCAAGGTCGCCGGCCTGATGAAGCGGCTCGAAGCGGTGCTGCGAGCGCACGAGGGCTTCATGCGCCGCCAGATCGACAGCGCAGGCATCGAATTCCTGCGGGGACGCGCGCGTTTCCTGAGTCCTGACGAGCTGGAAGTCGTGCCTCCGATCGGAACCGCGCACCGCGTGCGTGGCCGCCGCATCCTGCTGGCGACAGGATCGCGCCCGCGGCAGGCGCCGGAGATGAATCTCGATCACGAGAACATCCTCGACAGCGACTCGATCCTCTCGCTGATCTACCTGCCGCGCTCGCTGACCGTGCTGGGCGCGGGCGTCATCGCCTGCGAGTTCGCCACGATCTTCCAGGCGCTGGGCGTGCAGGTCACCATGATCGACAAGGCACCGCGTCCGCTGGGCTTCCTCGACGGGGAGATCGCCGCGCGCTTCGTCGCAGCCTTCGAGCGCATGGGCGGCCGCTTCCTCGGCAATCAGAAACCGACTCTGTGCCGCTTCGACGGCGTCTCGCAGACCATCACGACATTGGAGAACGGGCAGACGGTCGTCGCGGAGAAGACACTGGTCGCGCTCGGTCGAGTGGCAAGCGTGCACGGACTGGCGCTCGAGCGCGCCGGCCTGAAGCTCAGCGAACGCGGCATCCTCCCGGTCGATGAGAGCTGCCGCACCGGCGTCCCCCACATTTACGCGGCGGGCGATCTGATCGGTCCGCCCGCACTGGCCGCCTCCTCGATGGAACAGGGACGGCGCGCCGCACGGCACGCACTGGGCCTGCCGCTTTCGCAGGCGGCTCACACGATTCCCTCCGGCATCTACACCATTCCCGAGATGGCGAGCGTCGGCCTGACCGAGGCTCAGGCGAACGAACGCCACGGCTCCGTGCTGGTGGGACGCGCCGAGTTCGGCGAGCTCGCTCGCGGACAGATCAGCGGCGACACCGAAGGCCTGCTGAAGCTCTACGCGGAGCCGAAGGAAGGCCGCATCGTCGGCGCGCAGATCATCGGAGACGGCGCCACGGAGCTGATCCATCTGGCGCAGCTGGCGCTGGTCGGCAACCACTCGATCGAGCTCTTCGTCGAGCAGGTCTTCAACTTCCCGACCATGGCCGAGGCCTACCGCGTGGCGGCGCTGGATCTGATGAACCAGCGCGCGCGCCGAAACCAGCAGCCTTGCTCGAAGCCCGCCGAAGCCGCCTGATTCAGGGCGTCATCCACTTCAGCGAGTAGAGAATCGACAGCACGACCGCGATGATCGCTTCGCCAGCGATCAGACCCGAGGCGAGCGGAACGGCGTAGCTCGCGTGGCCCCGCGGGCTGCGGCGCTTCCAGGCCCAGTCGAGTACCGCGCCGAGAAACATCGTGGCGACTGCGCCCGCTGGCACAAGCATGCCGATGCCGATGCCCGTGGGCGAGGGCAGGAAGCTGCGCCATTCGCGGCGCTGTTCGAGCAGCGTCAACACGATGCCGAGGAACGCGCCGATGCCGATGCCCCACAGCGCGGAAGGATGCAGGGCCGAGAAGCCCTGCGTGAGGATCTTCGCAAAGCCGACCCAACGCTGCGAGATCGGGCTCGAGAGCCCGTTGTCGCCCCCCAGTCCGTAGGCCTCCACAAGCATCGGATACATGAATGCCAGCACGAGCGCTCCCACCGGCACGGCCATCAACTGCATCCAGGTCAAAAGACGCGGCGTCGAGCCGATCATGTGCCCGGTCTTGTAGTCCTGCATCAGGCCCTCGGATTCGGCCGCGACCGAGCCCGTGATGCCGCTGGAAACCATGCTGGCCTTGAGATCGCCGGGGGCCACGGCGCCAAAGATGCCCTGCATCACGTTGGTCATCGTGCTGATCGGGCCCCAGTTGGTTTCCCCGAGCACGCGGATCGCCACCAGCATCAACGGGATCGAGAACAGGATCGCGAGCACCGAGTGCCAGACCGGCGTGCCCAGGAAGTACTTCTGGATCGCGATCAGCAGCACGCTGAAGACCAGCGCGCCTGCGATCACCCAGCGCAGCGGGAAATCCTGCGAGTTCACCGCATCGCCGGAGAGGCTGCGGAAGGTCGCCACCAGCGAACGCCACTTGAGGAACAGGGAGCACAGTCCCGCCATCACCAGCATGCCGGTCGCGGGCCACATCACCCACAGAAGCACATCGACCTTCTTGGCATCGGCGGGGATCACGCCCGCATCGATCAGCAGTCCCGGAGCGAGCACCCACGAGATCAGGAGACCGATCAGCATGCTGGCGCAGATGCGCAGGCCGATGATCATCCCGGAGCCGATCGAGAGCAGCGAAAACGAGAAGCCCACCCCCGTCTTGACAGGAATCCACGCCGCACCGATGGAAATCAGCTCCTCCACCCAGTGACGCGCCGTCGCCAGCATCACCGCAGCCGAGGAGACCATCGCCGCAACCATCGCGCCCGCCGAGCGGCGCGCCTGTCCCCCGCTGGAATCGAGCAGCACCAATGTCTCGCCCGCCGCTACTCCGTCCGCGAAGGTCAGCTTCTCCTCTTCGATGTAGTGCTTGCGCAGCGGCACCGCGAGCAGCACGCCGAGAATGCCAGCCGTTGCGAGCCACAGGAAGGTCTGCAGCGGCGTCAGTGCGACCGTGAAACCGCTGGTCGGGTCCGCACGCAGCATGTCGAAGGCCGCCAGCAGCCAGGAGAGGAACGCGATCTGACCTGCCGCCGTGCCCGCGGTCTGAACGAGGTTGTTCTCCCAGCGGTTGTAGGTGCGCGAAAAGATCCCCAGCGCAAGGAAGCCGAAGAAGGCCGCCACCACCGAGATGTTCGGACCGAAACCCAGCTTCAGGACGACGTACGGGTAGGCCGCACCGATCACGATCGCCACGCCCAGCGCGGCGAGCACCGCGCGGGGGGTGAGTTCGCGCACGCCGGCAGGTCTTCCATGAGCCGCAGGGGGGGGCTTGGTCTCCATGGCAGCAGCGTAACGTGCCCGGGGAACATGCTTTGGGGGCTGGCCCCTTTTCTCGCCCCCTGCCTTCCGTTAGGATCTCCGCCCCAAAGGGGACGTAGCTCAGTTGGTAGAGCGACGCGTTCGCAATGCGTAGGTCGAGGGTTCGAATCCCTTCGTCTCCACCAGACCAAGAGGGTCGGGCAGCCAGCCCGGCCCTGTTTTTTTTGCTCCCGTTGCCCGCGCTGCCTAGCGGCGGCCCGGCCGGCGGCCCTGGGGGATCGCGCCCGAGGCCAGATCGGCCTCGAAGCGCCGGATCACCTCCAGCAGAGCTGAACCGTAGTCGCGCACCTGCCAGGGCAGCAGGCCCTCGATTCCCTCGAGTTGCTCCAGCGTGCGCGGCTGCAGCTTCGCGATGCGCACCAGCACGTGGCGGTTGAGCAGATAGGCCGAGTCGATCCCGATGCGCGCCGCGAGATCCTTGCGGCAGTTCTTGAGACGCTCGTGCAGCTCGACCTGCGCCTCGTCCATGCCGCTGGTGCCCTCGCGGTTGGGCAGCTGCGGGAAATGACGCAGCGGACCCAGCTCTCGCGCGCGCTCCAGCGCTGCGAGGATCGCTTCGCCGTGGCGCGCGAGCACCTTGGGCGAGAAGTTTGGCACGCGCGAGAGCGCAGACCAGTCGCGCGGACGCAGTGCGGCGATCTCCAGCAGGTTCTCGTTCTGCAGGATGCGGAACGGCGGATCGTCCGCGGCCTCGGCGGTCTTCTCGCGCCAGATGTACAGCTCGCGCAGGGCCTGACGGCCATCCGGATCGAGCGTGCGCGCTCCCTTGAGCCGCACGAACTCATCCGGATCGAAGCTGTCGTCGGGCGGTTCGATGCGCTCCAGGCGCCAGCACTCCCCTTCCACGAAGTGCATCCGCCCGAGCTTCTCCAGATCCCGGCGCTGCTCGCGCATCAGGTCCAGCAGGAAGCGCGTATCGAGGCGCGCGTAGCGAACCTGCTTGTCGGTCAGCGGGCGCTGGGCCCAGTTGGAGCGTTGCATCGACTTGTCGAGCTCGATGCCGTAACGATCGCGCAGCACGTTGGCGAGGCCGGGGTTGGGCGAGCCCAGCGCCGCGGCCGCAACGCGCGTGTCGAACAGGTTGGCGAAGCCGAAACCGTAGCGCCGTTTGAAGAGCAGGATGTCGTACTCCCCGTCGTGGAATACCTTCGTGCGGCCGGGGTCGGCGAGCAGCCGACCGAGCTCGGTGATGTCAAAGCCGGCCAAGGGGTCCACGAGGTAGTCGCGGTCCTCGACCGTGACCTGAATCAGGCAGACCTTCTCCCGGTAGCAGTAGAAGCTGTCGGCCTCGGTGTCGACCGCGATCTCACGCTGCCCCGACAGGTCGTCGAGCATCCGGTGGAAGCCGGAGGCATCCTGGACAAGGGTCGGGGGAGGGAGTGAAGAGGACATTCGAGAGGGTGGTGCCGGAAATCCTGAGCGTAGCACCGCCCGGGGGTCGAGCAACCCGCTACATTGCAATATCCTACCCCCACCTTCCGGCTCAGGATGCTGGGTGGAAACGCCCGCAGACCTTAGCCTAGTTCCCCCCCCCCCCTCGATACCCCCTCCGGAGCCAGCATGGGTCGTCAATGGTTACACGCCAAGAAGGTCATCACCGCCAACAAGCGGGCCTCGATCACCACCAAGCTGGTGCGTGAAATCACGATCGCCGCCAAGACCGGCATGCCCGACCCCGCGCACAACGCGCGCCTTGAAGTCGCCATCGAAGCGGCCCGCAAGCAGTCGGTCTCCAACGACGTGATCGCGCGCGCCATCAAGAAGGGCTCCGGCGCCGGCTCCGACAGCGCGCAGATGGAGCTCGTCACCTTCGAGGGCTACGGGCCGCACAACGTGCCCGTGATCGTGGAGTGCCTCACCGACAACCGCAACCGCACCGCGCCGGACATGCGCTTCCTGTTCCGCGAAGGCGGTCAGTTCGGCTCGAAGGTGCAGTTCCTCTTCGACCATGTCGGCACGATCGAAGCCACCAAGGAGCAGGACAAGCTCGATCTCGAAGAGGTTGCGATCGAAGCGGGCGCCAACGAAGTCGAGCCGCTCGAGGAACTCGAGGAAGGCAGCAGCGGCGGACGCTTCTTCACGGCGCCCTCTGATCTCGACACCGTCTCGAAGGCGCTCAAGGCAGCGGGCTGGACCGTCACCAAGTCCGAGATGGGTTACAAGCCCAAGGACATCGTGCAGCTCGATGACGCGCAGCGCGCCGAGGCTGCGGCCTTCTTCCAGGCCATCGACGACCACGACGACTGCCACCGCATCTACACCGGGCTGGGCTAGTGCAGAAGAGCCTGGCTCTGGTGGCGGCGCTGCTGACGAGCGCCTGCGCGGCGAGCTCCGCGAGGCAGCCGGCACCGCCGGCGCCTTTGCGCCCAACGCTGGCGCGCGAGCTCGTGGCGCAGGATCCGCGCGCCGTGCGGGTTTTCGACGGCCATTCCGGCGCAAACCTCAGCTGGGAGCAGCTCGTGGAGCAGGCCGGCGCGAGCGAGCTGGTGCTGATCGGCGAGAACCACGGTCATCCGCTGGGGTTGGCCTGCGCCGCGGCGCTGTTTGAAGACCTCATCGCGCGTGAGAACTGCGCGGGCCTTGCGATGGAGTTCTTCGAACGCGATGAGCAGTCGCGCGTCGATGACTGGCTCGCCGACCTGAGCGATGAGCCGACCTTTGAGAAGCGCACGCAGCGTTCGAGCTCAGGATCCACTGGCGGCAATTGGCCTGCGGGGCATCGCGCCATGCTGCACACCGCGAAGCGAGCCGGACGCGCCGTGATCGCCGCGAACGCGCCGCGTGCGTTGGTGCGTCTGGTGCGAGAGAAGGGCTACGGCGCGCTCGACGCGCTCACCGAGGAGCAGCAGCGGCTGGTCTTCGTGCCGCCCTGGCTCGTCGACGGCCGTTATCGCGAGGAATTCAACAAGTTCATGGCGGGCGACTGGGGCCCGTACGAAGCGGATCAGGCCGCGCGTCTGGAGTCCGTCTTCCGCTCGCAGTCGCTGTGGGACTGGACCATGGCCGATTCGCTCCGCAAGGGGCTGGAGCGCGGGATCACGCCGCTGGTGCATGTCGTCGGCCGCTTTCATGTCGATCACCAGGGCGGAACCGTGCAGGCCGTGCGCATCCTGCGTCCGGACACGCGCACCTTCGTGCTGAGCTTCGTCAACGAGCAGGCCGAAGCCTTGGAAGAAGACGATCGCGGTCGCGGCGATGCGGTGATCTACGTGGGGAAGTGAGCTCAGGGCGGGAATCGCGGATTCAGCGGCGCGAGTTGCACCAGGCCTCGATCGCCTGCAGCCATTTGTCCGCTTCGCGCGGCATGAAGCCGATCTGGAAGGACTCCGTGGGCCGCTTGATCTCGAGCACGAGGATGCGCGGCTTGCCAGGCAGCCAGCGCGGGCCGAACTGGTTGACGAGCTTCGCCGAGCGCACATGGGCCTTCTCGAGCACGGTGACTTCCTTGGGCACCCAGCGGATCGAGACCAGCGTCTTCTCGGAGAGCACCAGCGAGCAGTTGCCCTTGGCCTGCTTGAGCCCCCTATCGGAGCGCGAGACGTAGGAAGCCATCGGATCGGCCGCGATCAGCGCTCCGCGGGCGAGGCCCTTGGCCTCCTCCAGCGAGCGTGTCGCCAGGCGGCGAACCCACAAGCCGATGGCAACGAAAGCCCCGATCAGGGACAGGGCAACGGCGACGGTGATCGCAATGGCGAGGGGGGTCATGCGGGGAGGGCCACTTCCACCCTCTCTGGAGGGAGAAAAAGTGGCGAGGACGACGGGACTCGAACCCGCAACCACCGGCGTGACAGGCCGGTACTCTAACCGATTGAGCTACGTCCCCGCAGCTTGGGCGGCAAAGTCTAGCGGCCATCTGGAGGTGCGGCAAGCCCCCCCCTCCATGCCTCCCGGAATCGGGAAGCCTTTTCCGGGCCGACTTGGGTTACCGGGCCCGGCAGCCGAGGAGAGAAGGCATGCAGTCCCCCCTCGCACCCGCTTTTCTGTGCCTCTTCGCCGCCTCGATCAGTCTGGCACAGTCCCCGGCCCGCGGACCTCAGACCCTGCCGGGCACACTTCCGATGGTCGGTGGCAGCGGCAGCAGCTACTGCACGGCTCTGCCCAACTCCAGCGGAGCCAGCGCCCACATCAGCCACAGCGGCTCGCTAACCCTCGCCGATGGGAGCTTTCAGCTCAGTTGCTCCGGCCTGCCCGTGCAGCCCGGCGCCCATGGCGTCTTCACCTTCGGCCAGACGCAGATGAACACGCCGTTCGGCAACGGCTACCTTTGCATCCAGCCGCTCGGCGGCATCTACCGCATGGCGGCACAGCCCTTAAGCAACTCGACGATCACGCGCGGCATCGCGGAAGCCCCCGCGCAGTTCCAGCTCTTCCAGCCCGCCAGCACCTGGAACTTCCAGTTCTGGTACCGCGACGTGGCCGCCGGCGGGTCGAACTTCAACCTCTCCGACGGCCTCAGCGTGCAGTTCGGGGTCTGAGCCCCCTCGTTCAGGGCGCGCGCACGGCCCGCACGGGGTCCATGCGCCCCATGTGCAGAATCGGATAGACGCTCGCCAGCCAGGCCAGTGCAACGCTGGCCATGGGCACGATCAGGAGCCAGGGTCCGGGACCGACCTGCGGCAGTGCGAGACCGGAGATCGTCTCCAGCGCACGCACGACCACCGGCGTCAGCAGCGCGCCCAGCAAGGTCCCGAGTCCCCCGCCGAGCAATCCCGTCACCGTCGACTCGATCAGCACCGAGCCAGCCAGTTGTCGCCGTGTGGCACCGAGTGCGCGCAGCACGCCGAGCTCCTTGGCCCGCTCCAGCGCACGCAGCAGCTGACCGTTGAGCACCGCCAACGCGGCAAGGATCGCCGTCAGGCTCAGGATCAGGTCGAACAGCCGGAAATCCCGCTCCAGATCGATTCCGTGCTCGCGCTTGAGATCGCGGCCGCTCTCCAACTGCACGCGTGAAGCCGGCGCCAGGGCCTTCAGCACCCTTTCTGCCGCCGCGGGATCGGTCCCCGCACGCAACACCAGCGCGAACTCACTGAGGTTGTCGATGTCCTGGCACTGGTACTTGTGCTGGAAGCTGTCGTCAACGACGCCGTACATGCGCTCATCGGGGTGCGGGAAGTAGCCGTACGCATCGCTGACGGCGATCACCTCGAGCTCGCGCACGCTGCCATCGCGCGTCGCGACGCGCACGCGGCTGCCGACAGGATGCTGGAGGTGCCGTGCCAGCCTCGGTGAGAGGATCACCGCATCACCGCGGGCGAAGCGTCCGGCGAGCGCCGGATCGTCGTGCAGCGGACCATGACGCGCCAGCTCGGAGAGGTTCATGCCCAGCAGCAGGAATGGCACATAACTGCGTGCCCGAGCGTTTTCGATGGCCACGAAACCGGGCACGGTCTCGAGGGCCGCACGCAGCTCGGGATAGCGCAACGGTTCCATTCCGCGCACGTACAGCTTGTCGACGATGGCCGCATCGGCCCATTGATCGATCTCGCCGTACAGCGCTCGCGTGAGCCCCTTGAGCCCCGTGACAGCTGCGGCAACCAGCGCGATCGCCGCGGCTGCGGTCGCAACGCGAGCCGGGCTCGAGCGCATCGTCGCCACCGCCACGCGCCCCGCGAACGGAAAGAGTGCGCGCAACGGAGCCGCGAGGAGCCGCGTCGCCGCGGAGAGCACGCCGGGCATCAGCACCGGCAGCGCGACCAGCAGCGCCAGCAGGGCCATGCCGGCGAGCATGGCGCCCACGAGCGCCGCCTGCGTTTCGCCGACCACGGGCACGATCAGGAAGTACAGAGCCGGCAGCAACAGCACCAGCAGCACCGCGGTGTAGAGCTGGAAGCTGTGTGCCACACGGCCTGTACCGTCGCCACCGCTACTGCGTACATCACCGCTACTGCGTACATCACCGCCACTGCGTACATCACCGCGCCGCTCATCACCCTGCAGCGCAGCCACCGTGCCGGTGCCCGACAGACGCGACAACGGCCAGATCGAACCCGCCAGCGCGATCGCCGAGCCGAGGCCGGCCAGCGCCAGCACCTCCGGCCAGGGCACTTCGAAAACCGCGATGCTGCGGCCCGTGCCCAGCGTGGTGATGCCCTGCTCCAGCAGCCAGCGCGCGAGCAGCAGACCGCCGCCGACGCCCGCGATGGCGGCCAGCAAGGTCGTCAGCAAGGCCTCGAGGAAGAATGCGCGTGCGATCTGTCCGCGCGCGGTTCCCAGCGCCCGCAGCGTCGCCACTTCGCGAACGCGCTCGAGCAGGCTCATCGACAGCGTGTGGAAGATCACATACAGCCCGAGCACCAGCGCGAACAGGCCCGCCATGCGTACGCCGTTGCGGAATGCCCGCTCATCAGCCGCCGCACCTGCCAGCACATTCTTGTTGAGCTCATAGGAGAAGCTGCTCGCGAGCCTGCTGCGCAACGACTCCAGATCGGTGCGCGGATCGTGCCGCACCCACCAGGCTTCGGATCGAGCCAGTTCCGGCGACAGATCGCGCGCCCAGGCCGCATCCGCGACGATCAGCTCGCCGTCGACGCGCCGGCCCAGCCGCTCCTTCGCAAGGATGCCGACAACGCGGTACACGAAGTTCGCGCGCACCTCGCGCTCGGCTTCGCGCGCCACGAGTTCACCGTCGCGGCACTCGGTGCGCGCACCCGCCGGCGGACGCGACAGCGTGAGGCTGTCGCCGACCTTGATGCGGTGCTGCTCGGCGAGCTTCTGTCCCACCAGAAGCTCGCGGCCACCGCTCGAGGCATCCAGCGTGCGACCCTCCACGAGCACGATCGCATCGAGACTCGAGAGGCGCGGCGCCTCCAGCCCGACGAGCAGCGAGCGCAGCGGACGCGGAGCATCCTGCGTCTGCACATCGACATCGAGCTGGAAGAAGCGGCTGTAGCCGGCGACTCCCGGCGTCGCGCCGAGCTCCTCGGCGACATCGCGGACATTCTGCCCGGGGCGCAGTTCCAGACCGGGTGTCCACTCGTGTCCTCCGCGGGCGGACAGCCCGAGGATCGTGTTGTGATCGAGCACGAACACCACCACGGTCGTGGCGATGCCCAGCGCCACGCCGAGGATCGAGAACAGCGTGCGGGCCTTGCGCCGCAGCAGCGAGCGCAAGGCAAGTGTGAGTGCGAAGCCCATGGCGTCAGATCCCCAGGCTGCCCAGCGCCTTGTGGATCGGCGCCGGATCGGAGTGGGGTCCGGAGAGCTGCACGCGCTCGTCGATCAGGCCATCGACGAGGAACAGCACGCGATCGGCCCAGGCCGCATCGCGCGGATTGTGCGTCACCAGCAGCACGGAGCGACCCTCCTTGTCCACGCACTCGCGCAGCAGGGCCATCACTTCCGCACCCGCTTTCTGGCTGAGATTGCCGGTCGGCTCATCGCACAGGAGCAGCGGCTGACCGCCGATCAGCGCACGCGCGATCGATGTGCGCTGCATCTCGCCGCCCGAGAGCTCGTGCGGGAAGGAATCCGCCTTGTGCGCCAGACCGAGCCGCTCCAGCAGCGCATCGATGCGCGCGTGGCTGCGCTCGGGGTTCTCGCCGCGGATCGCCAGCGGCAGGCCGATATTCTCGCGCACCGTGAAATTCGGCAGCAGGTGGAAGAACTGGAACACGTATCCGACCTGCTCGCGGCGGGCCAGCGTGCGTGCCTCGTCGGACAGGGACTTGAGCCGCGCCCCGCCGAGCTCCACTTCGCCGCCCGAAGGCGTGTCGAGGCCGGACAACAGATGCAGCAGCGAGGATTTGCCCGATCCCGACGGCCCCATGACGCACACGAACTCGCGTGGTGCGATGCGCAGCGAAACGCCGCGTAGAACAGGGGTTTGCGAGCCTTGCGGCCCGTGGAAGCGACAGAGCCCTTCGGCGGAGGCGAGCGGAATGATGGTGGAGGTTTCAGACTTCGAATCGGTCACGGCGGGAATTGCCTGCCTTTCGGATGGGTCCGCGAGCCTACCCGGAACTCACTCGGCGCGCGAGACCCGGGCGGGAATCAGGCTCAGGACCATCGGCACGAGGAACAGCGTGATGACCGTGCTGACGATCAGGCCGCCGCAGATCACCGCCCCCAGCCCCTGATACAGCTCAGATCCCGCACCACCGCCGATCGCCAGCGGCAACATGCCCGCCACGGTCGTGATCACGGTCATGAGGATCGGACGCAGGCGCGAGCGGGAGGCCAGCTCCAGCGCGCGCGCGGCGTCCATGCCTTCGGCAAGGAAGTTGTTGCGCTGGTGGATGATCAGGATCGCGTTGTTGACGACGATGCCGCCCAGAATGATGAAGCCGAGCATCGCGATCACATCAAAGCTCGCCTGACCGCCGGAGAGCGAGTGCGCCAGCGCGATGCCGACCAGCCCGCCCGCCACCGAAAGCGGAATCGTCGCGAGGATGATCCAGGGCTGCACCCAGCTGGAGAACAGCGTCACCAGCAGCAGGTACACGATCAGCACCGACAACCAGAAGCCACCGGTCAGAGCACGCAGCGTCTTGCCGAGCTCATCACCCGCACCGCCGATCGAAAGGGCGTAGGCCGGACCGAGCTTGGCCGAGAAGGCCGGGAAGAGCTCGCGCTCGATCGAGGCGATGACCTCCTCCAGCGGCGCATCCGGCGCGATGTTGACCGTGAGCAGCACATTCCGCTCGCGCTCGAGGCGGCGGATCGTCACCGGCCCGCTGCCCGCCTCCACGCGCGCCACGCTGCTCAGCGCGATCACGCGCCCGTCGGGGGCAACGAAACGCAGTGATTCCAGCTGTTCCAGCGTGGCGAGATCCTCGCTGGGCACCAGCACGTTGACATCGACCTCGCGGCCGCCGTCGACCAGAGCCGAAACGCGGCGACCGGCGACCACCGTCTCGATCACGGTCGCGACCGCCTCGACATCCAGACCCGCTTCGCGCACCCGCTGCGGATCCACCCCGACGCGCGCCTCGGGCTTGCCCGTGACCAGCGAGGAGCGAACGAACTGCACGCCCTTGACGCCCTGCAGCGCTCCCTGCAGTTCACCGCTGGCGCTCGACAGCGTCGCGAAGTCAGGTCCCGAGAGTTCGACCTCAAACTGCTTGCCCGAGTCGTTGAACAGGCTCGCGCGCACAGGCACCACGAACTGGAAGCCTGCCAGGCCCATCGCGGGTCCGTACATGCGCTGGTGGAATGCGGCCAGCGTCGCCGGATCCGCGTGCTCGGGCTTGAGCACCACGCCGCCGCCGTTGAAGAACGGACCCGTGACGGCAAACATGCTGCCCGTCTCTGGCTGCGCCAGCGCCCAGCGCTGCAGCGGCTCGAAGTTGTCGTGCACGACCTCGGGCCGCGTGCCCGGAATCGGCGAGGCGAAGAAGAATATCAGGTTCTGATTGCCTGCGGGCAGGTACTCCGCCGGCGGCACCAGCCTGTAGGAAAGCGCACAGCCCGCGATCACCAGCAGGATCAGGCCCAGCTTGGCCTGCGCGCTGCCCGGCTCGCGCCGCACCACCCATGCGCAGAAACGAGCATAAGCGCGGCCGAACGCGCCCGTTCCGGTGTCATCATCGCTGTCCGCCGCAGGCGGGAGCGAATGCTTGAAGAACAGGTTGACCAGCACGGGCACGACGCTGATCGAGACCACCAGCGACAGCCCTACCGAAGCGCTGATCGCCAGCGCGAGCTCCACGAACAGCAGGCTGGCTTCGTCCTTCGCGATCAGAATCGGAACGAACACCGCCACGGTGGTCAGCGTCGAGGCCAGCACTCCGCCCCACACCTCGCCTGTTCCGTCGATTGAGGCCTGCACGGCGCTCTTTCCGCGCTGCATGTGACGGTAGATGTTCTCCAGCACCACGATCGCGTTGTCGACCACCATGCCGGAGGCGAAGGCCAGTCCCGCGAGGCTGATCACATTCAGCGTTCGATCGAACAGGTACAGCACCAGAAACACCGACACCAGCGAGATTGGGATCGAGAGCGCCACCACCAGCACGCTCTTCACGCTGCGCAGGAAGATGAACAGCACGGTGATCGCGAGCAGCGAACCCAGCACGAGGTTGCCCTGCACGAAGGACAGGGCGTCCTCGATGTAGCGCGTCTCCTTGTAGACCGGCTCGAGGTACAGATCGATGCCGCGGCCCTGCATGGCCGCGTTGACCTCCTCGACCGCCTGCTCGACGCCCCGCGTCAGCTCGACGACATTGGCACCCGTCTTGCGTTGCACGCCGATCGCGACACCGGGCTTGCCGTCGATGTCGACGAAACCGTCGAGTTCCCGGTAGGCATCGACGCACTCGGCCACATCCCCCAGCGTGACGCGCCCGCCCGCATCCTCCTTGAGCACAATGCGCGCGAGCTCACCCGCATCCAGGGCGCGCGAGACCGTGCGCACGGAAATCTGCTTGCCGCCGGCTTCCAGCGTGCCGCCGCGCCGGTTCTCGTTGCCGCCGCGCACCGCCGCGAGAGCCTGCTGGACGGAGATGCCGTGCGCCACCAGCCGCTCGGCATCGAGCCGCACCTGGATCTCCCGCTCGGATCCGCCGACCACGAAGAGGCCCGAAACGCCCGCCACCCGCTCGATGCGCGAGCGCACCGATTCCTCGACGATGCGCCGCGCGCGGTTCGCATCGTAGTGCGTGCGCACCGACAGCCACATCACGGCGTTCTCTTCCTCGCGTCCGCCGATCTGGATCGCGGGTTCGTCCGCTTCCAGCGGCAGCGAGGGGACGCGCGAGAGCTGATTCACGACATCGATCGCCGCCAGCTGCGTATCGGTGCCGAATGCAAACTCCAGCGTGATGCTCGAGAGGCCCTCGCTGCTCTCGCTGGTCATCTCGATCACACCCTGCACGCGCTGCAGGACTTCTTCGAGCTCGCGCGTCACCGCCTCCTCGACTTCGCCCGCGCTCGCGCCGCGATACGAGGTGTTGACGGTGATGATCGGCTTGTCGACCGTTGGCTTGAGCTGCACGGGAATCTCGCGCAGCGCCAGCCAGCTGAACAGGCCGAGCAGCAGGACGGCGACCGCGACCACGTACGGCCGCCGGATGATGCCTGCGATCAGGTTCACGGCTGCTTGACCTCGGTCCGCGGCATCAGCGGAGCCTGCGGGAAGGCCATCTCCGCACCGACGACCACCACCTGCATGCCCGCCTTGAGTTCACCGCTCAGCGCTTCCACCGCTGACTTTCCGGCGCTGCTTCCCAGCACATTCACCGGCACGAAGCGTGCCATGTAGGGCGCAGGCCCCTTTTCGGCCGCGGCCTCCGCGACGACGACGATGCTGCCCTGATCCGTGCGGCGCACGGCATCGGACGGAACGAGCAGCACGCCCTGAAGGGGCTTCCAGGCGAACTCGATCTCGACGGCCACCCCGGGAGCCAGGCGCGCATCCGCGTCCTGAGGCAACCGGATCCATGCCCGCGCATTGCGCGTGCCGCTGTCGAGGCTGGTCGCCAGCTCGTCCATGACCGCCTGTGCGGTGGCACGACTGCGCGGCTCGCGGACGAGCACCGGGCTGCCACGCTGCAGCTGCAGGCTGAGACTGTGCGGCAGATCCGCCACCACTTCGCGGGCCTGCGTGCCCACGATTTCGAAGACGGGATCCGCCGCAGCGACGCGGTCGCCGACGGAGCGCCAGCGGCGCACCAGCTGACCGGCGAAGGGCGCCTTGAGTCGGCAGCGTTCGAGTTCCAGTTGTGCGGATTCCAGCACCGCCTGAGCCACAGCGACCTGTGCGCGTCGGCTGGCGATGTCCTCGGCACGGGTACCCGCTCGTGCTTCGCGCAGACGGTGCTCCGCCGCTTCCAGCCGGGCCTTGGCCGTGCGCAGCTCGGCGCTGCGACGGTCGCGTTCGGCCATCGAACTGACGCCGCCTTCCAGCAGGCTCTCCGCCCGATCCGCCTCCAGCTGCGCCTTGTCAAGTTCGGCACGCAATGCGACAGCCTCGGACTCCAGCCGCGCGCGCTCCTCCTCGCGCACACCCGCCAGCGCCTTGGCGAGTTCGCTCTCCGCCAGCAAGAGCTGCGCTTTCGCGCTGTCCAGCTCGTGCTGCGCTGCTCGCGGATCAAGTTCCGCGATGCTCGCACCGGCCTCGACACGCACGCCTTCCTGATGGTGGATCGCGAGGAGTGTGCCGGCGCGCTCGAAGGAGAGTCGGGCCTGCTGCTGCGCGCGCACTTCGCCCGCCACTAGGCTCAGCGGCTGCAGATCCCCGCTTTCCGCTGTTGCGAGACTCACCGCCAGCAGGAACGGAGGACGACCACCGGCCTGCGGAGCCGGGGCGTTGCCGGTGCGCAGCAGCCAGACGGCGGCCACCGCTGCGCCCAATCCCAAAACCAGAACGACGGATCCCATTCGCATGGTCACAAGTACTCCACTGGATCAATCAGACCGGCCTGCTCAAAGCCCCTGAGCCGCAGCCGGCAGGCATCGCAGCGCCCGCAGGCCCTGTGCTGCACCGGGTCGTAACAGGTGTGCGTCAGGCCCAGATCCACACCCAGCTCGCGCGCCCGCAGAACGATGCCGCGCTTGTCAAGCTGCACGAGCGGAGCCGCGATCGAAAAGCGCACACCGCGCTCGGCGCCCGCCGCGGTCGCCTTTTCGGCCACGCGCTCGAAGGCGTCGAGGAACTCCTGACGGCAGTCGGGATAGCCCGAGTAGTCGATCGCATTGACGCCCAGATAGATCGTGTGGGCCTGAATCGTCTCGGCCAGCGCCAGCGCGAACGACAGGAAGATCAGATTGCGCGCCGGCACATAGGTCACCGGCACGCTCGCGCCGATCGCTTCCTCGGAGCGGTCCTTGGGCACCTCGATGGCGCTCGTCAAGGCGCTGCCGCCGATCGCGCGCAGATCGAGCTTCACGATGCGATGGTCCCGCACGCGCAGATGCGCCGCCACGCGGCGGGCGGCCTCCAGTTCGATGCTGTGCCGCTGGCCGTAGTCGAAGCTCAGCGCATGCACCTCGAAACCAGCATGGAGCGCCTCCGCCGTCGACACGGCCGAGTCCATCCCGCCCGAAAGCAGACAGACCGCGCGCTTCATCCCGTGCTCCGCTTGGCGCGGCCCCAGGCCTGCATCAGCACTTCCAGCGTCTGCTCCTTCATCGGACCGGGCAGATCATGCTCCATAGCGCGGAAGCGCTTCTCGAAGCGGAACAGCGCCTCGCGGCACAGGCGCTCGGGGTCCATCTTGAGATACTGCGCCAGGAAAGCGCCCGCGAGCAGCACATCGCCGAGCTCCGCTTCCACGGCCGCGCGCTGCTCGCCGCTCGCCGCGGCGCGTGCATCGCAATCCAACCCGCTCGCCGCGAGCGCCTCATCGAGCTCGCGCTGCTCCTCGCGCAGCTTCGCCACGGCACCTGCAACGCTGTGCCAGGCGAAACCGGCGCTGACGGCCTTGGAGGAGATCCGCGCCGAGCGCTGCAGCGCCGGCAGCGCCACGGGCACGCCCGCCAGCGCGCTTGCGTCCTCCTGCCTGGCCTCGCGCTCGGCCTTCTTGATCGCTTCCCAGTTCTTCAGCACCGCATCCGGATCGCGCGCGTCGACATCGCCGAACACATGCGGGTGGCGGCGCACGAGCTTGTCGCTGACCGCCTGCGCCACCTGCTCCATGTCAAAGCGCCGTTCATCCTCGCCGATGCGCGCGATCAGCGCGATCACCATCAGCAGGTCGCCGCACTCCTCGACGACTTGTGCATCGCCCTTGCGCTCAATCGCTTCCTGGGCCTCGTGGCCTTCCTCGATCAGCGAGGGTGCCATGCTGGAGATCGTCTGCTGCTTGTCCCAGGGGCAGCCCGGATCTCCGCGCAGCCGATCGACGATGCCGACCAGGCGCGCGAACGCCAGCACGCGCGGATCGTGCGGATCAGCCGGTGTTTCGGAGGCATGCAGCGTGGGCGCGGTCTTCATGGAGCGCACAGGATGAGCGATTTCGCGCTAGGATGCCAAGCCTTCATCCCGCATGCAGCTTTCCGATGCACCGCTGATCGCACTCGCCAGCGCGCGAGCAGGCCTTGGCAAGAGCACACTGGCCTGCGCGCTGGGCCTGAGTTTGCGCGCGCGCGGTGTCTCCGTCGGCTGGATCGATGCCGATCCGGACTGCCCGGATCTCAGCGAGATGCTCCGGCCTCATCCCGAGCTCCCGCTCTTTTCGCTCGCGCACTGGAGCCGGGATTCCGAATTGGAGCGCGTGCGCGGTGAGCTTTGGCAGCGGCGCCTCGCCGAGCGGATCGAGGCCGGCTTCGATTGGCCGCCGCTCGATCTGGTGCTGATCGATCTCGCGCCCGGCGCGCTGGATCGAATCGAAGCGGAACTGTTCGGCATCGACGCCTGCATCGAGCTCATGCACGGCACACCCGTCCCGCTCGCCGGGACGGTGCCGCTCCTGCTCTCGGTTCCCCGGCTGCCCGCGCACCCGCTGTGGCGCGAGGCGGGCCGAGAGCTGGCGAGCCTCTATCCGGGCTGGTCGCCGGAAAAGCCCCCGCGCGAGGCCGTGGAACGGCTTGCGGAGGAAGTTCTGGAGCGTCTGGAAAGCCCGGACTGGCGAAGTGGACCTTGATCCCTATCCTTGATCCCCCACCATCATGGCCGAGACCACCAAGGACGACCTGCTGCGCGCGCTGAGCGTGATCCAAGACCCTGACCTGGGACGCGACATCGTGTCTCTGGGCTTCGTCACCCAACACACGATCTGCGACGGCGCGGTCAAGGTGACGATCAACCTCACGACGCCGGCCTGCCCGGTCAAGGACAAGCTGAAGGCGCAGGCCGAGCAGGTGCTCGCGGCTCTGCCGGGCGTCAAGACCGTGACGGTCGAGATGACGGCGGTCGTCAAGGGCAACAGCGCGCCGCGCAACCTCGCCAAGGACATTCAGCACATCATCGCCGTCTCCAGCGGCACGGGCGGCGTCGGCAAGCGCACCGTCGCGGTCAATCTGGCCTGCGCGCTGGCGCGCACCGGTGCGCGCGTCGGGCTGATGGACTGCGACATCTACGGACCCGATGTGCCGATGATGATCGGCGCAATGGGTTCCCCCGACCAGCGCAACGGCAAGCTGATCCCGATGGAGCGCCACGGCGTGAAGTCGATGTCGATCGGCTACCTCGTCGACGAGGAGAAGCCGATCGTCTGGCGCGGCCCGATTGTCACCAAGCTGATCGAGCAGTTCCTCTCCGATGTCGAATGGGGCCCGCTCGACTACCTTCTGGTCGACATGCCTCCGGGCACGGGCGATGCACAGCTCTCGCTGGCGCAGCTCGTTCCGCTCTCCGGTGCCGTGCTGGTCACGACGCCGCAGGCCGTTTCGACCTTCGATGTCGGCAAGGCCATCGCGATGTTCAAGCAGGTGCAGGTGCCGCTGCTCGGCATCGTCGAGAACATGGCGGGCTACCCGATCGAGGGCCTCGTCGAAGGCGCCAAGGCGGGCACGAAGGTGCGCATCTCGACCGGGGCCGTCGAAATCGAAACCACGACTGACCTCGAAGGCCGCTTCTCGGCGGTGATCGATGTCTTCGGACGCGGCGGCGCCGAGCGCCTCGCCGCGCGCCATGCCATGCCCGTGCTCGGCAGCGTGCCGCTCAACCCCATCGTGCGCCTCGGCGGCGATGCCGGGGATCCGGTGGTGGTCTCGCGGCCGGAGTCGGTCGCAGCGGCGCGTTTCCGCGAGATCGCGGGACGCGTGGCCCAACGCATCGCCATTTCCGCGCACAAGGCCCTGCCGGTCCTGCAGTAGAATCCCGCCTTGCATGGAGCAAGGTGCACTGCTGCTCACGGAAGGCCGTTACCACACCTCGGACGCCAAAACGGCGCACGGGCTCGTGCGCGGGCCCTCGCGCTGGAAGATCCTCGGCATCGTCGACGATCACAACGCAGGCGCCGAAGCGGGCACGCTGCTCGATGGCAAGGAGCGCGGCATTCCGATCTTCGCCTCGCTCGAGGAAGCGCTTCAGCGGCTGCCGCAGCGCCCCGAGTGGTGTGTGGTCGGGGTCGCCACGCACGGGGGGCGCTTTCCGCCCTCTCTGCGCGCCAACCTGCGCGCCGCCGCGCGTGCGGGTCTGGGCATCGTCAACGGATTGCACGAACTCGCCGGCGATGACCCGGAGATCCTGGCCCACGCACCTGCGATCCACGATGTACGCAGGCCGCGCCCGGTGCGCGAGCTCGCCTTCTGGCACGGCGAGGCTCACAAGCTCGCCATCCCCCGCGTCGCGGTGATCGGCACCGACTGCGCGCTCGGCAAGCGCACCACGACGCAGCTGCTCGTTGCCGAATGCCGACGGCGCGGCATCCCGGCCGAGATGATCTACACCGGCCAGACGGGCTGGATGCAGGGCGGACGCTACGGCTTCGTGCTCGACTCTACGCCCAATGACTTCGTGCCCGGCGAGCTCGAGCGCGCCGTCGTGCAGTGCGCGCGCGACGCCGAGCCGCGCGTGATCTTCCTCGAGGGCCAGTCGGCGCTGCGCAATCCTTCCGGACCCTGCGGCGCGGAGCTGATCGTCTCCGTCGGCGCGCGCCAGGTGGTGCTGCAGCATGCACCCGGGCGCACGCACTACGACGGCGCCGAGGAGCTTGGCATCGCCATTCCCTCCGTGCCGGAGGAGATCGAGCTCCTGCGCTTCTACCGCACGGAGGTGGCGGCGGTGACGATCAATACCGAAGGGCTGACGATCCGCGCCGCGCAGGATTTCGCGCGCGAGCTCGAGCGCACGATCGGACGTCCCGTGGTGCTGCCGCTGACCGAAGGCGTCGGCCGCGTCGTCGACGCACTCAGGCTCTGAGGCCATGGCACCGCGCTTTGAACTGTGGTGCGCAAAGGTTCCGCTGCGGCGGCCCTACACCATCGCCTACGAGACCTGCTCGGAGGTCGAGATGGCTTTTGTGCGCTTCACGCACGGCAAGTACGCCGGCTACGGCTGCGCCTCGCCCCTGCCGGAAGTCACGGGCGAGAGCTTCGCCGACTGCAGGGCCGCGCTCGAAGCGGCGCAGCTCGATCCGATGGCCGCTCAGCCGCTGCTCGCTCGCGCTCCGGCGGCCCGCGCCGCGCTCGACATTGCGCGACATGATCTCGACGCCAGGCTGGCGGGCAAGCCGCTCGTCGGGCTCTACGGCCGCGCACACACCCGGCTGCTGACCTCGATCACGATCGGAATCAAGGACACGCTGGCCGAGGTGCTCGACGAGGCGGATGAGTACATCGGGCGCGGCTTTCCGCTGCTCAAGATCAAGATCGGATCCGACCTCGAACAGGACATCGAGCGCCTCGCGAAGCTGCGCGAGCACTGCGGCGCCGGCGTGCGTCTGTGCGTCGACGCCAACGAGGGCTGCACGAGTGCCGAACTGCCCGCGCTCTGCGCCGCGGCGCAGCGACTGGAAATCGAGTTCATCGAACAACCGCTGCCGCGTGCACAGTCCCGCACGCAGCATTCGACCTCCGCCGTCCCCTTCGCGCTCGACGAGAGCCTGCTGTCACCCGCCGATGCGCGTCAGCTGGCCGCGGAGAAGGCCTGCGACATCTTCAACATCAAGCTGATGAAGTGCGGCGGCATCACGGCCGCGCTCGACATCGCCCGCATCGCCGCTCCGCACGACATCGGCCTGATGTGGGGCTGTTCGGATGAAAGCGTGATCAGCATCGCCGCCGCGCTGCACGCGGCCTACTCCTGCCCTGCGACGCGCGTGCTCGATCTCGACGGCCATCTCGATCTCGCGCGCGATCCCGCCCGCGGCGGCTTCACCATCCGCGACGGCATCATGGAGCCCGACGGCCGACCGGGCCTGGGCATCGATTGGGAAGGCCTCTAGACATGTCCTCCATCGACCGCAGAACTTTCCTTGCGTTCGCTTCGAGCTCGCTCGCGGCTTGTGCGCTGCCGAACAGCGCGGCTCGCACGGCTCGCAGCATGAGCGTGCACGATTTCGACCTTCTGATCCACGGCGCGCAGGTCTTCGACGGCACCGGGGCGCCCGCGCAGGCCCTCGATCTGGCGCTCTCCGGCGAGCGCATCGCTCTCGTCGCTCCCCGAGGCCGCATCGCACCCGATCGCGCACGCCGCCAGCTCGATGCCTCCGGCCTGTGCCTCGCTCCGGGTTTCATCGACATCCACACGCACTCCGACAACGACATCTTCGAGTACCCCGGTGACGAGAGCCGCATCTTTCAGGGCATCACGACCGAAGTTACGGGCAACTGCGGCGGCTCGGCGGCGCCGCATTCGGAGTGGAATGATGTGGCCGGGTACTTCCGCGCGCTCGAAGAGCGCATGGTCGCGACCAATCAGATCCTGCTCGTCGGCCACGGCACGCTGCGCCGCAGCGTGGCGGGACTCGAAAACCGCCCGCTGACGGCGGAGGAACTCGACACGCTCAGGCGCAGACTTGACACCGCGCTGGCCGAAGGCGCGGCAGGTCTCTCCTCGGGCCTTGAGTACACGCCCGGACGCTACAGCTCCACCGACGAGCTGATTGCGCTCGCGCGCGTTGTGCAGCGCCGCGGCGGCTTCTATGCCTCGCATGTGCGCAACGAAGAGGCGGGCCTGCTCGAGTCCATCGACGAGGCGCTGCGCATCGGCCACGAGAGCGGCGTGCGCGTGCAGATCAGCCACCTCAAGGCCGCCGGCAGGCCCAACTGGCCCAAGCAGGCGGGCGCGATCCGCGCCATCGAAGCGGCGCGCGAACAGGGACTCGATGTGCTCTTCGACGTCTATCCCTACACCGCCTATTCAACCGGGCTTTCAATCTTCCTCTCCGACGAGGTGCGCGAGGGCGGCTTCGGCGCAATGCTCGCGCGCTTCGCCGATCCTGCACAGCGCGCGCGCATTCGCGCCGAGCTTGAGCCGCGCATCGCCAGCGATCCGGGGGCCTGCGAGCTGATCGTGATCGCCTCGACCTCCGCAGCCGACAAGACCGTCGTGGGCCGCGACCTCGCGGACATCGCGCGCGAGCGCGGTGTCGACGGAACGGAAGCCCTGCTGCAGCTGCTCGAGGCGGCCGGAGGCGAGGTCAGCTTCGTGGGTCACGCCATGGACGAGTCCAATGTGGTGCGCGCGCTGTGCCATCCGCTGGCCTTCGTCTCCTCCGACGGCTACGCCATGGCCCCGCGCGGCAAGGCGCTCGAAAAGCGCCCCCACCCGCGCAGCTACGGTGCCTTCGTGCGCGTCCTCGATCGTCATGTGCGTCAGCAGGGAGCGCTGACGCTCGAAAGCGCGCTCCACAAGATGACGGGCATGCCGGCGCAGCAGCTGCGTCTCTCCGACCGCGGCCGCATCGCCGGCGGTTGCATGGCCGATCTCGTGCTCTTCGATGCGGCAACGGTGCGCGAAGAGGCCAGCTTCGAGGATCCTCACCGGCTCGCCTCCGGCTTTGCGCACGTGTTCGTCAACGGAGTGGCCGTGATCCGCAACGGCAGCGCGACCGGAGCACGCCCCGGTCGCGCCTTGCGGAGTTTCTGAAGAGCGCCTGCACGCAAGAGTGCAGGAGCTGCAGAGGGGCTACTTGCCCGACTGCGCCTCCGCCACCAGCTTCTCCAGCCACTCGTCGATGGCCTTCTCGTTCGAGCCCGCCGACTTGTAGCGGATCACGCCCTTGGCATCGATGATGTAGATCGTCGGCCAACCGCGCACATTCCACTGACTCGGGATCGGACCGCGCGTTCCCTCCGGTCCGGCCCAGAAGGAGCGCCAGGAGATGTTCTCCTTCTCACGCACCTTCTTGAGAGCCTCGAGATCCGTGTCGCTGTTGACGCCGATGATGGCGAAGGGCTGGTTCTTGTATTTTTCCACGAGCGACCGCTCGTGCGGGTACATGGCCCGGCAAGGGCCTCACCAGTTGCCCCAGAAATCGAGCAGGACCACCTTCCCGCGGGAGTCGCTCAGCTTGAACGCGACCGCGTCGAGGTCCGGTCCTTCGATTTCCGGTGCGGGCATGCCGACCGACAGGTTGCGCAGCTCGAACAGCTCGCCGGCGGCGGTCTTCGCGGCTTCCGACTTGGGATCCGCCTCGCGCTCGACCGTCTCGAACAGCGCAATGATCTCCTTGCGGGTCGCCTGCGCATCGAGCTTGCCGATCGCCTCGAGCCGCTCCTTGCCGAGCCAGCCTTCGTACTGGGCACGCTCTTCCTCGGGAGCACCCTTCAGCCGCTCTGCGGTCTGGAGATCCTCATTGAGCTTGCCGGCCAGCGTGACCTGCGCGGCGGCGCGCACGGACTTGTGCGGCGTCTGCGCGATCACCTGGCGCACGAAGCTCTCGGACAGCGGCGAGAACGGCGTCAGCAGGCTCTCGAGCTTCTCCGACTGCATGTGCTTGGCGGCCAGCATGGCCTCGCAGGACTCGCTGTCCGGCAGGCGATTGTTGAGCATCCACGCGATCACGGTCAGCGCCGCATCATCGCCGTCATTCTCCGCGAGGAGCTGCTTGGCCTCGGCGGTGAGCTGCTCCATCGGGATGGCAGGCAGGTCCTTCTGGATCGCTTCCCAGTCCGCCTGGGTCATGCTGTCCGTGTCCTTGCCTTCCAGCCGCTTGCGGAACTCGGCGTAGTAAGTTTCCTGCGCCGCCATGAAGCGGCTCTGGATCGACTCTGCACGCTCCGCGCGCGTGGCATCGGATGCAACGGCCTTGGCCGGTTGCGCATCCGGGTTGGCGCCGCGGATGAGTGGCACCGCGGGCACGGTCTGCACTGTCTTGGATGTTTCGACCTTGGATGCTTCGACTTCCGCGGGCTTGTCTGGCCCGCTCGATCGACACGCTGCCGCAGTGAATAGCAGCGCGATCAGCAAAGGATGGTGTAGAGAACGCATGCCCATCAGGCTACGCGCACACCGATAGGCCCGCCATTCGGCCGTCTGCTTATTCGTCGTCGGGCTGCTTGGCGGCCTTGGCCGACTTGGAAGTCGACTTTGCGCCTGACTTGGCCTTCGAATTGGAACTCGACTTGGCACTCGAATTGGAACTCGAATTGGAACTCGAGGGCCCGGATTTCGCCGCGGTCTTGCCGCCGCGCTTCTTCTTGACCGGTTCCTTCTCGCGACGCTCGGCCAGCAATCGCGCGGCGGCTTCGAGCGTGAACTCCTCCACCTTCGCATCCTTGGGCAGCGAAGCGTTGGTCGTTCCATCCGTGCAATAGGGTCCGTACTTGCCGTCCTTGATCACCACCGGCGTGCCGGAAGCGGGATCGACACCGAGCTCGCGCAGCGGCGCCGCGCTGGCACCGCGCCCGCGGCGGAAGCCCTTGGGCTGCGAGTAGATCGCCCGCGCTTCCTCCAGCGTGATGCCGAAGAGCTGATCCTCGGTCTTGAGGTTGCGGTAATCGGGCTTCTCCGCGCCGGGCACCTCCTTCATCAGGTAGGGACCGAAGCGGCCGAGGTTGGCGCGGATCGGAATGCCGTCGACATCCTGACCCAGCTCGCGCGGCAGCGTCAGCAGCTGCAGCGCCTGCTCAAGGGTCAGCGTCTTGGGGCTCATCGACTTCAGCAGCGAAGCGCGCTTGGGCTTGGGCCCGGTCTTGTCTTCGGGATCCTCGCCGAGCTGCACATACGGTCCGAAGCGCCCCGTGCGCAGATAGACCGGCTCGCCCGAGGGCGCGTGTCCCATCGGCTCCTCGGCCTGACTCGCCGTCGCGATCAGCTCGAGCGCGCGCTCCGGCGTGATCTCGTCCACCGCGATGCCCTCGGGCAGGCTCGCACGCAGCTCACCGAACTCGAGGTAGGGTCCGTAGCGGCCGTTGCGCAGCAAGATCGTCTGTCCGTCCTTCTCGCCGATCGGAATCGATCCGATGCTCTTGGGATCGAGCTTGTCGATGCGCTTGACGATGCTGACGATCCCCGGCTCGGCGCCGCGATAGAAGCGCTCGAGGAACTCGTTGCGCTTGAGTTCGCCGCGCGAGATCTCGTCGAGCCGCTCTTCCATCTCGGCCGTGAAGCCGTAATCGAGGAGCCTGGGGTCCAGGCTGATCATGCAGTTGACCACCGCGAAGGCCAGCGGAGTCGGCACCAGCGCCGGTCCGCGCTTGATGACGTACTCGCGGTCGAGGATCGTGCCGATGATGCTCGCGTAGGTCGAGGGACGGCCGATCTGCAGTTCTTCGAGCTTCTGGACCAGTCCCGCTTCCGTGAAGCGCGCCGGCGGCTTGGTGACGTGCCCGCTGGCCTCGCTCCGGGCGACCTTGGCGACATCGCCGTTGGAGAGCGGCGGCAGCACGGCCTCTTCCTCCTCGCGCTTCTCGCCCGGCTCCGGCTCATCGCTGCCTTCGACATAGGCGCGCTGGTAGCCGTCGAACAGCACGGTGCGACCGCGCGCGACGAGCTCGGCCCGGCCCCCGCCGGGAAGCGCCGCGTCGAACACCGCCGTGACGCTCTTCATGCGCGCGTCGACCATCTGCGAGGCAACCGTGCGCTTCCAGATCAGCTCGTACAGGCGCGCCTCGTCCTCGCCGACCTCGCGCGCGATCTCTTCGGGCATGCGGAAGCTCTCGCCCGCCGGGCGGATCGCCTCGTGC
>SYGM01000017.1 GCA_005799545.1 Planctomycetia bacterium | reverse complement strand
GCGAACAGCAACTCCGGCACGTCGCCCGGCGACGAGATGAGGATCCGATCCCGCGCGAGGTCGATTCCGACCTGCACAAGCGCCCCCGTCAGCGTGCCTCCGATCACGCAGCCCAGCGCGACCACGACTCCCAGCAGCGCCGCCTGAAACAGCGCGGCGCGCTGCAGATGCGGGGAATAGACACCCGCCAGCCAGCGTGCAAGGCAGAGCACCGCAGCACTGCCCGTCGCAATCGAAACGGGGAGCGACGCGAGCAAATCCTGCATGCCCAGCGCGAACAGCAGCGCTGCGCCCAATCCCAGGCCCGCCAGCGCGAACCCGGTCGCGGCGCGGACGCTGTAGCGCTTCACGCCTTGGGCGCTTCGGCCTTCGCAGCAGGAGTGGTGGCCGCATCCGAGCCCTCTGCCGAGGAGGGGGCCGGCGGGTTCTCCGTCACCAATTTGCCGAAGTACTCCGGCATCTTGACGCCGCCGACCTCGCTCATCATCTGCATCATGGGAGGCAGCGAACCCGCCAGCGAGTGCAGGAAATTCGTGGTCGCGTTGCGGCCGTCCTTGCCGACCCCGCCGTCCCAGACCACCACCTTGTCGAACTTGACGTTCGAAATCGCCGTGGCGGCCGTCTTGGAGAGCTCTTCCATCTTCTCCAGCATCAGCATTTGGAAGGCCTGCTCGGCGCCGCCGCAGGCTTGGATGATCGCCCGCAGACCCTCGCCCTTCTTCGCGAGCATCTCGTACTCGCCGCGCGCCTGCGCCTCAAGGCGGGCGTACATGGCAGCGGCCTCCGCCTGAGCTTCGATGCGCTGACGCTCCGCCTGCGCCTCGGCTTCGATGATGACCTGCGACTTGACGGCGCGAGCCAGCGCTTCGAGTTCGGCGCGCTTTTCGGCTTCGATTTTCTTGGCTTGAGCCTCGGCCGCGCGCGCCTGCGCCAGATACTGCGCCTCCAGCACGGCCGCCTGTGCTTCGCGCAGTCGCGTTTCCGAGAGCTGGTAGGCCTCGGCCTCGCGCACCTTGAGCGAAGCGTTGGAGGCCGCCATGTCGGCCTTGGACTTGTTTTCGCCGGTGACGGCCTCAGCATCGGCCGCGGCCACCTGGATTCTCATGGCGCGCTGAGCGTCACGGACCTTGGCATCGCGCTCGAACTGCGCGGTTTGCTCGCCGATGGCGCGCTCCTTCTCCAGCTCGGCGATCTTGACCGCACGCTCGCGCTCGGCCGATTTCGTGCCGATGTCGCGCAGCTTCTCGTTGTTCGAGACCTCGATGACGCGGTCGCGGTCAGCCTCAGCCACGCCGATAGCGCCCTTCTTGACCTGCATGGCCACATCGATCTCGGCCTGCTGGATGGCTTCCGAAGCCGCCTTCTTGCCGATCGCTTCGATGTAGCCCGATTCGTCGGTGATGTCCTTGATATTGACGTTGATCAGCACGAGGCCGATCTTCTTCAGCTCGGGTTCCAGCGAGTCCTGAATCTTGGAGAGGAACTTGTCGCGGTCGCGGTTGATCTCGTCGATGCGCATCGAGGCGATCACCTGGCGCAGCTGCCCGAAGATGATGTCCTCGGCCTGCTTGATGACCGCGGTGGTCTGCAGTCCCAGAAGACGCACGGCCGCGTTGTTCATCGTCTCTTCGTCCGTGCCGATCGCGACGGTGAAGACACTGGGCACATTGACGCGGATGTTCTCGATCGAAAGCGCGCCCTGGAGCGGAATCTCGATCTGAACCGGATCCAGCGAGAGATATTCGAAGTTCTGGATCAGGGGCCAGACGAATACGCCGCCGCCATGGATGCACTTCGAGGACCGCCCGGTGCTGGTCCGGCCGTAGACGACCAGAACTCGGTTGGACGGGCATCGCTTGTAGCGGCGAGCCACCACCAGCATGAAGCTGATCAGCACCAGACCGCCGACGAGGATCATCAGCGCGATTGGGAGGAACTCGGAAGTGAGCGATTGAATATCCATGGATTCAGATGAGCGGCTCGACCTCGAAGGTGTCGAGCGTCAGTTGTTTGACGATGCGCACTTCGCTGCCGGACTCGATGTCCCGGGCAGCACGGGTACAGGCCTGGAACTCGCCCGTGCGGCCCTGCACGAGCACTTGAACCTTGCCTTTCCCGGTGTTGTTGGCGGGAATGCGCAGGTAGACGCGCCCCACGAGCCCAACGGCGTTCTTCGTGTCCATGTTGCCGGCCGAGTGCAGTTTCTTCTGCATCGAGAACAACCAGGCGACCGCCACCAGCATCACGGCGCCGGCAGCGACTCCGACCGCCAGCGCCATGGCGCTGCTCGCCCCCTGCGCCAAGGCAGTCCAGCCGCCCAGACCGAAGAAGCAGAAGAAGCTCGCCACGGAGCGCACCGAGAGCAGGCCCAAACCCTCGCCGTCGTGCACCTCGCCGCTTCCGGAGTGACCGATCTCCGGCAGACCCTCGCCGAGCGCATCACCGCCATCGTCGTGACCAAACAGCAGCATCACCGTCTGGACCAGCAGAATCAGGCCGCCGAGCGCAGTGCAGCCAAGGAACACGGTCAGGAGCGAGAGATCCATGCGTCGAGGCCGCGGCTGCGGCGGGCGGAGGATACTCACCCCACGGGGACGAATTCAAAGTTTTTGTGCCCGGGGGAGCGGACACTGTCCGCCGCAACTCGCTGGCTTTCGGATCGAGGCCCATCGGCGGATTCCCAAGGCCGCTTCGAGAACTGAGGAAATGCGCTTTCACCGTTCGGAAGCGGCACCCGCTTTCCAGCGTGAAGACCCACCGATGGGAGGCCCGGAGCGATTTGCCGAAGGAGTCCGTAAATGTCCGTGAGTTTGGAGCCGTTTTGCCATTTGAGGTGCTGGAGATGCTCCCCGCCATGAAGACCGCCCTGCACAGCCTGTTCATTTTCCTCCTGCTGGCCTGCTGGCTGCCCGCCCACGCGCAGCAGAAGGCCAAAACCCCCGCCCGAGCCGCCAAGAACGGCGTCGGCGTGCTGGTGGGCAAGCAGCTGAGCTCCTTTGACAAGCTGCCCGCCGATCTTTCGGAGGGCGCGCAGCGCGCGCTGCAGCGCGTGCGTCCCTACTGCGAAGCTCAGAGCCTCGTGGCCATGGTCGATCCGGGCATGCGTTTCGTGATGCTGGTTCCGGAGAACAACCGCACCGCGCAAAAGCTGTTCCTGCAGGCCCGTGAAGCGGCGGACTGGTTCGACGAGCGCCTGCCGGAGACCGCCAATCAGATGCCCGCGCAGCCCGCGGGCAGCTGGCAGGACGATGCGTTCACGCCCGATGCCGAGGTCGCCGTGCTGCACGTCCTGCGCAACGAGCGCGAGCAGGCCGCGTTGCTGTCGCAGATGGCCGAGGAAGAAACCTATCTTTCAGTCTGGGCACGCAGCGCGACGCAGATGCTGGGCTTCACGCTGCCGCGGCCCTTGTGCGCAGCCATCGTGATGCAGGCTGATGGCAACGAGGAGTGGAGCCCGGAGCACGAGCTCGCCAACCGTCTGACGCAACTGCTTCTGCAGCGTCGCTTCGGACAGCAGCCGTACTGGCTGCGCCAGGGCATCGCATGGTGTGCCGAGTGGCGCGTCAACGCAGAGCTTTACTGCTTTCCGTATCGCAACGAATTCGTGCCGCGCGCGGAGCATGGCGCATGGCGGATCGAGGCGAAAGCGCTGTTCCACAAGCGCGCCAAGCAGGCAGTCAGCGTCGAGGAGCTGCAGGAGTGCGCGAGCGGCTCGTGGAATGCACAAGCCTCACGCAAGGCCTTCGGAGTGGCCGGCTATCTGCTGACCAAGGATCCCAACCAGCTATCCGCTGCCCTGGAAGCGCTGCGCGTGCATCGCGAACTCAACAACCGTGCTACGCGCGCGGATGGATCCTGGAGCCGCATTCCTGGCTACGAGGTCCCGGCTGCGGAGCTTGATCGCATCTTTGCGGCACAGTTCGGCGAGCAGTGGCGCGCGGCAGCGACCGCGCATGTCGCCAACGGCGGCAAAGCCGACGCGCGCCCGGCAACGGGAGCCAAGGCTGCCGCGAAGGGCCGCTGACCTTTCCGTTCGCGTAAGCGGCCTGGCGATCAACCCCGCTGGTTCTTCGGTTCTTCGGCTCACCGCGCCTCAACCGAGGTTAGAGTCCTGTGAGACCCGACGGAGGTCGCCCCCATGACATCCGCCAAGCACAACCCGCCCGGCGCCCGCCCGATGGCTGCATGGAGCGAGGCACTCGATCTGCGTGCGATCGTCTCCGAATACGGCTCGCCGCTGTACCTGCACCATCCGCAAACGCTGCAGGACGCCTTCGAGGACTATGCGGCGATCGTCGGCGCTTCGGGAGTGCGGTATCCCGTGAAGGCCAATCCCTCACCGCTTGTGTTGGAGGAAATCGCCCGGATGGGAGGCGGTGCGGACTGCGCTTCGCGCGCAGAGGTGCACGCCGCGCTGGCTGCCGGGATTCCGCTGCAGAGAATCAACTACAACACGCCTGCGCCGAACGTGGAGTACGCGCTGTGGCTGCTGCGTCATGGGGCTACGGTGGTTGCCGACAGCATCGATGGCCTGCGCGCACTCGAGCTCGGCATGGCACGCGAGCCCTTGCGCGGACAAATCTTCGTGCGCATCAATCCCGGCAAGCTCCCCGGCTATCTCGCTGCGGGTGAACATCAGCGCTACACAGCTCACGGCGATCCCCGCTCCCAATTCGGCATCCCTTCCGAGGATCTGGTCGCCCTCCTGCAGTCCACGCAACTGCCCGTGCGTGGTCTGCATGTCCATGTGGGCACGATGATGGACAATCTGGCGGCCTTCGTGGACGGACTGGCCTTCCTCCACGCACTGGCCGACAGCGTGCGCGCTCAGACCGCTCACGACCCGCGAACGATCAACCTCGGCGGCGGACTCGGTCTGCCGCACGATCGATCCCAGAAGCATCCGACCATCGCAGCGCTGGGCGAGGCAATCCGAAGCCACTTGCGCCCGGACTGCTGCTATGAAGTCGAACCGGGGAACTCCCTGGTCGGAGACAGCTTCGCACTGCTGACGCGCATCGTGTCGCTCAAGCATGCACGCGGCCGCACCTGGGGTATCTGCGATGTCGGTACGGATCAGCTGGTGAAGCACACCGTTGCAGGCTGGAGGCACGAGATCGTCGATGCGATGCATCGGGCCCTGCCCGGCAGCGGACCGGATGCGCTCGCCGGCCCCTTGTGCTTTGCCGGTGACGTCCTGCTGCCTGAGACACGGCTGACCGAGGCGAGGACAGGTGATCCGCTTCTGATTCGTCACACCGGCGCCTATTGCGAGGCCATTGCCAGCCGCTTCAACGGTCGTCTGGGGCCGGCCACTCTCGTGGTCGAGGACGGACATGTATCACGCGTGGCGCGCTGCAGCGAAGATCCCTTCTACGCGACCGAGGCCACGGCACCCCGGCCGATCCCATCGGCACCGAGTGCGGCCGCATCCATGGTGATACCCTCTGCGCAGGTCGCGGCGCTGCAGAGCGCATACATGCATCGCCAAGCGGAAGAAGACCGCTATGAGATCGTCTCGACGCGGCGCTGCGCGGAAGGTCAGTATGAATTCACCGTGGAAGTGGACGCGCCCTGCGGCTTCATCGGCATGCCACTTGCCATTCGCATGCTGGGCGATGCCGCGATCATCGCCATCGGTCTGGAACTGGGCTGGGATGCCAAGCGCGGAGCCGTTCTGGCGAGCCGCCTGACGCTCAGCGTCGAGGAAAACCTGCCCGGCAAGGGGCGCTTCCCGATCCGCGTCCGAGTCAGCGCGATGAGTCCCTCCTGTCGCAGCGATGCTTCGCTGGCGGGCATGGTGCACTTTGAAATGGGCGAGCTCGGCGCCAGTCGCAAGCCAGCCTTGCACGGCACGGCACAGGTCTGCGCGCCCAACACCTGAGCATGACGCTAAGCCTGAGCAGAAGTACCGGCGACAGCTCTAGCTGAGCTCCTTCGAGGGCACGCGCACGACGAGCACGGGCACTTCGGCGTGGCGCAGCACGTTCTCGGCCACCGAGCCAAGCAGCACACGGCTGAGACCCGAACGCCCGTGCGATGCGACCGCGATCATGTCCGCGCCCGTCTCCTTGGCGAGCTCACAGATGCGCGCCGCCACCTTGCCCGCCAGCGCATCGATGACATGCACCTGCACATCGACACCCAGCGGAGCCGGACATTCACGCGTCAGCCGCGCGATGCCATCCTCCGCGGTCGCATAGGCCTTCGCGCGCTCCTCCGGCGTGCGGCTTGTGTTCGAGTAGTGCGCGTACATCGGATTGGGCACATCCGGCTGCTCGATCACTTGCAGCAGGTGCACCACTCCGCCGCCCTTCAGCAGGGCGTAGGCATGGGGCAGCGAGCGCGAGCCGCGCGCCGAGAGATCAACGGGAACGAGAATCTTCTTGTAGACGGGAAGTGCGGTGGTCATCGAGGGGGTCCTTTCTGACCCCATTGAAGACCTCAGCCTTCACAAGCGCCGTACAGCGCAGTCCGTACGCACTGTCCCGACTTGTGCGCACCCCTACCAGCGATGGAAGGCCGGATGACCGGGCGGAACCGCGACGAACACGCCGCGGCAGGTCGAGGTCACCTTGCCCCCGCTGCTGAGCGTCGCTTCGACAACGGCGCGATCGCCGCTCGACTCCACGACGGCGGCTTCCAGGCGCACCGGAGCATTCGAAGGCGTCGGGCGCTTGAGCTTGACGTGAAACTCGCTCGTGACCGTGCTCGGCACGCTCGTCGCGCCGGACTGCCGCATCAGGTGGTGCGCCGCGGTCCAGTTGGAGTGGCAATCGAGCAAGGCTCCGACGATGCCGCCGTTGAGCACGCCGGGAAAGGCCTCGTGATGCGATTGTGGCATCCATTCGGCGATGACCTTGTCGCCTGCGACGATCGAGCGGATGCGCAGGCCTTGTTCGTTGGCGGGGCCGCAGCCGAAGCAGCGGCTCAGCGGGGCGTGAAGTTCCTGGAGGCTTTGAGTCATGGCGTTGTGGAGAGGCGCATAGCCCATCACAAGCTGCGCTTCAAAGCCACATGGATGGTGCGGGTCTCGTCCTGGGGCAGCGCGAGGAGTTCCAGCCGTTCCTCCCATGGCTCGCACTGATAGGCATTGACTTGCAAGGTGACAGATCCAGCGGGCATCTCAAAGCGATTCCAAGGGCCGGAGATCACCATGCCTCCGGTTTGCACGCGGGCCTTGTTGTCCGGATCACAGATCCACTGGACACCGACAGTACCTGTGAGAGTTCCCGGTGGGGCCCGCACGAGCAGTTGCACGGGCACGAACTCGTGCAACAGCTCGATCTCGACAACCTGCTCAGGCTGGTCAATGACGATTTCCTGATTCTTGAACTTCTGCTTGAGCGGGTCGCGCAGCACCTTGAGGCGGTACGTTCCGTAGGGCACGCGCATCACTTGCTTGCTATCGATGGCTTTGCTGAAGGAAAAGCCAAGACTCGCCGGAACGAGGTGGAAGCCCTCGCAAGCGATCAGGGTTCCGCTGGGATTGCGGAAGCGGAAAGTGACAGAGGAGCCTTCCGTCCGCGGCAGGAATTCATCTGCCAAGTCGATCACCATGGGCTGGATGCCTTCCATCAACAACTGCATGGGGACATCGATCTCTCTGCGCCCGTGCTCCACCAGCAGGACCTTGAGGGGAATGACCTGCGGAGTCTCGCTCACGGACTTGACAGCCCCAACAAATACCTTGCCGTCGGGAAAGCGCTCCTGAAGCCGCTTGCGAGCGGAATCCATGCTATAGGAGTGCGGCGTGAACGCGACCAAGCCAGCGTTGCCCTCCCAATTGTAGTTGAAGATCTCGTCACCCTTGATCTGAAGCACGGCTGCCGTCAGGGGAACCATCACAACTTCAAGTTTGGGCCCCGGCACTTCCACTGTCAGGAGCTGGCGGTCAAGCACCTCGTAGTATTCGGAGCGCACGCCGATGAGATACTTGCCGCGGCCCAACCCCCTTACCAGCGCGTCACCGGAGCCATTCGTGAGGACGGAATGCTGGCTACACTCGGAGTCAAACCCGTCCAGCGTCTGATCATCGTGCCCAGCGGTAATGGCATCGCGGGTGATCTCTTGGCGGGCGAGCATGACCGTGACATCAGGAATCGGTATTCCAAATGGATCCCTGACGCTGATTTCAAGGCGCTCTTCTGGTTCCAGTTGGACCACAACCTCCGCTGGCCAATCCGCGGGCCATTCTGCGGTCCGGGAGCGATACCCAAGGGCACGGATACCCAGTACGGTTGTCTGCGTGGGCTCGAAGGCGACTTCTGCAACACCTAGATGGTCCGTCCGAGCAGCTTGAGTCTCCAGTTGAACCGGAATGCTGCGGGCATAGCGGGTCACGGTGCAGACGCGGGCATCTGGGATGGGAGATCCTTCGGTGTTCTGTACACGGATGGCGAGCAAGCGCGCTTTGTGTTCCAGCGGCTGGGTCACAGCACGCACCATTGGCGGAATGTTTTCGAATAGTGGTCCGGCCGAGCCTTCGCTCGAATGGTGCGGTAGGGAATTACTTATCGATTCCGATTCGCCTCCGGAACTCTGCAACCACCAGATGAAAGCAGCTCCACCTGCCATGAGCACCAAAAGTGCCATTAGCAGTCCTCGTGTATTCATGCTTCTCTTCTCCCAAGCCAGGATTGTCCTGATCAACGACTAGTCGTCACAGAAGCATGGTGCGCGGTGGACATGGGTGACCGTTCTTCCGAAACACTCGGCAGGACATGCCTGGTCTACGCAGTAGTAGGAATACGCGTGGGTTGCAGGGTTCAGCGTCACCACTGTGGTGCAGGCTGAAGAGTCAGGCTCGGGTGGTACCCCGTCATGAATGCACTTGCAGTAGTAGTAGCAGAGCCCATTCACGAACTGGCTGCGTGGAGTGCAGTCGTAAGGAGGCGCACAATCACCAGAGCACTCGTAGCCAAAGACATCAGGCGGTGTCGAGATCATCCAGACATGCTGAACACATGTTCCGCTGACAATTGGCGTTGACACTGAGGGCAGGTAAACAGCCAGAGAAACGAGCAGGGGAAATACAGAAACCATGGCAGCCTCTTTTCGGAAAATGATTGGGAAGTCGGCCTCCGCTGCGGTGTGTGTTTTTGTATCAAACCAGTGCCGGTGTAACAAGAACAATCACCCAGAAGCGCACGAGTGCGCTTGCTGATTCGGGGGCTGGCCGGAAGGCTATCCGGCTCCGGGGGCTGCCGTATGAGCGACTCATGCCTCCGGGCGGAGGTGCGGCCTCTCCGGCGAGGGCGGATCAAGACGTAGGTGCTTTTCCTTGATGTCGTTCACTAGGCGTGGACTTTCCTCGACCTTATTTCTCGTCCGCGAAGGACCTGAAGAACGAACGCGCCTCGGCCTCTGGAGTGTGCGTTATTGATTCCCTGTCGATGATCCAGTGCCTGCGAAGTCCCAACAAAACAATATGGGCCGTTTCCTTTTCTTGGGCAGAAATTGCTGCATGCGTAGCCTGATCCCTCCGTGACGTCCCTGAGTTCGGGCTGTCCCTTTCTCACATCAAGAAGGCTCGCCACCGCGAGTTGGGACAACAAGCCAAGAAATGCCATGTGATGCGAGGGTGCGGCAACCGGGCGACGCTCCTTGCCCCAGCAAGGAGAGCGCAAGTGGCAGGTCATTCCCTGCAGGCCCTGCGGGTAGCAGGGGGCATCGACGGAAACTTCAATACTCGCTGAAAACGAAGCAGCAGGAAGTTGGTGGGCGACACAGGACTCGAACCTGTAACTTCCACGATGTGAACATGGCACTCTGCCATTGAGTTAGTCGCCCACCGTGTTTTCAGGGCGAGCAAGTCTAGCGGCGCTCCGCTCAACCGGCAAGGGGCCGCGGAACGCGCGTCGGGCTAGCCCAGATCCTTGCCGATCGAGCCCTTGAGCAGCTCGTGCAGGCGCGCTTCCGCCCGCCGCAACAGCATCCGGACGGCATCCTCCGTGCGGCCGCCGAGCTTCTCGCCCGCCTCGCGCAGGGACAGCCCCTGAAACACGACCAGCGTGATCGCCTGCCGGTGCTCGGGCGACAATTCCTCGAGCGCCTTCTTGAGGTGCTCGTAGTTCTCGACGCGCTGCACCTGCATCGTGACCGACAGATCCTTCGCAGGCGGGTCGTAGCTCATGCCCTCGTCGCCCGCACTGCTCGGCGCCGTTTCCAGCGCCCGCTCGCGACCCTGATCACGCTTGCCGGCGGAATAGAACTCCGCCTTGTCGCGAATCTTGTTCTGGAGAATCTGCATCAGCCAGCGAATCAATGAGGACTCGCCGCGGTATTCGTAATTGACGATGTCGCGCGTCGCTTCGCGGAAGGTCGTCTGCGCGAGGTCATCGGGCTCCTCCTTGAGGCGCAGCTTGGGACCGATGCCCTTGCGCGCGGCGGCGAGCAGCAGCTGGTGGTAGCGCTGGAACAGCTGGTTGAGCGCCTCGGAGTCGCCGGCCTTGGCACGCGCGACGAGCGCGGCGGTCTGGTCGTTCTCAAAGCCCTCGGGCAGGCGCTCCTCGGAAGGGTTCTGCTTGGAATCGTCGCTCATGGGAGTCGGTGCCGCATCGGGCGTGTGCAGTGTCGGGCAGGTTCAGTGTAAGGCCTAGGCGCGTCCGATGCGCTCCTTGAACTCGCTCTCGCTGAGAACCTCGATGCCCAGTTCCGCGGCCCGCTTGGCCTTGGAGCCGGGCTTGCCCCCCACGACGAGGAAATGCGTGCGTGCGCTGACGTCGGAGCCGACCTTGCCGCCCTGCTCCTCGACCAGCTGCTTGGCCTCGGCGCGGCCGAGGGTTTCCAGCGTCCCGGTGAAGACCACCGTCTTGCCGGCGAAGGCCCCGCCGCCCGCGGGCTGTCGAGGCGCCTCGATCGTAACGCCCAGCTCCAGCAGCCGCTCGACGAGCTGCTGGTTGGCAGCCTCGGCGAACCAGTTGCGGATCTTCGCGGCGACTTCGGGTCCGATGCCGTCGACATGCTGCAGATCCTCAAGGCTGGCGGAGCGGATCGCCTCGAGCTCGTGAAAGTGCAGCGCCAGGAGACGCGCCGTGGCGCTGCCTACATCGGGGATCGCCAGCGCCACGAGCAAGCGCGCCAGCGGCACGGCGCGGCGGCGTTGCAGTTCCTCAAAGAGCTTGCTGACCATCTTTTCGCCCCAGCGATCGAGCGCCACGAGCTTCGCGCGCAGTGCAGGGTCGCGGTCAAGCCCGAACAGGTCCGCGGGCGAACGCAGGATCCCGGCTTCGAACAATTGAGTTACCTGCTTCTCGCCGATGCCGTCGATTTCAAAGGCACCGTCGCCCGCGAGGATCAGCGTGCGGCCGACGAGCTGCGGTGGACATTGCGGGTTGGGACAGCGCCAGTACTTGCCTTCGGAGAGCGACTTGGTGCCGCACACCGGACAGCGCGTCGGCATCGTGTAGACCTCCGCGAACTGGTGGGCGATGCCCGGGCGCACCTTGCCGAGCGCATCGAACAGCTCCTCCGGGGTCTCCTTGGCCCACGAGGCCGGCGCCTTGCCGCCGGCGCTCTTCGCGACCCCGGTGATCTGGGGAATGACATCGCCGGCGCGGCGCAGGAACACGCGGTCGCCGATCCTGAGCCCGAGGCCGGCCACATAGTCGGCGTTGTGCAGCGTGGCGTGGCGCACCGTGACGCCGCCCACCTCGACCGGGTCGACGTGGGCGCGCGGTGTCAGGCGGCCGCCGTTGCCCACCATCGTCTCGATCGCACGCAGCGTGCTGGTCGCCTCCAGCGCGGCGAACTTGTGCGCGTACTGCCAGCGCGTGGAGCGCGCGGTGGTGCCCAGACGGGCGCGCAGGTCGAGCCGGTTGAGCTTGACCACCACGCCGTCGATCTCGAAGGGCAGCTCGCTGCGCCGGCGCTCGAACTCGGCGTGCGCGCGGATCGCGGCCTCGATGCCGCTGACCGAGCGTGCGTAGCCTGTATCGGAAAACCCCCACGCTCGCAGTGCCTGCATCAGCTCGGTCTGCGTCTTGAGGTCGAGGCCTTCCAGCTGCGGCGCCGACCAGGGATGAAACTCCAGCGGATAGCGCGCCACCTCGGCCGGATCGTTGCGGCGCAGCGCCCCGGAGACCGTGTTGCGGGGGTTGGCGAAGGCCGGCTGTCCTTCCTTTTCGCGCCGCGCATTGAGCTTCTGGAAGGCGTCGCGGCGCAGCAGCACCTCACCGCGCACCTCGACCAGCCGCGGGATCGCATGTCCGCCCTCCGCCAGACGCAGCGGCAGGTTGCGGATCGTGCGCAGGTTGGCGGTGATCTCCTCGCCCTCGATGCCGTCGCCGCGCATCGCCCCCCGTACCAGCACGCCGTTCTCGTAAACCAGCGCGGCGCTGACTCCGTCGTACTTGGGTTCGAGGATCCACTCCAGTTCGTCACCGTTGTCGAGGTTGAGGAAGCGCACAATGCGGGCCTCGAACTCGCGCACTTCCTCGGCGCTGAACAGGCTGTCGATCGAGAGCATCGGCACCTGGTGCTGCACGATGCGGAAGCCCTTGCCCTCAGGCACCGGCGCTCCGACGCGCTGCGTCGGGCTCTCGGGCGTCACGAGCTCGGGATGTTCGGCTTCGAGGCGCTTGAGCCGCGTGAAGAGCTGGTCGTACTCCTTGTCGGAGATCTCCGGTTGCGACTCCACGTAGTAGAGCCGGTCGTGGCGGCGGATTTCCGCGCACAGATCGGCGTGCTGGCGGGCGAGGCTCTTTTGCGCGCTCATGTTTTCGAGCCCGGTTCTTTCAATACTCGTTCGATCAACAGTGGTTCGTTCAGCAGTGGTGCCATCAACGCAGGTGTTTCGGCAGGAAGGCCGCGGGCAGGAGATCGGCGAGCGTCGTGGTGACCCGTTTCTTGCCCGGCCCCGCCACATGCAGCTCGAGATCGGGCGCGAACTCCATCAGTACCTGACGGCAGGCACCGCAGGGCATGACCACGCGCGGCTGGTTGGTCGCAATCGCCAGCGCGCGGAAGCGCCGCGCTCCCGCGGCGACTGCATTTCCGATCGCCACGCGCTCGGCGCAGATCGTCAGGCCGTAGCTCGCGTTCTCGACATTGCAGCCGATGTAGAGCGAGCCATCCTCGGCCAGCAGCGCCGCCCCCACGCAGACCTTGGAGTAGGGGCTGTAGGCCTGCGTGGCAGCCGCGCGCGCGGCCGCCACCAGAGCCTGCACCGCCGCCGGAGTGGGCCTAGAACCGGAAGTCGTCTTCTTCCTCATGCTGCAGAGCCTCGCGCCGGGCCTTCCAGCCGTCAACCGGCGCGAGGGTTTCCGGGAGCGACTCACTGCCGGGCGGGAGCGGCTCGTAGCCCAGATAGGGAACGCGCATGCGCACCGTGCGTCGACCGCTGGCCGGATCCTCGCGCTCCTCAGGCACGATCTGCACCAGTGCCTGGCGCGAGATCAGATCGGCGGGTTCGATCTCCAGCACGCCGCGGACATCGACGCCGAGCGCCTCCAGCACCTTCTTGACGCGGAAGATGCCGCGCTCGGACCAGGTCAGCGAGTCCCAGGCCGCGGTGCGGCCCGCGAACTCACCGCCGACCACCTCCAGACGGTAGTTCCAGCGCGTGCTGCCGTCGCGCGAACTGCCTTCGCGCACATCCGCGATCCGGCAGCGGTGCTTGCCCTCGGGCACGGTGATGTAGGAGTCGAGATCGGGGATGGAACTGAAGTCGAATCGCATGCTGCCCTCCTTCACGGGCGTTGGGTCCACCCTCAAGGACGGCAGCGGCGCTCCGATTCGCGCAAAAAACCGGCTATCTCTCGTGCGCGCGCGTTCCCGGGCCGGTCACGGCGCGGAAGACCCGCTCCATGTTGCCGCCGAGGATCTTCCGGAGCGCTTCGTCCGGGTAGCCGCGCGCACGCAGGCCCTGCGCGATGCGGCCGTAGCAGCCGGCGTCCTCCACCCCTTGCGGTGTGCGCAGGATGCCGTCGTAGTCCGAACCCAGACCGACATGATCGATGCCGGCGACGGACACGGCGTGGTCGATGTGCTCGAGCACGACCTCCAGCGGCAGGGGCTGCGCGTTCTCCTGCATGTACTGGCCCTGGCGCAGGAACAGTTCGGTGTCGTTGCGACCGGTCAGCGCCTTGTAGCCGGGCGTCTCGCGCACGCGGGCGTCTTCGGCCTGCCCCTCCGCGGAGAGGAACGGCACGCAGAACACGATGCCCACGACGCCGCCGTTCTGGCGCAGCGCGCACAGCTGCTCATCATCGAGATTGCGCTGATGCCCGTGCAGGCGCTTGCAGCCGGAGTGGCTGGCGATCACCGGGCGATCGCTGACTTCGAGCGTGTCGTAGAACGAACGCTCGCCGGCGTGCGAGAGGTCGATCACCATTCCCAGGCGGTTCATCTCGCGCACGACCGAACGCCCGAAGTCACTCAGGCCCTCGGGCACTTCCGGGCCGGGATTCGGCTGGCAGGAGCGAATCCAGCGCAGGTGGTTGTTCCAGACCAGCGTCAGCACGCGCACTCCGCCATCAAAGAACTCGTGCAGGTGCTCGAGGCTCTCCTCGAGCGAGTGGCCGCCTTCAATGCCGGGAATGCCGGCGATGCACCCTGCGGCGCGGGCGGCATCGAGCTCGCGCGCGTTGCCGACGCGCCGGATCAGCTCGGGATGCGCGCGGGTGAGCACATGGAACTGCTCCAGCAGTGCCAGCGTGCGCGCACGCGCTCCGCCGAGCTCGGGTGCAATGAACTTGGGATCGACCCAGTTGACCAGCACGACGGCACCCAGCCCGCCTTCGCGGCCGCGCACGAGGTCGAGCTGACCGTCGGTGCGCGTGCCCAGATCATGACCGAGGTCGAGTTGACGCTGCAGCGAATCGACATGCGCGTCGAAGACGGGATAAGGACTGGCGGGGATCACGGCGAAGCAGCTTAGCGCGCGCAGGCGTTTGGAAACTTCAGCCGTCCTCCTCCGAGGCATTTTCGTCCGCCAGCGGCAGATCGGCGGGCAGATCGGGGGCCGGCACGTCGAAGTGGGGCACGCTGCGCAAGTCCATGCGTTCCCACTCCGCGAGCACCCAGTCGCCGTACGAGAATCCCATCCGTCCCCAATGCCGGGCGGTCAGGCGCCGCGCCTGCCGGTGATCGGGTGAAAAGTAGCTGAGCCAGTGGCCCAGCAAGGCCTGCTGCTGCTGATCCCTGCCCGGCAGCGCGTCGAAGACGACACCCAGCGCCTCCGGCCCAAGGCGCGTCAGCGTGCGCAGCGAGATGACCGCATCGCCGTCGATTTCGTTGTCGACCAGATGCTCGACCGCGCGCTGAGCCACCGCATAGCGCAGGCGGCCGCGAGCGTCGTGCGCGAGGATGTAGCCGGCTCGCCGCCCATGGCCGTCATCTTCGCGCTGCCAGACGCGTTCGATCGCGGGCAGGGCCAGAGCGCGGTACTCCGGAAAGGTCTGGAAGGCGATCGCGGCATTGGTGGCAAGGTCCACGGAAAGCTGACACTCGCGCTCGCCATCGGCGCCAGCAATCTTCCGTGGAAAGTACTGCGGGTTCTCGAAGCTCTCGGCGAGCACCCAAACCAGCCTGTGCATCTGCCGCGGCTCATCCAGCGGCCGGTCGGTGAGCACATAGGCGGCGAGACTGCGCTGCTGAGCGTCTGTGGAGTCGAGTGCCTGCAGCAGCAGTGGCTTCGCCTGCTGGAAGTGGATCCAGAGGTGATTGGCCGCACGAACCGCGTTCCAGTTCCTGTCGTCATCGCGCAGATCCTCGATCCAGGCCTGCAGCTGCGCATCGGTCACGGGTTCCGGCTCGGATTCGGTTTCCTCCGGCGCCGTGGTGCCGATCACGACCGGACTGAGCGCGCGCGCCGGCGTGGTTTCGGACTCGAGCACCGCTGCCGATCGGGGCTCGGACTCTGTAGGCACCACCGGCTGGGGCAGCAGCTCCGCTGCGGCGACGGAATGCGCGCGCGATGGCCCCAGCCACGCCCACAAGCTCCCCACAAAAGCCGCACAGGCCGCCAGAGTCCACACCACCGGCGCATGTCGTTCATACATCCCCGCCACGAATCCCCCCGCTGCGGAGCAATCTACTGCAGATGGTGCGCAGCGCGAACCGGCATCAGCGATTTGCCTGTCTCAGAAAGTACTCTTCCCCGTTATTGGGACGAAAACAGGTCCGGATCCGTCCATCGGCTTCAAAAGCGACAAATGTTCCGCTTTTGCGATCATATCGGGTGACGACACCGTCTGCGCGCACGCGCTCCAGCACGCTTGCGGAAACGGGCGCATCGCGCACAGCCTGCGCACGCGCGAGGTACTCCTCCTTGCTGCGCGCGGAGAACTCAGCGCCGTGCTTCTCGAAGTGCTCCTGCAGCGAGCGCGCCGAGGTGAAGCCGACCGAAGAGCCGAAACCCTGACCGGCCTTGGGCGAGTCGACCGCCACCGGCTCGGAGGAACCGCGCATCTGCGGCTCCCACCAGTTCTGCCCCAGCAGGGCGCCCAGGATCAGCACCAGCACCCCGACCAGCCCCAAACTCCGCTTGGATCGCATGGAGAGGGAGCCTAGAAAGCGCGGCGGCGACCCGCCAGAACTGCAGCCCCGGCGGGCCGCCTGCCTTTCTGGCACCCAGCCCCACCGCGCAGGTCACGGGGAACAGCCCTGCAAGCGCTTGCCGGGCAAGGGCTTACAAAGACGCCCTGCCAGATCAGGCTCGGCACGGCCTTTGCATACGGGACGGCGCCATGGCCTTCCACCGCCGCGTTCTGGTTGCCGACGACGACAGCGATCTGCGCTCGTGCGTCATCGACCTGCTGCGCGGCTGGGAGCTGGCCATCGTGCAAGCCGAATCGGGCACCGAGGCGCTGGAGATCCTGCGCCGGGAGCGCCCGAGCCTCGCCCTGCTCGACATGCACATGCCGGGTTACACCGGACTGGAGCTCGTCAGCTTCGTGCGCAAGGAGACGCTCGCCATCCCCTGCATCGTCCTCTCGGGCGATGCGACGGATGCCGTGCGCTCGATGGCGCTCGAGGAAGGCGCTCTGGCCGTGTTCCGCAAACCGCCGGAGCCCAGGCTCCTGCGCGCGGAAGTCGCCCGGGCTCTGGGCATGCCGATGCCGCCGGGAGGCTTTGCCTGCTGATCAGCGCGTGCCGCTCCACCCGCGGGGCGCGCATCGTTTCTTCTCTTTCCCCCTACTCTTCAGAATCTGTCATGAGCACCAAGACCCAAGCCAAGCCCACCACCTCCAAGAAGTCCGGCGGCGTCCGCCCCCTCGGCGACCGCGTTCTGATCAAGCGCGCTGAAGCCGAAGCCAAGACCGCCGGCGGCATCCTGCTGCCCGAGAGCGCCAAGGACAAGCCCAAGGAAGGCACCGTGATCGCGATCGGCGAAGGCCGCACGCTGGACAACGGCAGCCGCTCGAGCTTCTCGGTCAAGGTCGGCGACACCGTCCTGTTCACCTCCTACGCCGGCACCGAAGTGAAGTACGGCGGCGAGGAGTACCTGATCATGCGCGAGGAAGACATCCTCGGCATCATCGAGTGATCCCGGCGCCACCCTCACAACAGCCAAGAAAGCACACACATGGCCAAGCAAATCTGCTACGACGCCGCCGCTCGCGAGAAAATCCGTGACGGCGTGCGCAAGCTCGCCCGGGCGGTCAAGGTGACCCTCGGCCCCCGCGGCCGCAATGTCATCATCGAGAAGTCCTTCGGCTCGCCGACCGTCACCAAGGACGGCGTC
>SYGM01000167.1 GCA_005799545.1 Planctomycetia bacterium | reverse complement strand
GGTTTCCGCCACCCACATGCGGCCCTTCGCATCCCAGTCGATCGAGATCGGCTTGACCACGATCGGCTCGGCTGCTGCCAGAGAGAGCTGGAACTCGTCGTGCAGCTCCAGCGCCGCGGCCGCCTTGGACGGTTCGATCGGGCCGCCGGGCGGGTAGCGCACTGCGGCCTTTTCTTCGGCCGATACGAGCAGATCGATGTCACGCTTGCCCGCCCACGCGATTCCGCGCAAGAGGAGCGCACGCCAGGCCGGATGCGAGAACGAGGTCCACTCGTGCCCCTGGATGGTCACGAACGAGCGGTAGTCGCCCTTCTCGAAGATCCAGGTCTGCGGCGAGGCATCAAAGACCGAGTGGAAGCCGCGGGCAAGCACGCGTGCCGTCGGATCGAGATGCAGATCCGTGTAGATCTCGTCGTTGAAGCGGAAGTTGCCCGCCTGGGCCGTGAGCGGGTGATCGCGATCGGTGAAGTAGATGTCCGTGAGGCCTTCGTGCCACTTGGCGTGTCCATGCTCCCACGCGCCGCCGATGACACCCTTCCACCACTGCGGATCATCGCCGCAGACCGCATCGTGGATCGCGACGATTCCGCCGCCGCGCGCGAGGTACTGCTCCAGATTCCTGCGCTCCTCGCCGTGAATCGAACCCGCCTCGGCGGCAAACATCACCAGCACATCGGTGCGCGCCAGCTCTTCGGCGGTGGGAAAGCGCAGGGCGCCCTCGACCTTGGCGCCGCGCTGCTGCAGCAGCGGAGTCCATTCCCGGACCCACAGCTCGTGCTCGTGCTGTCCAGGACCGTGCGTCTTGGGACCACCGCGCAGAAAGATGTTGAGGGGCTCCTGAGGAGCCGGAATGGACAACGCTGCGAAGAACAGGGCGGAAGACAGGGCGGAGAACATGGAGGCCGATTCTAGCGCGCCCCCTCGGTGCGAAAACCCCGCTAGTCGAGGATCTCGACGCGCGGATTGCGCACGCGCAATTCCGTCGCGGGACCCGAGTGCAGCTGGAAGGCGATCACGCCGCGGCGCCGCCCCTCGGCATCCTCCAGATCAACGCACAGCTGGCCGTCGATCCAGGTGCGCACGCGCGATCCGCGCGCTTCGACCTCGTAGCGATGCCAGGCCCCGGGCACGAAGTGGCTGGCATCGTAGCTCGAGTGCAGCAGCCCCCGGCCATGCTCCTCGTAGAGCTTGCCCCACCAACCCGGGCCGATGTCGGCCTGATAGCCCATCACTTCACGATCAGGCAGCTCCATCGAGCGGAACTGGATCCCGCTGTTGCCCTCGTCGCGCAGCAGCTGCACATCCGCGCTGAAGCGGAAATCACCCAGCTCCAGCTCGCCGATCAGGAACTCATTGCGCGCGAGGCCGCTCGTGCTGCCGACGAGCTGGCCGGCTTCGACACGCCAGGACACGCCATCTCCCTTCCAACCGGTTAATGTGGTGCTGTCGAAGAAGTCCTTTGCGTTCAAGCGCGTGGCCCGGATCGGCGTCTGCACCGGCGAGCGCAGGTACGCGATCAGGTCGCGCGCCTCCTCGAAGCCCAGGGCTTCCAGCTGCCCTTCCGGCATCAGCGAATGGCTGGAGAGTTCCCGCTTCTCGATCTCCTGCTTGTCGAGCGTGATGCGCTCGCGTTCGTTTTCCATTGTGAGACTGCTGTCCGTCTCGGATCGCAGCAGGCCGTTGTAGAAGCGTCCGTCCTCGGTCCAGACCAGTGTCGCCTGATAGTCCTGCCCCACCACGCCGCTGGGATCGATCAGATTGGTCAGCAGGTAGTCGAGATCGGCGCGATTGGAGCCCGTCAGCTCGGGGCCGAGCTTCGCACCGCGACCGAACAGACTGTGACAGTTCTGGCAGGTTCGCGAATAGACCTCGCGTCCTCGCGCGAGGTCGGCCTGAGCCAGCACCGCGTCAGACAGGCGCGTCTTCCACTCGGCAACGCGTGAGGCCGCTTCGGCGCCAGGCTGACGGACACGGCCCCACGCGCGCTCCAGCCGCGCCCGCAAATCCGGGCCGGCACCAGCGTGCAGATGGGTCGCGGCGATCGCATCCAGATCGGCACGGGCGAGCTTGCCGCTCTCCAGCGCCGACACGAGACGCTCGCCCATGTCGGGACGCTCCGCCAGCGTGCGTACCGCCTCGGCGCGCCATTCCGCGGGGATCTGCTCGTATTGATCGAGCAGCACGCCAGCCGATGCAAAGCCCGACCACGCGCGCAGCACGGTCTGAGTCAGGGCGGGGTCGTGCAGCAACCGAGGCAGCAGGGCTTCCGTCTCGCGGTCCTTGGCCGCGACCAGCGCTTCCAGCGCGTCGCGACGCGCCTTCGCATCCACCGTCGAATCCTGCACGCGCTCACGCAGGCGCGGCAGCTCGCTGGTGTCGCCGAAGGCCAGCAGCAGCCGCTCGCGAGTCTCGGACCATTCCGGCTGCGCTGCGAGCCGCTTCAGGAAAGCGGCGAGGCTCTCCGGCGCGCGCAAGCCGCGCTGTTCCGCGAGACCCTGCTGCACTTCCGGCAGCATCCAGTTCCAATCCGCCGCTGCGGTGCGCGCAGAGAGGAATGCGAACAGGCCCTCATGCAGCGCGGGATCCGCAGCGGCACGACGCACGATGAAACGACGCAGATCGCCGAGACGCGATTGCATGGCGGTGGCGAGTGCCGACTGCACATCGAGCGCCACAAGCGGCTCCGCCGCGCTCCACAGCACGGCCGGAATGTTCGCATCCTTGTCATCCTCGGCACGCAGGCTGAGAGCCTCCACCAGCGGCTTGCGTTGAGCCAGAGGCAGTCGCTGAGCGCCGCTGGCGAGCGCCAGTCGGACCCGTGGCGAAGCGGAGCTCTGCGCGAGTTCGACGCAGGCTGCGAGCGTCTCGGGCTCGATGGTTCGATCTTCGCAGACGAATCGCACACACCAGGCCGCGAGCGCCTCATCAGCATCGCGCAACCAGACGCGCAGACGCGCTTCCGGAATTCCCTTGGCGGCCTGCAGCGTCCACAGCGACTCCAGGCGCTGCCTGCCGGCCTTGTCCTCGATCTGGCTTTCGAGCTGCGCGACCAGCTGGGGGCCGATGCCGCGCTCCTGAAGGATGCGGCGGGCGTGGCGTGCCGCCCATGCATTGGGATCCGCGATGCGCGAGGCCAGCTCGCGCGAGGCCAGCACGCTGAGCTTGACGCGCGGCCGGCTCCACTCGCCGTGACGCAACCTGTAAATCCGCCCGTTGCCCCGGTCGAAGCGCGCCGGGTCGTTGAGGTGGCAGGCCTGCGCGTCATACCAGTCGATCACGAAGACTTCACCCATCGGTCCCTGCTGCAGGGCGATGCCGCGAAACCACTTGTCGTTCGCCAGCAGAAGATCAGGCCCATGGCTCGCGACGAAGCCCGAGCCGCTCTTCTGCAGCCGATCGCTGTTGATGCGGTTGCCGTGAATGTTGTTCATCAGCAGCGCGCCCCGATGCTCCTCAGGGAAGGCCGTCGCCTGGTAGATCAGCGCGCCTGCATGCGCGTGGCCGCCGCCGAAATCACCGGAGCGGTTGTTGCCGGCCCAGGGATTGGCGCCCGTCCAGTGGCGGTGATCCGCGATCGTGTCAAGCTCGCGATAGACGTGCGCATCAAAGTGCGAACCGGCCTGCCGAATGTAGCGGCCGCCCTGAATCACGTGATAGGCGTGCGGAATCACGCATGCCGTGATGAAGAGCTCGCCCTGCGCATCATAGTCGAGACCCCAGGGATTCGAAGTGCCCCAGGCGAACACCTCGAATTCCTCACGCGTCGGGTGGTAGCGCCAGACTCCGGCGTTGAGCGCAACGCGCTCGGCATCCTTGCTGCCGGGCCTGCCCACGCGGCTGTGCGTGAACACTCCGTGGCAGCCGTAAAGCCAGCCATCCGGTCCCCAGCGGAACGAGTTGAGAGTCTCGTGGGTGTCTTCGTAGCCCCAACCGTCCAGCTTCACGATCGGCGGACCGTCCGGCTCCAGGTCATCGTTTGCATCCGGCACGAACAACAACTGCGGTGCGGCGCCGATCCACACGCCGCCGAAACCAACTTCGATGCCGCTGACAAGGTTGAGACCTTCGAGAAAAACGGTGCGGGTCTCGTAGTCACCGGTGCCGTCACGATCCTCGAATACGACGATGCGATCCTTGCCTTCACCCTCGCGCGCCCGCACGGGATAGGTATGCGCCTCGGCGACCCAAAGACGGCCCGCGGCATCCAGAGCAAATGCCACGGGCTGGTGCACGCGCGGCTCCGCCGCGATCAGATCCACCGCAAAGCCAGGCAGCGTGCTCATCGCCGCCCGCGCGGCCTCCGGCGCGAGGCCGGCATTGGGCACGGCATCGAGCGCGAGGATCGGCGGCGTGTCCTCGGAGCGCTCCAGCGCCGGTTTTTCCGCATGGAAGCGCAGATCGTCGAAGTTGATGTGCCCCCAATGCCCCGTGTGCTCATCGATCAGCACCACGCGCAGCTCCTTGCCCACCTGCGCCGAGACGTCAAAGGCCACGCGCTGCAGGGACTCGTAGTCGGCGCCGCCGGTCTTGTGCAGCAGCGCATCGTCGGGAACGCTGCGCAGCTCCACGCGCGTTTCCTCATTGCCGCCGCCGCCCACGAGGAAGCTCACCCAGGGCGCGGTCACGGGAATGGGATCCGAGATCAGCCTCCCGGTTGCCTTGTCCCCGACGCGCTCGTAGCCGCCGATCCAATACTGGCCCTGATGGCGGCTGGCTTCGCGCTTGCGCGCCGTGACGGTGTCGCCGCGCACAGGCTGTCCGGTGAAGGCCTCGCCCGTGGCCGTCCAGCCGAACAGATCACCCCGTTCGAAATCGAGCGTGACGATGCGGCGCGGCGCGGACTTCCCCTCCAGCTCGGCTGCCGTGCGCTGCCACAGCACGAACACGCCGCGCTTGTTGACCACGAGAATGTCCTGATCCTGGTCCTTGTCGATGTCGCCGACGGTCACGGCCGTCCCCACACCGCTCTCATCATCGGCGAGGTGCGGCACATAGCGCGCGCCGTTCCGCTCGCGCACCAACTCGTACCAGTAGGTCACCGACTTCGCTCCCGGCTGGCAGTCACCGTCCGGACCGTGCGACCACCAGCGCTTGCCCGTGACGACATCCGCCAATCCATCGCGGTTGACGTCACTGAGTGCCAGCGCATGCAGCTCGCAGAAGCTGATCTGCGCGGCGCTGTCCTCGTGCTTGTCGGTCATCACCTTCTGCTCGACAAAGCCGATCTGCGAACCGTCGCGAACCTGGCGGAACCACGACAGACCGAAATGATGGGCAGCGAGGCTGGTCACGATGTCGTTGAAGCCGTCGCCGTCCACATCGGTGATGAGCATCTGCGCGCCGCCTTCCTGCGTCGAAAATCGGAAGGTCGTGTAGGCCCACGCCGGGTCGCCTTCGAGCGACTCCGGCTGACGCAACCAGCCTTCGCGCCAGCACACATCCGCGCGTCCATCGCCGTCGATGTCGCCCACGCCCAGTCCGTGCGTGAAACGGCCCAGCCCATCCATGGCGGCGCTGATGCGGTGAAAGCGCCATGGCGCCCGAGGCTGCGCGGGATCGAGCTGGGCGTAGCCGAAGTACTGGCCGTCCTGACAGACGAGCTCCGCCACCCCGTCACCCGTGATGTCGATGAACGCCGGTGACTCGTTGTCCACGTGGTCGTGGATCACGAAGCGCTCCCAGTACCCTTCCGCACCTCGAGGATTGCGCAACCAATGCCCTGCTTCGCCCGGAAAGCCGACCGTCACCAGATCGATCCAGCCATCCGCATCGACATCCATCGGCCAGGCGAAGAAGTGCTCGGAGTAGCCGAATGGATCGTAGGTTTTCTCAGCCAGCAGTTCGTGCTTCTCTGTGTACTCAGGTCCTCTCCACCAGCATGTGCCTGCGATGACGTCCTGAAATCCATCGCGATCGAGATCCGCAAACGCGCCGCCTTCGGCGAAGAAGCTGCCGGAAAGCTGCTGACGCTCGAATACCGGCTGGGTGACGGGCACGGGCCGCGGCCCCGTGATCTCGCAAGCGGCGAAAACGAAAGGCAGAACGCAGGACAGCAGCGCAGGGAGGGCCTTCATGACGCCGCCATGATACGGCGACGAAGCACCTGCGGGAGTGCTTCGTGGAGGTGCTTACGTCCGGGATGGCTGCATGAGGCGCTTCAGTGCGGGAAGCTCAGCTCGCGCACTTCGATGCCCGCAGCTCCGGGTACAGCCACCAGCACTCGTGTTCCCAGATCAAGCACTCGGGCACGCCCGGATTCACGGCCGGCAGGCACCGCGGCGATCTCGAAGTCGGCAACTTCGCCGCGCGCCATCCGCCGCAGCCTCCACACCGCGGCATCGGCGGACTTCTCGAGCCACAGCAGGCTCGTTTCCCCGCCGGGCCCCGCAGACATGTCGACACGCCCCAGCACATTGCCGCGCGCCACCTCGACGGAAGACCACTGCTGATCCAGCGATGAGCTGCCAGCGAGGATCACGCGAGCCGATCCACCAGCTTCCGTGTAACGCAGCACGCGGATCTGTCGGCCCTGCACGATCACCGCGGGTCCGTTGACCGGACACCCGCGGAACTCCCAGGCATCCGGAAAGGTCGTCAGCGCGCGTGGTTCGCCCTGATCGGGAACATAGGACACCGTGATGTCGCGCACCTCGCTCTCCGAGCGGTCGCGATAGGCCACGATGCTGCCCTCGCCCCAGCGTGCCAGAGAGGTCGGACAGCAATCGCAGGCGCGTTCATCCACGAGCAGCTCGGCCCCGGCACCTTGAACGGCATCGAAGCGCCGCGCATAGACGCGGGTGGCGCCGCCGGCCTGCTTGTGCGCCCGACCATCGAGCCAGACCGACCATGCCACGCCGCTCCCCGCGCCGGCGATCGACACGAAGCCATGCTCGCCCGCGCCCTCATCGGTGTGGATCCGCATGGGATGACCCGTCGCGCGCGGCTGCGTGCCGATCCAGGCCGCGTAGTCGTAGGTGCCCTCTCCGACGATCGGCAGGAAGGAGAACCACAGGCGCGCGTCCGCATCGACACTCGCCGCGGGCACATCAGCCCAGTTGACGAACCAGCGCTCACCTTGCGCAACAGGCTGTGCGTAACCGCGGAGATCATCCGCGATCAGCTCCACACCGCCTTCATTGGGCAGAACGTACACGAGTCGCGCGTCCGCACTCCAGGCGGGTGAGCGTGCGCCCTCGATCTGCGTCAGCAACTGTCCGCCAGGTTGCACGGACGGGCTGCAGCCCGCGAGGCACAGAGCGAGCAGTGCCGGCAGCGCGTGCCGTGCAGGCTCAGAACTCGTAGTCGAAGGCGACCGCGCCATCGAGCCCGCCTTGCAGCAACGGGAAGATCATCGCCTTGCACTTTTCGTGCTCGGAGTGCGGCAGATAGATGTCCCGCGAGGCGGCATCCTTGAAAACCATCGAAAAGCCGTGCGTGTAGCCCTTCTCGAAGTTCTCCGGCGAGGAATAGGGTCCGCCGTGGAAGCTCAACAGACCGGGCACGACCTTCTGGAGAGCCGCCAGAGCATCAAAGGCCTTGCGGACGTCGGCGGCGGGGACATCCTTGCGGATCTTCAGCAGCACCATGTGCATGATCATGAGGGTGGACTCCGGCGCGCGATCGTAGCGCATGAGCGGATTGGCGCAACAAGGGACGCTCGGTCGCAATGGGTTGGAAGCTGAACGATGCCAGTGCCGGTCACCGGAAAGCGGGCGGCTACCGGACCAACGACGTCGGTTTGCACGATGTCAATTGCATGGTTCTCAAGAGGGTTATCGATCCCTTCATCGAGAGCTGCCATGCGCGGTCAGCCGCAATGATCCACTGACCAACGCCAGCAGAATCTTGCTGCGAGCTTTCCACCGTGTGAGCTTCGACGATGTTGCCAACTCTGCGTGGATCTCCAACCGCTGCAATGGCACCACCGGCACACGCCGCAACGATGTAGGCGCTGGTCCCGCTCGTGCACTTGAGCCTTGATCCGCATCTGCTCAGGCGCATGGCGGACTCCGACCCTGCCGGTGGTCTGGCCAAGTTCGGATTATTGGCACCTCAAGGACGCGCGAACTCTCGAATTGCCCCGGCGACCTTTCCCGGGAACACCTCGTGAGGGTAGTGACCAGCTCCTTCGATCAGCATCGTCTGCGCCTGGGGCAGAACGCGCTGAAACTCCTTCAGGAAGCGCTCCGGCTTGTAGGCAATGTCCTGCGCTCCCCATATGAGTAAGGCCTTAGCCTGAAGCTTGGCCAGCTCCTCGAAGCGCTCGCCATTCTCGTCGCGGCACAGCTCCACCATCGCCTCCCAGGCCTTGCGATGCGCGCAGGCGAGGTACATCTCCTCCAGCCGATCTTCCGGAATGGGGCCGGGGAAGTGGATGGCGAGGGCGGACTCGACGCGCTCCGGCGTGGAGGCGATCCAACCGTACCGCGCGATCGACCACTCGCGCATCTTCTCCTCTTCACTCATCCATTCGCCATCGCGCCGCGGCGGCCCGGAGGAGTCAATCAGAACGAGCCGGCCCACGCGCTCAGGCGCATCAAGGGCACAGCGCCAGGCGAACTCGCCGCCGTAGGAGTGGCCCACGAGCGTCACATTGCGCAGATCCAGGGACTCGAGAAACACCCGCACGTGATCGGCACAGGCCTGGAAGCTCGTGTGGGCCAGCTCATCGGGAGCATAGCCGTGTCCAATCAGCTCCAGCAGATAGACGACACGATCCGTTGCCAGTCCGCCGGCACCCAGCGTCAGCTCGGTCCAGTGCTCGGCCACAGCGGGCGTTCCGTGCACGAAGACGATCGGCGGCTGCTCGGACCGCTCGGGGCCGAGGCGATACCAGCGCAGCCGCAGCTGCAGGGCCTGACCCGCGAGCACGGCATCCACCCGGCGCTCGGAGAGGGTGTGGGCGGACAGGGGCTGGTTCTTCTTCAGCAAGCGCACGCGCGTTTCGACATCACTGCGCGACAGCGATCGGCAGCCGACGCCCACGACGAGCACGAGCAGCAGCAACAGTGCACTCAGCAGCAGAATCCGCATGACTATCCGTTCGTGAAAAGATCCTTGACCACCCGCGCCTGACAGCGCACGCAGCCGTAGAGCTTGCGCTGCGTCGACTCGACGCTGAGCACGGCGATCGCTTCCCCGCAGTGACCGCAGGGCTCGCCCGTGCGCTCGTAGGCGCGCGGCGTCCAGCGCCCGGCGTTGCGGTAGCTCTCCTGGGTCACGGCCTGCAGCGCATCCAGCAGCCGGTCGAGTTCGCGTGGCGAGAGCGTCTTGCAGGCGGACTGCGGAGCCAGGCGTGCGCGGTGCAGCGCTTCGCAGCGTGCGATGTTGCCGATGCCGGCCACGACGTGCTGATCCAGCAGCGCCGAGGCGATGCTGCCGCGTGCTCGCGCGAGGGCGATCAGGAGCTCGCTGCGCGGAAAGGGCTCGGCCATGACATCCGGCCCCAGCGTTTCGAGCAGCGTGTCGAGACCGTCACGGGTCAGTAGCTGCAGCAGCTCTCCGCCGAGGTTGACGATGCGCCGATCCCCCATGCGGAAGGACAGCCACGCATCCTCCGGCAGGGCCTCCTCGCCTCCGATGGCCCTCCAGCGCCCACCCATGCGCAGGTGGTTGTGGAGGCAGGCTCCGCCCTCGAATTCCAGCAGCAGGTTCTTGCCGCGGGCGAAGACGCGCTCGACTCGCCGGTTGGAGAGCTGCATGGCGAGCGGGCGCATGGCCTCGGTCCAGCCCTCCACGGCGAGGGGGGTGCGGCCGCCCAGCTGCCGGTCCAGCCATTCGGCGCGCAGCAGTACTTGAGGTCCTTCGGCCATGGCGAGTGCCTCGGGCTTGTTCGCCCGAAGCCCCCCGCCGGTTGCGCACGGGCATCCGTTCGCTGCCTGCGGGCGAACACTTTTGGGTATGGATCGCATCTCCGAGAGCGTCTGGCTGCACCGAATCGCGGGCCTCCATTTGAACGGCGCGAGCCTCGATGCCGAGCTGGCCGGGCCCCCGCGCCTGCTGGTTTTCCTGCGACACTTCGGGTGAACCTTCTGCCGCGAGCGAGTCCGCGACCTGCGCCGTGCGCGCGAGGCCCATCAGCCGATCCCCAGAGTGCTCTTCTTCACGCTGGGTGACACCACGCAGACCGAGGATTTCTTCCGCCGCTTCGATCCGCAGGCCAGCGCCGTCGCCGACCCGGAGGCGGTCTTCTACCAGGCCTTCGGTCTGGAGCGGGCGGGCTTGGGTCAGATCGCGGGTCCCGCCGTGCTGGGCTCTCTGTTCCGCGCGCTCGCCAAGGGCAACGGCGTCGGCCTGCCGGTGGGCGACCCTGCGCGGCTGGGCGGCGAATTCCTGGTCGACGGCCGCACGATCCTGCTGGCGCACCGTGCAGAACATGTGGGCAACCATCTGCCCATGGATCAGCTCCTGAACTGTTGTCCACAAATCGCCTCATGAATTCACAAACGCTCACGCTTTCCCTGCTCGGGCTGCTGGCTGGTTGCTCCAGCACCAAGCCCAACCGCGCTCCCGTCGGCGAGAGCTTCCCGACCGTGCAGGGCAAGAGCCTCAGCGGAGAGGCGACCACCCTGCCGCAGGCGCTCTCGGGCAAGCCGGCGGTGCTGCTTGTCGGCTACGTGCAGGGCACGCAGTTCGATCTCGATCGCTGGGTGATGGGTCTGATGCAGGCGCAAACGCCCGTGCGCATCCTCGAAGTGCCGACCATCGACAGCCTCGTGCCTTCGATGATCTCGGGCTGGATCGACTCGGGCATGCGCAGCGGAATTCCCCGTGAGGACTGGCCCGCGGTCGTGACAGTCTACGGTTCCGAGGCGGGCAAGATCACGAGCTTCACGGGCGAGGAGAGTCCGCGCAACACGCGTGTGCTGCTGCTCGACCGCAGTGGCAAGGTGATCTGGTTCCATGATCGGGGCTACTCGCCGGCCAAGGCCATGGAGCTCGATCAGGCGGCACGCGGCCTCTAAAAGGGATACTGCTCCCTTTGCCGGGACTCGCTCGGGCCGCGGTTCTTGACCAGGCCCTGGGGGTGCCCCCTGATTCAGGGCTCTATCGCCGCCGCAAGAGACCTCAGTGGGCTCCGCTGCGCTTGCGCGGACAGAAGCCTCTGCGTTCATCAGGCGTTGGCGTGGCCCGGTGGTCCGGGCTTCCCTGCGGTATTCAGTGCTCCATCGGTCTCCTCGCCGGGGTGACGAATGGTGCCCCGGCAAGGTAAGGACGTCATCGCCCCGGATACCTCGCGCTTTTTCTCCGACTTTGAGTCCCGAGACGGGGAGCAGTATCCCCTTCAGGGGATGGCGCTGTCGAAGCGGTAGCTGCCCGCCCGCACATCCAGCGTCGCCTTGCCGTCCTGCACCAGGATCGGAACGACATGCGGTGCCGCTTCGGCAAGCGGCTTGCCGCTCTCGCGGATCTCATCGAGTGACTTGGCAGGGATGATCACCGTCGCGCTCGTATTCGGAGGCACGGTCAGCGACAGCTGGAAGCGGCCGTCCGCGATCGCCCACTGCGTGTCGATGATGCCGCGGATGGAGTGGTAGCGGCCTCCGGCGGTCGGAATCTGGATGCCGCAGCGGGGATGGACGAGGAAGCGAGCGAATCCTGCGGCCTGACTGTCGGGTTCGATGCCCGCGACACAGTGAATCATCCACTCGCCCACCGAGGCGAAGGCGCAGTGATTGAGCGAGTTCATGGCGGGATCCTGGAAGCCGCGCTCCTTGGAGTACCCGTCCCAGCGCTCCCACATGGTCGTCGCACCCTGTTCGAGCTGCCAACCCCAGCCGGGGAAGCTGCGATCGCGCACGATGCGGCTGGCTGTTTCCCCGCCGTTGTGGTTGGAGAGCGCCATCAGCGCGTGAATCGTGGTGGGGAATCCGGTCGTCAGCTTGAAGGGGCGCTTGATCGTGACGGCCTGAGCCAGCTTGGCGGAGACCTGCGGCACGAGGTTGGCCGGCACGAGATTGAAAGCGAGCGCGAGGGCGTAGCCCGCCTGCGTGTCGCCGGGCATCGATCCGTCGGCGGAGAGAAAACGGCTCTGGAACGCGGCCGCGATCGCATCGCGCATCTCGAAGGCCTTGATGGCGATGTCGTCCTTGCCAATTGCGGCGGCCATTTCGCCGACCAGTTCGGCGGAATGTGCCCAATACGCCGTGGCGAAGAGGTCCTTGGGCACCTCGCAGCCGGCGGTGTCCCAACCCGGTGCGTTGATCTGGCTGCCGTTGAGCCAGTCTCCATAGTCGTTGGCGCGCTCATTGGTGAAAACGAACTGAGGGTTGGAGGTCCGTACCGCATCCAGCCAGCGCGTGGCGAAGGGCAGCATCAGCTCGACGATGCGGCGGTCGCCGTAGCGCAGCCACATCTGATGAGTCACCAGCACGCCGGCATCCGCCCAGCCGGGGCCGCCCGTGAAGTAGGAGTTCTTGTCGAACGGATGCGGAGCCATGTCCGGGAAGCGGAACTCCGTGGAATACCCGTCACGCACGTCCTGCATCCACTTGGTGAAGAAGGCCGGCAGATCCGCCAGCTGCATCGCGGTCGGTGCGAAGATCTGCGCATCTCCGGTCCAACCCAGTCGCTCATCGCGCTGCGGGCTGTCCGTCGGGTAACCGAGATAATTCGAGCGGAAGGTGTTGCCGATGTTCTTCCAAAGCGCGTTGAGCGTCGGATTGCTCGAACGGAACTCGCCGGCATCCGGTGCCGCATTGCTGATCGGCCGCGCCACGAGCTCGATCGCCACGGGGCTTTCGACCTGCACGTAGCGGAAGCCGTGATACGTGAAGCGGGGCTCCCAGACTTCCTTGCCGCCGCCCTTGAGCACATAACGATCGGTCTGCGAGGCGGTGCGCAGATTGTCGACGTAGATGGATCCGTCGGGCTGAAGGGCCTCCGCGTAGCGCAGCTTGACTTGCGTGCCGGCGGGGCCCTCGATGCCGAGACGGCACCAGCCGGCCATGTTGCGGCCGAAATCGTAGAGCCACACGCCTTCACCGCGCTTCTGCACGCTGACGGGGAACAGTTCCTCGCGGACCACGACGGGCAGCATGCGCGTGGCATTGATGCCGGGATTGAAACCCGTCACCAGCGCAGCCTTGCTCCAGCTCTTGTCATCGAAACCCGGCTGATCGAAGCCGGTCAGTTCCCGGCGAGCATCATGATGCTCGCCGTCGAGAATGTCGGCGGAGAGAATCGGACCGCCAAGCGTCGACTTCCACTCCTCGTCGGTGTTGATGAGCTCGCTGGAGCCATCCGCATACTCGATGCGCAGCTGGCCGAAGAACTTCGGCTTGCGACCGTAGATGCCGCGCGGAGGCAGGTCGGGGAACAGGTGCGCCAGACCGACGCGGCCCGAATACCAGCCGTCACCCACCAGAACTCCGATCGCGTTGGGCCCCGCGCGCAGCAGCGCCGTGACGTCATGCGTGTTGCCGAAGACTCGCGAGCGATAGTCGTTCCAGCCGGGCGCGAGCACCGCATCGCCGACCTTGGAGCCGTTGATGCGCGCCTCGTACAGGCCCTGCGCCGAGCACGACAGCCAGGCCTGCGCCGGAGCGGCACGCAGCGTGAATTCCCGTCGCAGAGTGGTCGCGGGGATCGGCGCCTCGCCGGCACCGGGAGTCGAGGTGGTCACACCGTCGACCAGCGCCGCCGCACTCCAGCCCTCGCCATCCACCGAATCGCTGACGGTGACGGGCAGGCCGCGCGAGACAACCTGTGCGCCGTCGAGCAGTTCGACTTCGGCAAGTTCCACTGAGTAGTCGCCAGCGTCCGCCGGCCGCATCACGTAGATACCCACGCGCATGTAGCGCATCTTCATGCGCGAGGTGTTCTCGATCTCGATCGGCCCGTTCTCCGGCAGCACCAGATCCGGATCGCTCTTGTCGCGCTCGACGCGGTAGGCCGTGGTGAAGCTGTCGAAGCCCGGACGATCCGAGCCGAAGATCTTGACCTTGAGCGGGAAGCGCTCGCCGCGCTTGCCGGTGGTGACGGGGTACAGGCGCGTGCGGTCCCAGATGCCGCCCTCGCCGACATCGATCGTCACCCACTTGTAGTCATCCGCGGCCTTCGAAGGCTGTGAGCGCCAGCCCATCGAGCCCTTCCTGTAGGCCGGCTGCGGAGTGGGATCCTCGATCCAGCGCGCAGACCAGTCCTGCAGCGTCAACGCTCCGGTGGAAAAGCCCGCGGTCGCGCTCCATGGCGAGGCCTTGTTTTCGCCGTCGTAGCTGCGGACCTTCCAGAAGTAGCGCGTCCAGGCTTCGAGCGCAGAGCCGCCGTAATCGATCTGGCAGGTTGCGCTGGAAAGCACCTTGCCGCTGTCCCAGACCGAGCCCTTGTCCTGCTCCAGTTCCTGCGCCGTGCGCGCCACAAGGATGTGATACGCGCTCTGCACGGCACCGCGGCGCGGATCGACCAGCTCAAAGGAGAAGCGCGGCTTGCGCTCATCGATGCCCAGAGGGTTCTCCAGATAGTCCAAGCGCAGGCGCGCGGGTGCCTGCGATTGAGCCGACGCGGTCGAAACGGGCAGGAACGCGAGCGCCAGGAAAAGAATTCGGGTCAGCATCATGAGGGGTGGTGAACAGCCTACTCCTTTCGGCTGCCCGCCCCCAAATACGCAAGCCCGCGCCGAAAGCGTGAGGATCCACCCTCGAAAGCCGCCGATACGGGCCTAGGATCGGCTGCAAGCGTGGATGCCCCCCCGAACGCATGGCTGGAAGTGGCCCGCAGCGCGGATTCCCGCGCCGTGCGTCACTGGGCGTTGGTGCTGCAGTCGCTGGGCGTTCCCCATGCGGTCTCGCAGCAACCGGGCACGCACCTGCTGCTGGTGCCGGTCGACCGCGCCGCACAGGCCAGCGCGGAGCTCCGACGCTATGAGCAGGAGAATCGTGGCTGGCCCCCGCGCGAAGTGCTGCCGAAACCCAACTCCGACGGCATCGTGCTCGCCGTGGGCTATCTGGCCCTGATCGGCATTCTGCACCTCGCCGTCCTGCGCGATCTCTTCCAGCTGGACTGGAAGGATGCGGGCAGCGCGCGCGCCGTGGAGATCACAGCCGGCGAGTGGTGGCAGGCTATCACGGCGCTGACACTCCACGCAGACATCGTGCATCTCGCCGGCAACATGCTTTTCGGGGCGATTTTCGGCCTCTTTCTTGCCCACAGCGTCGGTTCGGGTCTGGCTGCGCTGGGCTTCGTGATCACCGGCGCCATCGGCAATCTGGTCAATGCGTGGGTGCAGCCGTCGGAGCATGTTTCCATCGGCGCATCGACAGCCGTCTTCGGAGTGCTCGGTGCACAGGTGGCCTATGAGTTCGTGCGACGCAAGGACGGTCGCATGCCCAGCTGGAAGAAGCGCTTGCCGCTGGTGATCGGACTGATCCTGCTGGGCATGCTCGGCATGGGCGGCGTCAGTCACGACATCACCAACATCGAAGCCGAATCACGTCGCTTCGAGCAGCTGCTGGAGCGCACGGATGTGGTCGCGCACATCACCGGTTTCCTTTCCGGCCTGCTCTACGGCGCGCTGCTGGGCTGGAGGCGCCGCCTGCCTCCCTTCCGGGACATGACGGATTCCCTGCTCGGCGCTTGCGCATTGCTTGCAATCCTCGGGGCCTGGATTCTGGCTTTCCGCGCGCACTGAGCGGCCACTCCCCGCATCATTTCAGCCGATGCTGAGCGCTGTCACCAGCGTGCGCCGCCGCGAGTGGCCGATCCTGCTTCTGGGCGCAGGCTACTTCTTCCTGCTTCTGGCGAGCTACTACATCCTCCGGCCGTTGCGGGAGACCGTGGGCACCAGCGGCGATTCGCGGCGACTGGCCCTGCTGTTCAGCGGCACGCTGGCCGTGATGCTGGCGATCGCGCCGCTCTTCGGCTGGCTCGTCAACCGCTTTGCACGCGAGCGACTGATCCCGATCGTCAACCGCGCCTTCGCACTGCAATTGCTGCTGTTCGCGTGGCTCTGGAGCCGTCAGGACGAGCCGCCCGCGTGGCTCGCCGCCGCCTTCTTCATCTGGGTAAGCGTCTTCAATGTCTTCGTGGTCTCGGTCTTCTGGTCCTTCATGACCGAGGTTCACACGCTCGAGGAATCCAAGCGCACCTTCGGCATGATCGCCGTCGGCGGCACGCTCGGCGGCATCTTTGGCGGCTGGATCACGCACACTTGGGCAGCTGAGCTCAAGCACGCCAATCTGCTGCTGGTCTCCGTTGCACTGCTGGAGGGCGCGACCTGGTGCATGCTGGCCATCGCGCGCCGCAGACCTGCGCCTGCCCGCGCACCGAGCCCGCGTCCCGAAGACGAGGAAGCAGGCGGCATCTGGAATGGGCTGATGCTGCTGCGTCGATCGCCGTTCCTCCGCGGGGTTGCCCTGCATGTCCTGCTGGCGACCGCCATTGGAACGATTCTCTACATGCAGCAGGCCCAGCTGGTGCGCGAGGCAGCTCCTGACAAGCTGGAGCGCACGGCGCTGTTCGCCCGCATCGACATGTGGACCAACGGAGCCACTCTGCTGGTGCAGCTGTTTCTCACCTCTGCCGTGATCCGTCGGCTGGGTATCCGCTTCGCCCTCCTCGCCCAGCCCGTCGCGGCCGTTGCCGCACTCGGACTGCTCGCATTGCACCCCGTGCTGCCCGTCCTGATCGCCATCCAGGTGACGCTGCGCGGCCTGCAGCACGCGCTGACCCGCCCCGCGCGTGAAATGCTGTTCACCGAGGTCGGCCGCGAGGCGCGCTACAAGTCCAAGAACTTCCTCGACACCTTCGCCTACCGGCTTGGCGATCAGCTCGGAGTGTGGAGCTTCGACGCACTGTTCAAGGCTCTCGCCCTGCCCCTCGGCCTGATCAGCGCCTGCGCCGCGCCGCTGGGACTGGCCTGGTGCGCGGTATCGGCCTGGCTGGGCCGCGAGCACCGCCGCCGAACCGCCGAGGCACCCGGAGAATCAACCGGCGCGGATCGATAACCACCGGATCGTCGAGTAGGATCGTGCACCTGTTCTCGAGTCCATCCCCCCCACCCTGAGACCAAGAGCGCCATGGCTGACCAAGGCTCTGCTGCGGACAACTCGTATCAAGATGACGGCCCGACGATCTTCGGGCACCCCACCGGACTGTTCGTCCTGTTCTTCGCCGAACTGTGGGAGCGCTTCTGCTACTACGGCATGCGTGCGCTGCTGGCGCTGTATGTAGTGCAGCAGTTCAACGTGCCTCAGGATCAGGCCTCGCTCTCCTACGGGGCCTTCACCGCGCTGGTCTATGCGCTGGGGGTGTTCGGAGGTTCGGTGGCGGACAAGATCCTGGGCTACCGGCGCTCGATCCTGCTGGGCGGCCTGCTGATGGCGATCGGTGAATTCTGCTTGCTGGTCCCGACGCAGAACATGTTCCTGCTTGGCCTCGCGGTGATGGTGGTCGGCAACGGCCTGTTCAAACCCAACATCTCCACGCTGGTCGGCAAGCTGTACAAGCAGGGCGATCCGCGTCGTGATGGCGGGTTCACCATCTTCTACATGGGCATCAACCTCGGGGCTTTCCTCGCGCCGATCGCCTGCCAGTGGGTTTCCGTGCGGTTCGGCGAGAACGGAGTGGCCGATTACCGCTACGGGTTCATGGCGGCCGGCATCGGCATGCTGCTGGGCCTGGTGGTCTTCGGCGCGGGCGCCAAGCACCTGCGCGGACATGGCCTGCCCCCGGCGGGCCGTGAAGGCATGGGCTCGATCATCCAGGTCGCGATCGGCTGCATCGTCTGCGTGCCGCTGATCTACTTCCTGCTGTCGAAGAAGGATCTCGTCGGCTACAGCCTGCTGGCGCTTGGCGTGGGCATCGTGGCCTACCTCCTGTACATCGCCTTCAACAGCGATCGCGTGATCCGGCATCGCATGTTCGCGCTGCTGCTGCTGCTGGCCTGCAACATCGCCTTCTGGGCTAGCTTTGAACAGGCGGGTAACTCGCTCAACTTCTTCGCGCAGAACCACATCATCGACCTGCAGCTGGGCAGCTGGGTCATGCCTTTCGAGTGGTTCCAGTCGGTCAATGCCATCTTCATTGTCGCGCTTGGCCCGATCTTCTCGGCAATGTGGGTGTGGCTCGATCGCAGCAACCTCAACCCCTCGATCCCGCTGAAGTTCGGACTGGGACTGCTGCAGGTCGGACTGGGATTCATGCTGCTGCTGGCCGGCATCGGCGGTGCGGACGCTCAAGGACAGGTGCCTTGGACCTTCCTGACCGGTCTGTACCTGATCCACACGACCGGTGAGCTGTGCATCTCGCCCGTGGGTCTGTCGATGGTGACCAAGCTCGCACCGCCGCAAATCACCGGCATGGTGATGGGCGCGTGGTTCGTTTCGATCGCGCTGGCCAACTATGCGGCCGGCTTGTTCTCCAAGATTGCTGGTGAAGCCAGCGTGGGAGCCACCGGCGGCGCAGAGGCGCTTGCAGGCTACGAGGCGGCCTTCGTGCCGATCGTGTGGATGACCATGATCGTGGGCGGCGCCTTGGCGCTGCTCTCCCCGCTGGTCAACAAGCTGATGCACGGAGTGAAGTGATCCCATGTCGTCCGCGACGCTCTACAAGTCCCACATCGCCGCCCGGCAGCACGCTGCCGAGGCGGCGCTCGCCGCTGCCGGCTTCGACGGGATGGTGATTCAGGCAGGCATGCCCTTCACCTACTTCGCGGACGATCAGGACGCTCCCTTCCGCACGACGCCGCACTTCACGCACTGGGTGCCTCTGGACGGGCCGCATCACCTGCTGCACATCCGGCCCGGCGAGCGCCCGCTGCTGGTGCGCGTGCGGCCCGAGGACTACTGGTACGAGCAGGCACCGCTGGGCAATCCGTTCTGGCTGGAGGCCTTCGAGTTCCATGAGGTGGCGGATCTGGGCAAGGCCTGGAAGCTGATCCAGAAGTCGGGCCGCACCGCCTACATCGGGGACGACCCCGCAGGCAGCGGCATCGCCGCAGAGCAGTGCAATCCCGATGCGCTGGTCAAGCGTCTCGACTGGGACCGCGCCTACAAGACCGAGTACGAGATCGCGTGCCTTGAGCAGGCCACGATCTCGGGCGCGCGCGGTCACGCCGCGGCGCGGCAGTGCTTCCTTGAGGGCGGCTCGGAACTGGAGATCCACCATGCCTTCGTGGAGGCGGTGGGCTGCACGGATCGCGAGCTGCCCTACGAAACGATCGTGGCGCTCGATGACCGCGGCGCGATCCTGCACTACTGCGGCAAGCGCACGCAGCGCAACGGCAAGGTGCTGCTGATCGACTGCGGCGCCAAGCACAACGGTTACGGCAGCGACATCACGCGCACGTGGACCTCGCGCAGCGCAGACACTCTGTTCCAGGACTTGCTGCACGGCATGGACCAGCTGCAGCGCGAGCTGTGCGAGATGGTGCGGCCGGGGCTGCCCTATCTGGCCATCCATGAGGCGGCGCACGTCAAGATCGCGGACCTGCTGCACAAGCACGGCATCCTCAAGGTCGGCGGCGCTCAGGCTGTGGCCGAGGGCCTGACCGGCCCGTTCTTCCCGCACGGCATCGGTCACTTCCTCGGCGTTCAGGTGCACGACGTCGGCGGCCGCCAGGCGGCTCCCGAGGGCGGCGTGATGCCGCCGCCGAAGTCCTTCCCCTACCTGCGCACGACGCGCACGATCGAAGCCAATCAGGTCTTCACGATCGAACCCGGCGTTTACTTCATCGAGATGCTGCTGCGGCCGTTCCGCAGCGGATCGCAGACCAGCATGATCGACTGGAAGCTGGTGGACCGACTTGCCTCGCATGGCGGCATCCGCATCGAAGACAACGTCGTGGCCATCCCCGGCGGACAGAAGAACCTCACGCGTCCCCACATCTGACGAGCATGTCTCACCATTACGACGTGTTGCAGGCGATCGAGCAGGGCAACACGACACGGCTCAAGGAGCTGCTGCAGGAGCAGCCGGAACTGGCGAGTGCGCGCGACGAACAGGGCGTCTCGATGGTCCTGCGTGCCATGTATCGCCACAATGGCGATGCGCTCGACACGCTGATGGGGCTCGCGCCGACGATCGATGTCTGCACGGCCGCCGCTCTGGGCGATGTTCGTCGCCTGCGGCCGCTGCTGGATGCGGATGCGGCGGCTGCGGAGTCCTTTCAGGGCGATGGCTTCACGCCGCTGCAGCTGGCCTGCTTCTTCGCCTCCAAGGACACGGCGGTGTTGCTGCTGGAGCGCGGCGCCGATCCGGAGGCGGTTTCACGCAACGGCATGGAGCTGCGCGCCATTCACTCCGCGGCCGCCAGCCGCAGCATGGAGATCATGGAGCTGCTGCTGGCGCGCGGTGTGAATGTCCATGCTGCGCAGCACGGCGGCTGGACTGCGCTGCATGCGGCCGTCAACAACGGCGATCACGCCATGACGCGTGTGCTGCTGACCGCAGGCGCAAATCCGGTTCAGGAAAACGATTTCGAGCAGACACCGCTCGATCTGGCGCGCGAGAAGGGTGATGAAGCCCTGCTGCGCCTGCTGCAGGGCTGATGCGCGATGTCACAAGGCTCGTTGCTGCGCAAGTTCGAGCTCGAGCTCGCCGATGCCGACCGCGGCGTCTACGAATCGCTCGAGCTGCGGCTCGCGCAGCACAAGAGCGAGTCGGATGACTACCTCGTGACGCGCGTGCTGGCCTGGTGCCTGTGCTGGGAGCTGGAACTGGTGATCGCACCGGAACTGTGCCAGGCCGAGGAGCCGGCGTTGTCCGTGCGCGACCCGCACGGCCGCATCCGCCTGTGGGTGGAGATCGGCTTGCCGACCGGGGAGCGCATCCACAAGGCCTCGAAGGCCTCCGACCGCGTGCTGGTCTTCCCTCATCGCAGTCCGCAGGCGCTGGAGAAGAACTGGGCGGGCATGCGCATCCACAGGGCCGGGGAAATCGAGGCGGTGGTGCCTGAGCCGGAGCTGGTGGCGCGACTGGCGGCCACGCTCGATCGCAACAATCGCTGGCATGTCACCGTGAGCGATGGCGAATTGATCGTCGACACCGGCCGGGGCACCTTCACGGGACCGATTCACCGCTTTCGGCCGCTGGAATCGGACGCCTGAGGCCTCTAGGCTCGCAGCCCCATGCTGCGTGCCTTGCTGCTTCTGGTCTGCGTGCCGTTCCTCACACTCGCTGCTTCCGCGCAAAGCCTTCAGCAGCGCTTTGACGAGGCCGCGCGCGACAAGGCCGCGATCCCGGCGCTGGTCCGGCAGGGCAGCGGAGAACTCACAAAACTGCTGGAGAGCGACCCGCGTCGCGCGGTGCTGCTGGCGGACACGCTGGAACCCTGGTGCCGCCGCGCGTACTTCAGTCCCGAAGCCATCCCCGGCGCGGAGCAACTGGGCATCGTTACTCATGTCGTCCAGAAGGGTGATTTGCCCTCGAAGATCGCCGCTGCGCACCGCATCGGCGCGGGAATGCTGGGCTACCTCAACGCCGGCTTCGACGAGCGCAAGCTGCGTGTCGGTCAGAAGCTCAAGCTGATTGACCTGTCAGACCGCAGTCTGCGCATCGAAGTGCGCCGCGATCTCTTCCGCATGTTCGTCTGGCGCAAGGCTCCGGGCGGCGGCGAGCTCCTCATGGCGACGATGCCTGTGGGGCTCGGCGCGGAGAAGTCCCCCACGCCGGCTGGTGCCACAAGAATCGAGAAGCGCGTGCTGAACCCGGTCTGGACGCACCCCGAGACCAGGAAGGTCATTCCCGCCGGAGATCCCGAGAACATCCTCGGCGGCTACTGGATCGCGCTGTCCTCGGATGGCATCGGCAAGAGCGGGATCGGCTTCCACGGCTACACCGGCGAGCCCAGCGCCAACTGGATCCAGAAGCCCGCCTCGCACGGCTGCGTGCGCATGCTGCAGCCCGACATCGATCGCGTGTTCCATCTGGCGCTCGAAGGCACCAGCGTTGCGCTGACTCACTGATGAAGGTGCACGGATGAAGGCGCACGGATGAAGATGATCGCGCTCGTGGCTCTGGGGGGAGCGTTGGGAGCCGTGGCGCGTTTCCTGGTGGTCCGGATGCTGCCCGATGCGTTTCCCTGGGGCACGCTGGTGGTCAATCTGATCGGCTCGTTCGCCATCGGATGGCTGCTTGCCAGCCCGACAGCGCGCGTCGCAAGCACGCCGGAACTGAAACTCCTGCTCGTGACGGGAGTGCTCGGCGGCTTCACGACCTACTCGGCTTTCAACCACGAGACCTTGGCGCTCTGGAACAGCGGTCTGCGCCTCAGTGCTGCACTCTATGTGGCCGGAACCATGGTCGGGGCCTGGATCAGCGGCGCGCTCGGCCTCTGGGTCGGCCGCGCGACCAACGGATAGAATCGAGGCGTGCACATCTCCGCGCTTCGGGAACGACTACGGGCTCTGGGGGCCAAGACCCAGCAGGAGCGCCTGTTCGTAGAAGCGTTTGTGCGCGGAAAAACACCCGATGAGAGCGCAGAGCGCGGCCACGCGCGCTTTCCCGGCGCGCTGCGCGACGAGCTGCCTGCGCTGCAGGCCGAACTCAACCGCGCAGCCAGCGTGATTTCCGAGCATCCCGGCGAAGACGGCTCGGCGCGCCTGCTGGTGCGGCTGGCGGATGGTCAGGAAGTCGAGAGCGTGCTGCTCCTGCGCGATGGCGTGTGCGTCTCGACCCAGGTGGGTTGTGCGGTCGGTTGCGTGTTCTGCATGACCGGCAAGTCGGGCCTGATCCGACAGCTGACAGACATGGAGATCGTGGCGCAGGTCGCCTTGGCGCGCCGCATGCGCAGGGTTCGCCGCGTGGTGTTCATGGGAATGGGCGAACCCGCCCACAATCTCGATGAGGTGATGTCAGCGATCACGCTGCTGGGCACCGAGGGCGGACTGGGTCACAAGAACCTCGTCTTCTCGACCGTGGGCGATCGGCGCGTCTTCGAACGCCTGCCGCAGGGACCGGTCAAACCCGCGCTGGCGATTTCCCTGCACACCACCAAGGCGCAGCTGCGCGAAGAGCTGCTGCCGAGAGCGCCGCGCATCGCGCCTGAGGAGCTGGTGGCGCTCGCGCAGGAATACTCACGCACAGTCGGTTATCCGATTCAGTACCAGTACACCCTGCTCGAAGGCATCAACGACGGCGACGACGAGCTTGAGGCGCTCGAACGGCTGCTGCGCGGGCAGTATGCCGTCATGAACTTCATCCCCTACAACAGCGTCGAGGGCATGCCGTGGCGGCGCCCGGGCCTGGAGCGCGCACGGGAGATGGCGCGGTATCTGCACTCGCGCGGCATCCTCACCAAGCTGCGGCGTTCGGCGGGACAGGATGTCGATGGCGGCTGCGGACAGCTGCGGGCGCGCGCAGCGCACCTGCGAACTTCGCGCCGCAAGGGTGGCGACGACAAGCAGGGCTAGATCGCCGTCGGCTCAGCTGGCAGCAGGGCGCTGCTTGCGCTTGCGCGTCGTGGCCTTCGCAGCGGCCTTGGATTCGTTCTTGGCCTTCCGCTCCTTGGCCTTTTCGCTGCGCTCCGTGCGCTCGGCATCCTTCTCGTCGATGCCGGCGGCGCGCCATCCCTTGGGAGGCTTCTCGCCACGCATCTCGAACACGAAACGCGAAGGCATGCTCTCGATGCGCGTACCGTACTTCGAGCGTGACTTGGTCCAGGTGACGGTGAGGTGCTTCTGCGCGCGCGTGATGGCCACATACATCAGGCGGCGCTCTTCCTCGACCGTGTCTTCGGCGACGGAGCGCAGGTGCGGCAGAATGCCCTCCTCTACGCCCGCCAGATAGACCCGCGGGAACTCGAGGCCCTTGGAGGAGTGCACCGTCATCAGAGTCACGGCGTTCTTCTTCTGGCCCTCGCCCTCGTCGCGCTCATCCTCGGCGGAAAGCGACAGGTCCTCGAGGAACGAGGCCAGCCCGGGCTGCTTGCCCCGGCGCACATGGTTCTCGGCCATGTCGAGCACCTGGGTCACGGCATTCCAGCGGTCTTCGCGCATCTTCGGATCGGGATATGCGCGGTCGACCTCGGAGCGATAGTCGACGGCCTCCAGCAGCTCACGGATCCAGTGCACCAGCGTACGACCCGGGTCCTGCTTGCCGAAGCGTGCCAGCTTGTCGCGCAGGATGTGCACGGACTCCACCGCAGCCTGCGGGAGTCCCCCGATCTCGCTGGCGCGTGCGAAGGCCTGCGGCACGGTGATGCCGTGCTCGGTGGCAAAGGCGAGCGTCTTCTCGATGGTGGTCTTGCCGATGCCGCGCGGCGGACAGTTGAGCACGCGCAGGAACGAGGGCTCATCCAGCGGGTTCTGCGCCAGCCTGAGATACGCCAGCACATCGCGCACTTCCTTGCGATCGAAGAAGCTCATGCCTCCGATTAGGACGTAGGGCACGTTGCGCGTGCGAAAGCTCTGCTCAAAGACGCGCGGCTGGGTGTTGGAGCGGAACAGGATCGCACAGTCCATGTAATGGAACATGCGCTTGCGCACACCCTCGAGGATGTCGAGCGCAATCCAGTCCGCCTCGCCGGCTTCATCCTCGGAGCGCAGGAAGCGAATCGGCTCGCCCGAGCCCTGCGCAGAGCGAAGCACTTTGCCGTGGCGCTTGGGATTGTTCGCGATCAGCTGGTTGGCGGCTTCCAGGATGGGCGCGGTCGAGCGGTAGTTGACTTCCAGCCGCACGACCTTGGCCTTGGGGAAGTCCTTCTCAAAGGAGAGGATCTTGGTGACATCCGCGCCGCGCCACCCAAAGATCGATTGGACGTCATCGCCCACAACGCACAGATTCTGGTGACGCCCGGCGATGGCCCGCACGATCTCGTACTGCGGTCCGTTGGTGTCTTGGTATTCATCCACCATCACATAGCGGAAGATGCGCTCCAGCTCCTGACGGACGCGCTCGTCCTTCTTGAGCAGCCTGCAGGCCATCAGAAGCAGATCGTCGAAGTCAACCAGCCGCGCGCGGTCGAGATGCTCCTGGTACTTGGCCCAGGCGCGACCGATCAGCTCGTCGCGGTCATCGCCAGCACCCGCCAGCACGCTCTCCGGCGTGGCCAGCTTGTTCTTGAGCAGCGAGATCCGCGCCTGCAGCGCCGCCGGCTGCAGCGTGGCATCGCCGATGCGCAGCTCACGCAGCGCCCCGCGCGCCGCGCTCAGCTGGTCGGAGGCATCGCAGATCGTGAAGTTGGGCGGCAATCCGGCCGCTTCGTGGTAGTGGCGCAGCAGCTTGACGCAGAAGGAGTGGAAGGTGCCGATCGTCAGCAGCTCCGCGCGATCCTTGCCCACGAGCGCACCGATGCGCTCGCGCATCTCGCCTGCAGCCTTCTTGGTGAAGGTCATCGCCAGGATGTTTTCGGGCGCGACGCGACGCTCCAGCAGATGCCCCGTGCGCAGCGTGATGACGCGCGTTTTTCCCGACCCTGCACCTGCGAGCACAAGCACCGGGCCTTCGGTGGCGAGCACGGCGGCACGCTGCCCCTCGTTCAGTCCCTTCAGCAGGTGCTCCATGTGCGGGGCGAGACAGTAGTGGGAAGTCAGAGCTTGGTCAATCCGTCGCGCGCGAGGAGATACGTGCTTTCCTCGCTCGTCCCGCGCTCGATGACACGCGCGAAGTACTGGCGGGCACCCTCGCGGTCGCCCAGCACCCAGCGGCGCGCGCCGAGGAACCAGAACAGGCGCGTCAGCTCGACCCGCTCCGTGTCCCGGCGATCAAAGGCATCGAGCAACTCGGATTCGGGGACCTCGCCGGCGTAGAGCGCCGCAAGCATGCCCTCGAGCGGTGAGCCCTGGATCGAGCGCGGGCCCTGCACCCATTCGCGAATGCGCTCGGTCGCCGGTGCACGACGGCCCTGCAGCCCGCAAGCGATCCACAGGAACAGCTCGGCCTGCGAGCGCTCCTCCTGAACGCCGCGAGCGAGCTCGCGGAAGGCCTCTTCAGCCTTTGCATGCTCGCCGAGGGCCAGCAGCAGCTCGCCGCGCACCTGGCGTGAGTTGCCGTCGCGATCGCCCTGCTCCACCAGCGCCTGTGCATCGGCGAGGGCTTCCGGCGTGCGATTCATGCGCCAGCGCAGGAACATCCTCGCCTTGCGCGCGTCCGACAGTTGACTGTCGATGGCCAGTGCGCGGTCGAGGTCCGCGAGCGCGGCCTGGAACTCGCGCTTCTGCACATGCGCTTCGGCGCGGATCGCGAAGAGGAGCGCGTTGGATCCGTCCTTCTCAAGGGACTGCGTCGCGCTCTGAATGCACTCATCCCACTGTCCGCGCCGCAGCGAACGCAGCGCGGCATCCTGCGCCAGCGCATGCTGAATATCCTCCGCCCCGCTGGCGCGCCAGGGGATCAGCGCCGCGGCGACAAACAGCGCTCCGATCAGCGGCAGAATGCGCTGTGCGCGGCGGGGCGTGAGCTGCGGGCTGTCTTCCGGATCCCGGTCGCAGAGTCGCGCGGCGACATACCCGCAGGCCAGTCCGCCGAAGTGCGCGGCATTGTCGATGCCTGGAACCAGCAGGCCGAACAGCACGTTGAGCCCCAGCAGGAACAGCATGTTTCGCATCACCGGGCGGAACAGCGACTCGGGGATCGTGTCCTTGTGTGCCTGGAAGAAAGCGATCAGCGCGCCCGCCATGCCGAATACGGCTCCCGAGGCGCCCGCCGAAACCGCATCGGGCCTCCACAGGATGCTCAGGATCGACGCTCCGATCGCGGAGCACAAATAGATCAGCAGGAAAGCCCCGCTGCCGTAGATGCCTTCCACGACTCTCAGCGAGTGCATGGCGAACAGGTTGAAGGCGAGGTGAAACAGGCCGACATGCACGAACGCGCTCGTGAGCAGCCTCCACCACTCGCCCTGAGCCACGTAAGGCCCGTGGTTGCCGCCGTTGCGCAGCACATCTTCGAGCGAAGGATCGAGCAGTGACACCCCGCGCAGAGCCAGCGCTGCCATCACCGCCAGATTGATCCCGAGGATCCAGGACACCGCGAAGGTGCGCTCCGGCAGGCGGATCGGAAATTCCCCCAGCAGGTCCGAGCCGATGCTGCGGCGCGGCGGGAGGTCCCCCTGCGGCTGGTCTCCGGGTCCGTTCATGAAGCGGCTCATTCTAACCGCGGCCGTGAGACTGTCACGAACGCTTCTCCCGACTCCGCTGCATGGACAGAGGGCTTCCCGCGCGCCACACTTCGCGCTCCATGAGCTCCGCCACCCTGCTGCCCTGCGTCGAACTGGAACCTGAGAAGGCCGCTCAATGGTCGGTCATCTGGATGCATGGCTTGGGCGCGGACGGCCATGACTTCGCGCCCGTTCCCCCGCATCTGGGCATCGAGCAGCGCCATGCCGTGCGCTTCGTGTTTCCGCACGCCCCGCGCATGCCTGTCAGCATTAACAACGGCTTCGTGATGCCCGCCTGGTATGACATCCGCGACGGTGACCTGCGTACGCGGCATGACGAACAGGGCATCGCCGCTTCCGCGCTGCGCATCCGGGCACTGATCGCGCGCGAGATCGGCCGCGGCATTCCTTCCCAGCGCATCTTCCTGGCGGGCTTCTCGCAGGGCGGTGCCATGGCGGTGCATGTCGCCCTGCGTCATGAGCAGCCGCTGGCCGGCGTGCTCGCACTCTCGACCTATCTGGTCTGCGGCGACACGCTGGAGGCTCAACTGCAGTCGGCGAACCGCGGCATCCGCTGCTTCGTGGCCCACGGCCTGATGGATCCGATGGTGCCGATCAGCCGCGGACAGAATCTGCGCGAGCGGTTGACGCAGCTGGGCTGTGAAGTCGAATGGCACACCTATCCCATGCAGCACAGCGTCTGCGAAGAGGAGCTCGCCGACATCGGCGGCTGGTTCAACCGCTGCATGGGCTGAGCGGCGCGCCTACTTCGAGCTGCGTCCCTTGCGCACCGGCGGTGCGTTCCACGGATCTTCGGGCCAGGAGTGCTTGGGATAGCGCGCGCGCAGATCCTTGCGCACCTCGAAGTACGCCGACTTCCAGAAGCTCGCCAGATCGTCCGTCACCTGCTGCGGCCGGTAGTTGGGCGCGAGCAGGTGCATCAGGACCTTCACGCGTCCGCCCGCGATGCGTGGCGTCTCAGCCAGACCGAAGACCTCCTGAATCCGCACCGCCAGAACGGGTGCCTTGCCTGCCTCGTACTGCAGCGCGATCGCGCTGCCGGTCGGCACGCTGATCCGCGCGGGCGCCTCCCGATCGAGCGCCTGTTGCAGTTTCCAATCCAGACGCCCGCGCAGATATCCCGCAAAATCGCCGCGCTTGAGATCCTCGAACGAGCGCTTGCCGACCGCGTAGCTCTCCAGATCCTCCAGGATCCACGAGTCCGTGATCTCCGGCACGGCAAGCTGGGGGATCCATGCCCGCAGACAGCGCAGTCGCGCGATCAGTTGCTCGACATCGGATTCCGTCAGCGGCAGCGCACGCGCAGGATCCTGGCGCGCCGCCGCTGCAAGCGCACTCGCCGCCAGTTCGCCCGTCAGCGCAGCCTGCGACTCCTCCAGCAGCAGATCCAGGAAGTAGCGTCGCTTCCACGCGCCGACGCGCTCCGTGCGCGGATCGAAGCCGGATTCGACGCGCGTGTGCATCAGCGCGGGATCCAGCCAGGCGGGATCCAGTCGCGTCGCCAGGCGCACTTCGGCCTCCGCGCGCTCGCCGGCCCGGCCTGCGTCGAGCTCCACCGCGAGGTACAGATCGCCATCCTGCACCGCGCTCGTCGGAGACAGACGCACGCCGCGACCACCGACCATGACCCCGCGCTCGCGATCGCCCGAACGACGCGCGACGACGCGATCGGGATAGGCCGCCAGCAGGGCCATGCGCAGCGCGTGCTCGGCTTCGCTGTCCGAGGCGGCTTGGGTGTCTTCCTCACCGAAGATGCGCATGCAATCGCGCACGAGCCCATCGCGCGCGCGCAGTACGAAGTTCGCCGCCCCCTTGTTGAGCTCACCCAGCTCGCTGCCTGAGCGACCGTGCGCCTCCCAGGCCTCCAGCGCCAGCACGCGGTCCCATACATCGCAGTCGGAATGATGCTGCGCATGGCGCAATCCGCGCGGACCGCGCGGACCACGCGCGAAGGGGTCGCGTTCCGACAGCAGAGCACCGACCAGCGCAGCTTCCCGCAGCACGCCGCCTCGCTGACCTTCGTGCAGCAGGCGCGCTAGACGCGGATGCAGCGGAAAGCGGGCCAGTTCCCGACCCAGCGCAGTCAGCGTGGCCGTTTCCTCACCCGGCTTCCACTCCGCGGCGCCGATGCCGGTCAGCAGCAGGAGCGCGCGCTCCAGACTGGAGCGCTGCGGAGCCTGAAACCACGGAAAGCCGAAGACGGCGTGCTCGCCGAACGAAAGCAGCTGCAGCACGCTGGCGCACAGATCGACGCGCATCAGCTCCGGGTCATCCTGCTCGGAAAGCGAGCGCTGTGCGCGCTCGGTCCACAGCCGCAGGCAGACACCCGCCTGCGTCCGGCCGGCGCGACCGGCGCGCTGATCGGCGGAGGCGCGTGAGATCCGCTCCAGCTCCAGACGATCTAGCCCCACGCCGACATCGAAGCGCAGCACGCGAGCAAGGCCCGTGTCAACCACGGCCGACACGCCCTCGATCGTCACCGAAGTCTCCGCAACGTTCGTCGAAAGCACGATCTTGCGGCGCGGGCCCGGTCGCAGCACGGCGTCCTGTTCGGCAGGTGCCAGATCGCCGTAGAGCTCGTGAATCTGCGCGCCGGCACGCTCGGCGCGCGCAGCCAGCTCCTCATGAGTGCGGATGATCTCGCCGACGCCCGGCAGGAAAACCAGCACATCGCCGCGCGTCGCCTGCAGCGCGCGCATCGCGCCGGCGGCCGCCTGCACGGGCAGCGGCACTTCGCTGTCGGTCTCGCTGTACTGGATGTCGACGGGGAACAGCCGCCCCTCGCTCACCACGATCGGGGCGTTCCCGAGCCAGGCCGAGAGCTCTTCCGTTGCCAGCGTGGCGGACATCACCACCAGCTTGAGATCTGGGCGCGCATCGGCCTGCACACGACGCGTCAGGGCGAGAGCGAGGTCGGTATGCAGGCTGCGCTCGTGGAACTCATCAAACACGACCACGCCCACATCCTCGAGAAAAGGGTCGTCCTGGAGCATCCGCACCAGAAGTCCCTCGGTCACCACGAGAATGCGCGTCCGGCGCGAGGCCTTACGCTCGAATCGCACTTGATAACCGACCTCGGCGCCCAGCTCGACGCCCATTTCCTCCGCCATGCGCCGCGCGGCCGCGCGTGCGGCGATGCGCCGGGGCTCGAGCATCACGATCTGCTTGTCTCCCGCCAGGCCCGCCCTCAGGATCGCCGGCGGAACCCGCGTGGTCTTGCCGGCGCCCGTCGGCGCACGCAGGACGACGGCCTCACGCTGCCGCAGCTGCGCGAGCAGCTGCGGCAGGACGCCATCGATCGGCAGCGGAGTCAGGCCCATGTCCTGATTGTTGTACACGATGCCACGCTCGACCATGATGGTCGACGTGAACGCGACCCTCGTCCACCGCATCGACCTGTCTCCGCGCGTTGCGCTGCTGCGCATCCGGCCCGATGCCCAGCCGCCGGCACCCTTCGTGCCGGGACAGTTCGTGCAGATCGGACTGCCGATGGAGCTGCCCTCACGCGATGGAACCAGTCCGCCGCGCGTGCGCGTCCTCAAGCGCTCCTACTCGATCGCCTCCGACCCCGGAGCAGCGGGCGAGTACGAGCTGTGCGTGGCGCTGGTGCAGGGCGGCAAGCTGACGCCGGAGCTGTGGAAGCTGGCCGTCGGCGGCAAGCTGTGGATCGACGAGAAGCCGATGGGCCATTTCACGCTGGAAGGCATCCCGGCGGACAAGACGCTGCTGTGCATCTCCACGGGCACGGGTCTGGCGCCCTTTGTTTCGATGCTTCGGGAAGCACGCCGCACGGGCAGCGCGCGGCGCTTCGTGATCCTGCACGGCGTGCGCGAATGCGCGGACCTGTGCTACCGCGACGAACTGGAGCATCGCCGCAAGCTGGAATTCGCCACCACGTACATCCCGGTGGTCTCGCGCGAGGAGTGGCCCGGACTGCGCGGCCGCGTACAGAGCGTGCTCGCGGATGAAGCCCTGTGCCGCAAGTTCGGAATCGAACTCGATCCGTCGCGGACGCACGCCCTGCTGTGCGGAAACCCCGACATGATCGTCGAGGTGCGCGCGCTGCTCGAAGCGCGCGGTTTCCGCGTCGACAGCGCAGCGGGCAAGGAAGGCGGCGGTCTGGGCGGGATCCGCCTCGAGCGCTACTGGTAAGCGCGACCTTCGCGCTTCTTCCCCGCCCCCCATGTCGGGCTGCGTTCAGCTGTGGGGGCTGCCGGCGTTCACCACCGGCGAGGGAGCCTGCTGTCCGCACAGCACCACCAGCAGATTGCCGACCAGGGCGGCCTTGCGCTCATCGTCTAGGTGCACGATGTTCTTCTTCGAGAGATCCGCCAGCGCCATTTCAACCATCGACACCGCGCCTTCGACGATCTTGGCGCGCGCAGCGATGATCGCTCCCGCCTGCTGTCGCTGCAGCATCGCCGCTGCGATCTCCGGAGCATAGGCAAGGTGCGACAGCCGCGCTTCCTGCACTTCGATGCCGGCGATGGCGAGACGCTGGCGCAGCTCCACCGCCAGTTCCTCTGCCACGGCATCGGCACTGCCCCGGAGTGTCGTGCTGACCTCAGAGGCCTGACCGTCATCGTAAGGATGCTTTGCGGCCACGCAGCGAACCGCAGCCTCACCCTGCACCTCGACGAAGTGCTCGAACTGCTCCACATCGAACAATGCCTGCGCCGTATCGCGGATCTGCCACACCACGACGGCGGCAATTTCGATCGGGTTGCCGAGCAGATCGTTGACCTTCAGCGTCTTGCCGTTGAGGTTGTGCGCGCGCAGCGAGATCCGGCGTTTGACGGTGAAGGGGTTGGTCCACCAGAAGCCGGAGCTGCGCACCGTTCCGCGATAGCGGCCGAACAGGATCAGCGCGCGCCCCATGTTGGGCTCGACGATGAAGAAACCGATCGAGAGCAGCACGAAGCACACCAGCAGCACGAAACCCGTCAACACTGCGGCGAGTTGTTCATCCTTGCTGACGCCGTGACCGGAGGCGGCGGCGAACAGCAGCACCGCGAGGCCCAGCGAGAGAAACCAAGGCAGCAGCATCAGATAGCCGGACAGAGCCTTGAACGGAATCTCACGCGAGGCATTCTGGTTGTTCATCGTCAGGCCATGATATCGCAAGCGTGACGGTGCAACCATCGCCCGTCCGCGCTAGACTGCGCAGGCCGTGGAATCCAGCCGCATAGTTCCCAGAGAGCTTCCGCGTGTCGCGGACGGATTCGAGCTGATCGAGGAGCTTGGTCGCGGCGGCATGGGCATCGTCTATCGCGCCCGCGAACTCTCGACCAACAGAGTCGTCGCTCTCAAGGTCCTGCCCTATTCGATGCAGGACAAGGAGACGGCTTTCGACCGCTTCCACCGCGAGGCAATTCTGGCGGCGTCGATCTCGGATCCGCGCTGTGTCTTCGTCTATGGGGCGCATTCGGTGGAGCAATCACCGGCCATCGCCATGGAGCTGGTTGAAGGTCAGACGCTCGAGCACGTCATCCAGGGCGGCGAGAGGATCCCCGTCGCACAGGCGGTACGCTGGACGATCGAACTTCTGGAGGGCCTCGAGGCTGCGCACCGTGCCAATGTGCTGCACCGCGATGTGAAGCCGTCGAACTGCTTCCTTGGCGCCGACGGCAGGATCAAGGTCGGTGACTTCGGGCTTTCGCGCTCGATCGAAACCCAGGTGCATCTCACCGATCCGGGGCAATTCATCGGCTCGCCACTGTATGCCTCACCGGAGCAGATCCGCGGCCGCGCAGTCGATGAACGCAGCGATCTGTACTCCGCAGCTGCGACCCTCTATGCGCTTCTGACCGGTCGACCGGGCTGGCAGGGCAGCAATGTGCAGGAAGTTTTCGCGCGCATCCTTTCCGAACCAGCGGATGACATCCGCAGCCTACGCAAGGAGGTTCCGGGCCCCTTGGCGAAGATCATCGCCCGCGCGATGGAGAAGGACCCCGCCAAGCGGCATCAGACCCTGCAGGAACTGCACGAAGCACTGCATCCCTTCGCTCAGTTCGCCCTGCCGGCACACCCGGCACGCAGGCTCGCCGCCTACCTTGTCGACACGGCCGTGCTCGCGCTTTTCAACACGCTCGTCATCGGAGCGCTGGTTGCCGTCCTTGTCGCCAGTACAGGGACGACGAAGGAGGAATTGCAGCTTTACAGCCTGATTGCGGGCTTCCCGACGATGTTCTTGTACTTCTCCATTCTGGAGGGGTGGCTGGGGATGAGTCTCGGCAAGTGGGTTCTTGGCCTGCGCGTTCACGATACCGAGAACGGCGTCCCGGTCTGGAATCGAACGATGCTGCGCACCGCCATCTTCATGGTTCCCAGCGCCCTGCCCTATCTGTTCTGGAATTACGATGACCAGATCACGGGCATCGTAGTGATCCCCCTGCAGATGCTGCTGATCATCCCAGGTCGACGCAACAACGGATGGATGTACCTGCATGAGTGGGCCAGCCGAACGCGCACGACGCAGACAACCCTGCCTTTCCCCCGCTTCACCAAGCAGCTGAACGATGTGGAGCGCACGTCGAGGCCTGTGAACGCCGAAACGAGCATCCTTGGGCTGCACAGGCTCGAAGCCCACATCGCGACCACAAGCCATGGCGAGCTCTACAGCGCGGAGGATGCGCTGCTGACACGCAAGGTCTGGATTCTGGGCGCGCAGCAGCCGATTCGGTTCGACACTCAGGCCAACCACTCGCGCCTGCACTGGCTGGGCGCCTTCGAGGCCGAGGGCCTGCAGTGTCAGGTGCTCGAAGCACCCGGCGGCGACACGTTGGTGAACTGGCGCGCGGCTCAGGGGGAGCTCGCCTGGGAGGTCCTCCTGCGGCTGTTGCTGGAACTCGCGGATGCACTTTCCGGTGAGGAGGCCGGGGAGTACCAGCTTGGTCAGCTCTGGGTCGATCGTCACGGACGCCTGAAGCTGCTGTCGTTTGCCATTCTGGAAGGCGAGGCACGGCGCATGAGTGCGGTGCAACTGCTCGGACATGCTGCACGCCTGTTGATCGGCGAACAGCATGTGCTGCCCCGCGATATGCCCGGTTCAGGGGATGAAGTGCTGCAGCGCATCCTTGGCTTGAAGCACGGCTATGACAACGTTGCCGCAGCGGCAGCAGCGCTCGCCCCGATGACTCAGGGGCCGCTTTCTGTGACGCGCCGGCAGCGTGGATTCCAGGCCTTGCTGACCTCCATGGGCATCGGATTCATCACCTTGGCTCTTGTCCTGGCAATGGTGATGACGGCAGACAAGGCAGAGCCGCTGCTGGATCCCAACAGTGACCGCATCGTCACGGCTCTCGGAGGCGCGTTGTCAATCGTTCTGCTGTTCGTCCCGCTTTCCATGCTGACGCGCGGCGGTCTGCTGTTCCGCATGTTCGGCATGCTGCTGCGCACACGGCGCGGAATGCGCGCCGGAGCGCTGCTCTGCGGACTGCGAACCCTGCTGTTCGTGTTGCCTGCGATCACCCTGCTGGGCATCTGGGCCGGGCTCGAGGATGGCGGCACGATGGTACTGGCGCTGACCGCGCTGGGAATCTACGCGACCTTCCTGCTCAGCAGCATCGCCTGGCCCCATGCCACCCTCGTGGACCGTCTGCTCGGCACGCGCATCGTCCCGCGCGGCTGACGCGCTCAACAACTAGGCTCTCTCAGCCGCGACCCATCATCCGCAGCAGCTCGCGAGCCGCCGCTTGTGCAAAACCGACGTCATTGATGTGCTCCTCACGCACCTCGAGCGGAACGGTGCCATGCGTTTCCTTCAGACCCGCCAGCAGGGCCGCGCGCGCGGCCGGATCATCGAAGGGCTGACCTGCGCGGTCGATGCCGGAAACACCCTTCGTCGGGAACAGGAAGCGGGTCGGTCCCTGTGCCGCCGCAAGCTTGCGACCGATGATGCGGCCCAGTTCGGCGCATTCCGCCGCAGTGGTTCGCATCAGCGTGACATTTGCATTGTGTCGGTAGAGCGTGCGGTCGCGGAAGGCTTCGGGCACGGTGTCGATGCCGTGGAAGTTGACCATATCGAGCGCGCCCGCGCTGACAACCTGCGGAATGCCGCGCTTGCCCGCCGCCGTGAGCCGCTCCGGCCCGGCGCTGAGAAATCCGCCCACGAGCTCATCGGCGAGCTCGGTGGTGGTGATGTCGAGCACACCGGCCAGCATCCCGCTGGCCGCAAGCGACTCCAGCGTGCGACCGCCGCTCCCGGTGGCGTGGAACACCAGCACCTCGCAACCGGCCGCCTCCAGCACGGCGCGCGCCGCCTCCACGCACGGTGTCGTGACACCGAACATGCTGGCGGCGACCAGCGGTTTATCGTTAGCTGAAACGGCGGGTGTCGCACCGAGCGCCATTCCGGCCATGGCCTGAGCCGCACGCGTCAGCACGACGCGCGAGATCCGGTTGATCCCGCTGATATCGACGATGCTGTTGAGCATCAGGATGTCACTGCTGCCGACGAAGTGGTTGACCTGCCCGGAGGCCAGCGTGCTGACCATCATCTTGGGCACACCGATCGGCAGGCAACGCATCGCCGCCGTGCCGATCGTGGTTCCGGCCCCGCCGCCCAGGCCCAGCACGCCGTGCAGCCGACCCTGCGCATGCGCCGCGCACGCGATCGCCTCTGCGCCGCGTGCGGCGGCGCTGACGGCTTCGCCGCGGTCATTGCGCGCGCGCATCGCGGCCAACGTGGTGCCGGCGGCCTCGAACACCGATTCACGCGAAACATCGGCGGTCACGGCAGGCTCACCGAGGCACCCGGTGTCGACGAGCGTCACCGCCACGCCGAGAGACTGCAGCGCGTTGCGCAGGAACTGCGCCTCCTGACCCTTGGTATCGAGAGTGGTGAAGAGGTGAACGCTCATGCATGCCATTGAAGCACGCATGCGGCGTTCAGGGGAATCCCAGCTTCCTGAGCTCATCGGCGATCAGAGCATTGCGCTGGCTGGCATCCTGCCGGGCATCCAGGCGTCCCTCGAGGACGATCCTGCTGATCGAGAAGGTCAGGTCCATCTCCGTGAACAAGGCCATGCTGCCCCCCTTCACGGGAGCATTCTCGAGCGTCGCGACCGGCTTGTCTTCGAAGCTTGTGGTGACAACACCGGACTTGAGTTCGATGCCAATCTCCGCGTCCTGATTCCAATCCAGCTGCGCGCGCTGCTTAGGGCGCAGGCTGCGCGAGTCTTCCGGATCGCTGTAACGCACGTAGATATCCCCCATCGGATCGCAGCCGACGTAGCTGCCGTCCGGGGTCTCCCCCAGGATCCACAGCATCCGCGGTGTTCCGTAGGCACCATCGGGCTCCTTGAAATGGAAGGAATACCGCACGGAAACATCTCCCTGAAACGTGCGCGCGAAGCGCAGGTACATGCCGCCCGTGCCCGTCAGCACCCCCTTGGATGCCCTGACGGATCCCGCCGGGACCTTGGCTGCGGGCTGAAGCGGCATGGATTCACGCGGCACCTGGATCCAGTCGGCGACCTCAGGGTCGCTGTCGAAGGAGTACTCGATGCGCACGCGTCCGTCGCCGAGATCGGTGAGCTTTCCGTGCAGGCCGGCACCCATCGGAAGGCTGCGCATCCGTTCCACGATGCAGGCCGTGGCGTACTGACGCAGCAGGTCGATGCGACGTTTCAGCAAGGGATCCGTGCCGTAGATGTTCAGCAGGCGCTTCACTTCGCCGAGCCGTTGGTCGATCTCCGCCGACGTGCGCGGAATCGGATTGCGGCTGAGCAGATACAGGCTGCGTGCCACCTCGCTGGTTGCTTTCAGTGCCGCGTAGCTCGGCGCGTCCTTTGCGAGTGCCTCGACTTCCGCATCGCGGCTCTTGAGCTGCTTTTCCCAGCGTTCATCCCCCGCCAGCAGCAATCCGAAGGCGCGCGTCCACGGCCGCGCACTGCCTTGATGCTCGGTTTTCGTAGCAGCCTTGACGGCTTCCTGCCACACGACTTCGCGGAGCGCGACGCTACCCACGCCCCCGCCGTTTTCACCGAGTCGGACAAGACCATTGTCGAGGGCGACGACGGGCGCGGAGAATTCCCTGCCCCGCACGGCGACCTTGATGCGCCCCTTGGCCGCGATCTGCGCGCGCAGCCAGCCGTTGCGCAGCTCATTGAGCTGCTCTAGCCTCATCAACTCACGTTCGATGCGCTCCTTGGCTGGCGAAACCGCGCCGGCAAGCGCACCGCGCAATTCGTCGAGCGCACCGGCGAAGTCACCCTCTCTGGCGCGCGACAGAGCCAGCGCATGCACGGCCTGTACATCCCCGGCATCGGGAGCCAAGGCCTGCGGAGCGAATTCCGCCACCTGCTCCTCGACCTGCGGACCCACGACGATGGGCCCGGCATCGATGTTCACGGCTGCCGAAAACATGGACTCGATGGCCTTGGGATCGAACTTGGTCTTCGGGTTGCGCTTCGCGGCCTCCGTGCACATGGCGAGCAGAAACTCGCGTGACACGGCGCGCAGATCCATGCCCGGAAAGGCCGACTGCAGATCGGCAGCCTTGCCCTTGCCGCGCAAGGCCGAGCCGGCGAAGGTCAGGAAGGGCAGACGATAGCGGCCATCGGCAGCCTGCATCAGAAAATGGGGCCACCTTTCGCACTGGGCCACGTAGGCGCGTCCGATCTGATTGCCTTCCGGCACGGGCTGCTGCGCTGCTTCCGCACGCTTGGCCACCTGACCTGCATAATCCTGCCAGGAGGAGATCTGCAGCCACTGATCGAGCGGCAGCAAGAGCAACTCGCGAGTCTCCGCAGCATTGACCGCATCGAGCAGCCAACCGGCGCTCTCTGCTTTCGGCGTGGCCTTGTCATCCCGCAGGCTGCCGTAGTACATCGCGAGACCTTCGTAGAGCCCGATCGAGGCGGGTCGATTGCCGGGAACCGCGAGATAGGCATGCTGCAGCGCCTTGATCAGCTGGTAGTTCATTGCGGCCTGCTGCACGCCCGGGCTGACTTCCGTGAATGGGTCCTGGCAGGCGACGGTCAACTGCAACTCATAGTCGTAGGCGGTCGCCGATGTGTACCCCGTGGGATCGTTGACGAACTTGCGGAAGTTGTCGAGATCGCCCTGGCTGGCGAGCACCGCGATGGCGGTGAGTTCATGACTGCTGCGGCGCTGCAGGCCCGTGGGAGTCAGGATCTCCTTCTCGAATTGCGCGAAGGTCTTGGTTGCCGAGGGAATGTACAAGGCCGCGAGGCGCTCGATGTACTTCGGATCGTCCTTGGCCGGGCGCTGCACGACCAGCACGAAGCCGGGCGCGGGCCGTTCCAGCGTCCAGGAGATCTTCGAGAAATAGCGGTGTCGAAGCAGGCGGCGACGCAGATTCCAAGACCACAACTCCGCGGGGTCGGATTCGAGCTTGGCGACATGGGCGTTGCCGCACTCCCACTCCGCTTTCCAGCGCTTGCGCTGCGCTTCAAGCTCCTCGGCCGTGAGCGGCTTTCCGTCGAGTTCTCGAAAGCTCGTGAGGTCGTAGACATCGCGATGCTCGGAGAGCTCCACGCCTTCGAAGCCCTCAAGGTCGCGAGCCGCTTTGAACGCCGGGGTCTGAGCGTAGAGCGAAAGGGCCAGCAGGACCCATAGCAGCAGGAGGAGCATCCGTTGCATGCGCTCGAATGCTATCATTCATCGCCATGCTCACCGCACTGCTGCTGACACTGCTCTCCTACTCGCCCCCGTCACAGGAAAAGGCCCCGTCAGCTCCCGCGGCGGCAACCCTGGGTACCGGAGCGCACCAGTACCGCTGGGTTGCCGGCTGGTTGGAACAGCCGGGCGGCAAGGAACTGGGCAATACCCACGGTGGCATCGCCTTTGACGCGAAGGGCAACCTATACTTCAACACCGACACGGAGCGCGCCGTGATGGTGTACGACGAGAAGGGCAAGTACCTGCGTTCCTTCGGCCCCGAACTCGCCGGCGGCGTCCACGGCATGGTGATTCGCAAGGAAGGCGACGCGGAGTTTCTCTATCTCGTCCACACCGGCAAAGGCGAATTGCAAAAGCGCAAGCTCGATGGCGAGCTCGTGTGGGCACTGCCCTGCCCTGTGGAGTCGAGCAAGTACGAAGGTGGTGCTGGCTACCACCCGACTGGCATCGCGATCGGCCCCAAGGGCGAGTTGTTCGTCGCTGATGGTTACGGCAAGGGATTCGTGCACCGCTTCGATGCGGAGCGCAAATATCTCGGCAGCTTCGGTGGACCTGGCAACGAGCCCGGCAAGTTCCAGACCCCGCACGGCATTGCCGTCGATACACGCACGGATCCGCCGACGCTGCTGGTCGCGGACCGCGAGAATCACCGGCTGCAGCGTTTTGACTTCGAAGGTCGGCATCTGGGCGTGATCGAGGGCTTCCGCCGCCCCTGCAGCGTGGATGTGCAGGGTGAGTTCGCGCTGGTGGCCGACCTTGCGGGCCGCGTGACCATCCTCAACGCGAAGAACGAGGTGTTCACCCACATCGGCGACAACCCCAACGAGGGGCTGCGCGCGCAGAACGGCGTGCCGCGCGAGCAGTGGCAGGATGGCTGCTTCACGGCACCGCACTTCGCCAAGTGGGACAGCAAGGGCAACCTGTACGTGCTCGACTGGAACTATCTGGGCCGCGTGACCAAGCTCGAGCGAGTGCGATGAGCGCACCTTGGCTGGCCTTTGACATTGAAACAGCCAATCTGCTGCCCGAAGGGGCGGATCTGGACTCTTTCGGCCCGCTCGACATCTCGGTGGTCGCGGCCGTCGGCGATGACGGCGGTGCAAGGGTCGTCCACTCCGTGCAGGACGGCAGGCCTGCACCCCGGCTGACCCAGGCGGACGCAGCCGCTTTCCTGAAATGGCTGCGCGAGCAGCAGCGCAGCGGGGCGCGCATCGTGGCTTGGAACGGAGTCAGTTTTGACCTGAAGATGATCGGCCACGCGGCCGGAGACCTGCAGCTCGCCGCGGAGGTGGCGCTGGACTCCTATGATCCGATGCTGCAGTTCTTCTACCGCAGAGGCTTCCCGATCGGGTTGCAGGCCGTGGCCGGAGGCATGGGTCTGGGCCTGAAGAAGTCCATGAGCGGCGCCGACGCTCCGGAGCAGTGGGCCAAGGGTAATTTTCAGCAGGTGATCGAATATGTGCAGGGCGACTGCCGCATGACGCTGGAGATTGCGCGCGCGATCGAAAAAGCCCGCGAAGTGCGCTGGAACACCAAGCGCGGCACGATCTCCAGCGAGCGCATGGCCGCGCTGTTGACCACGCGCGAAGTGCTGCGTCTTCCGCCGCCCGATCAGTCCTGGATGGACACACCGATTCCGCCGGCGAAGTTCACGGCCTGGTTCCCCGCCAGCGTGCGGGTCTAGGCCAGATCGAGCGGCAGGTCCGCATCGCCCAGACGGGGCAGTGATGCCCCCGTGTAGGCGGTCATCGCAAGGTGCAGCCGGTTGAGTGAGGTCTCCTGCGCAAACTCGACTTCGCGACCGCCGCGCACCGCGCCCGCCAGCAGAATCGGCAGCTGGTCGTGGTTGTGGCGGTTGCCGTCGCCGATCGCGCTGCCGAACAGGACCATCGTGCTGTCCAGCACGCTGCTCTCGCCCTCGCGCAGCTCGGTCAGACGCTTCAGGAAGGCCGCGAACGCATCCACATGCCATGCGCCGATCTTTTCCCACTGGGTCAGCTTGTGGGGATCCTTGCCGTGGTGCGAGAGCTCATGGTGGCCTTCGGGGATCCCAAGGTGCGGATAGCCGCGGTTGGAGCCTTCATTCGCGAGCAGGAAGGTGGCAATGCGCGTGGAATCGGTGGCCAGAGCCATGGCGATCAGGTCGTAGTGCGCCCGCACCAGCTCGGGATAGTTCTTCTCCGCATCCTTGGGCGGCGCAGGCAGCGCGCGCGCTTGCTGTTCGCCCTGCTGCATGCGCTCCAGCCGACGCTCGAGTTCCCGGATGCCGTCCTGATACTCCTCGAGCTTCTGCCGATCGGCCTGACCGAGACGCTGTTCGAGGCGTCTGGCTTCGCCGCGCACGAAGTCCAGCACGCTGCGGCGACGCGCACGACGCTCGGCCATGGTTTCGAGGAAAGCGGGATCCTCCTCGTCGAGAAACAAACGCTCATACACACGCATCGGCCGGTGCTCCTTGCCCGCCGGCGTTGAAGGTCCGGCCCAGGACAACTGGCTCGAGTAGGCGCAGGCGTAACCCGAGTCGCACTGGCCGGAAGTGTTGCTGCCCTCGGCGCCCACGACCAGCGAACGCAGACGCGTGCGGTTGCCGATCTGCTGCGCAGCCAGCTGGTCGGCAGAAGCGCCCACCAGCACCGCACCGTCCTTCTTGAGCGGGTGAACTCCCGTCAGGAACGCAGCGCAGGCGCGCGCATGGTCCCCCGGCCCGTCACCGTGGGCACGCGCAGCATCCTGAGCCAATCCGTGAATCAGCAGCACCGACGAGGAGAGCGGCGCCAGCGGTGCCAGCGCGCCCTGCAGCTGGAATCCCGCGGCGGCCTTGAGCGGCTGCTGAGCGAGACCATTGGGCACGTAGACCCAGACCGCACGGCGGGGAGCAGGCGGCGAGGCCTGCTGAGCGCGCACACCCAGTCTTCCGTTGGGCAGCATCGCCTCCAGCCAGGGCAGCGCAAGCGTCACGGCCGCACCGCGGAGAACAGTTCGTCGATCCAGACTCCGGCGTGTCATGTTCACTCCACTCGCTTCGTTCGGAACGGCTCCGAGAGCACGATCGCTCTCAACAGCCCGGGCAACGTAAGTTGCTGCGCATCCAGCGCCGCCATGCGTTGCTCCAGCGCGGCTCGTTCGGCGACGCTGAGCGAACGCCCCAGCGACCAGGTCATCAGGTGGCGGGCGAGCGAGCGGGCCAGCGCACCATCGGAAGCCAGCAACTGAGCCATCTCGCCGACTCCGTGAAACGCACGCCCGTCCGGAAGCGCGCCGGCACCGTCGATCAGGCCGCCTTCGTCCGCGCTGCGCGTCCGGCCCATGCGATCGTAGTTCTCGAGGCCCAATCCCAGCGGATCGAGGCGGTCGTGACACACCGCGCATTCCGGCTTGGAACGATGCAGTGCCAATTGCTCGCGCATGGGCAGCTGCGCGCCGGTGGCATCCGCCTCCGTCAGCACTCCCACGCCTGGCGGAGGGGGTGGCGGCGGCGCATCGAGCAGCACTTCCAGCACCCACTTGCCGCGCTTGACCGGTGACGTGCGCGTCGGGTTGCTCGTCACGGTCAGCACGCTGGCATGTCCGAGCACCCCGCGCCGATCGCCGGCAGGCAAGGCAACACGCTGCATTCCCGGACCGCGCGGCAGAGCCATCCCGTAAAGCGCAGCCAGGCGTTCGTCGATGAAGCTGTACTCCGCACACAACAACTCGCGGATCGGACGCTCCTCGCGGAGCACGCACTCAAAGAGCAGCGATGTCTCTGCCAGCATTGACTCACGAAGCCCAGCATCCAGCGCATGATTGCCGAGCGCCTCAAGCTGCAGCCACTGGAGCGCGAAGCTGCGCGAGAGCTCGGAAGCCCGCGGGTCGCGCAGCATGCGTGCAAGCTCCGCCTCCAGCACCTCATCTTTGAGCAGCGATCCATCGGCAGCGCGCTGCAGCAGCACATCGTCGGGCAAGCTGCCCCACACCAGATAGGAAAGCCTGACCGCGAGCTCATGGCCGTTCAGCCGGCGCAGGCTGCCGGGCGCGGCGGATTCCGGATCTGTTTCGACCCGGAACACGAAGCGCGGCGCCGCCAGCATGGCCGCCAGAGCCGAGCGCATGCGTTCCACGGGACGATGTGCGGCGTTCGTCAGCGCCAGCAGCGCATCCATATCGGATGAACTGACGGGGCCGCGCCACACGCGCGTTGCCAGCGCTGCGAGCTTGCTGCGCAGATTGGACTCCCCCAGATCCGCCAGCGCCGCGCTCTGGTACGGAGAGTAGCGCGGCGGATCGAGCGGGCCTTCGATTTCGATCCACTCAAGGTGACAGTTGCGATCGCGCTGCCGCGGATCGGGATCGTCAGGCTTGTAGTAGTCGTTGAGGAACGCGAATTCGATGCTACGCGAGCCGGTCGTCAGGGTCAGCTCGCCCATCACTTCTTCGCGCTGCTTGAGCGTGGCCCTTGTGGCGCCTCGCGCGAATTCGCGACCACCCGAAGACATCGCCCAGCGCACAGGATCCGGACCGGCTTGGGTGCCGAAGCAACGCGCGCGCACGCGGTAGCGCCCTTCCGCTTCGATGCGGAAGCTGGCGCGGATCTGACCGTTGCTGGAGAGTGTCCGCACGTCGTGTCGCAACGCACCGCCGTCCATGGCTTCCGCGCGCACGCGCTGATGGTTCGGCGCGCCGGGATCGCGTACCTGTATCGCGGCAGCCGCCACACGCTCACCCGCCTGCAGGTAGCGCTCGAAGTCGGCCTCACTGAGCGAGAGCGCGGCACCTTGATTGTCGAAGCCCCCACCGATTTCATCGGGCGCAAAGTGCTCTCGGGCATCGAATACGATCCCGAACAGGTCGCGCACGGTGTTCTCGTACTCGCGGCGTGAGAGCCTGCGCAGCACGGAGCGCTCCTCGCCCTGCCCGGCGAGCGTCACAGCAAGCTCCAGTAGGAGTTTCCGATCGTCCGGCGGGAGCACGCCATGCTTGCGCGGCGGCATTTCCCCGGCGTGAACGCGTGTCCATGCTTCACGCCATGCAGCGGCATCCAGCCCCGCCCCCGGCTGCTCCAGATCGAAACGCAGCTCTGCTTTGGCCTGTGCGCCGGCGTGACACTCTAGACAGTGCCGGCGCACGAGTGACTGTGCGCGCGCATCCAGCACGTCGCCGGACCAAAGCAGCAGAAGGGCCAGGGAGATCACTGCTTTCAGAATATCCCCTGCGGGGGGAGTGGCGGGATCTGGATTCCCGGGTAGCATGGGAAAGTTCTCCGTGTTCTTCCGTCGCTGTGCGTCCGCAACGCGCTGCGCCTGTCCGCTGCTTATCACCGCATAACCTTGTATGAACCAGCATCGCGTCCCGCCCGCGACCATTGCCCAGTTGGAGTTCGAGGTTCAGGGAGCTCTGGAGTCGCTGCGCGAACTGGAGCGCATGGGCAGGCTTCCGGTTTCCTTGCAACCGCTGCTCCACATCGCGCCGCCGGACGGCTCGAGCGTGCATGTCTCGCTGCGGGCCCGCGAGAGCGGCCGTCAACTGCGGCGCAATCAGCCGCTGGATTCCTTTCAGCCCCGCAATTCCGCGGTCTGGGTGGTCTACGAGGTGCCGCAGCAGGAGAACATGCAGACCGATCCGGGCACGGGTGAGCCCATGGTGGACTTCGTGATCGCGCTCGATCACGCCGAACGCGACCCGCATCTGTCCTTCATCGCACTCAAGTGGTTCCGCGACACCTACCTGCAGAAGCGCGGGTTTGCCTGGGCGTTCGATCCGGACATGCCGCGGCGCCTGATACAGGAAGCCACGGATGCCGGCATCATCGTGATGCACAAGGTTCCCAATCCCAAGCAGCCTGAATTCCCTGTCACAGGCATTCGACTCGACCGCGAACATCCGCTGGTTCAGGATGTGCTGCAGACCGCCGCGGCCAACGCGGAGGATGCCGATCAGGCTTCGAGCACGCGCGAGAACGCCCAGTAAAGAGCCAGCGCCGCCACGAGACTCGACACCACGATCCGCACGCGCGCGGTGGCGAACCAGCTCCGTCCGAGCAACCGCAGCAGCAGCAGGCCAGCACCCAGCGCCGCCAGCTGCCCCAGCTCGACTCCGAGATTGAAACCCAGCAGCGCAGTGAGCTTTTCCGGCTCCGCCGCCAGGGTTCCGCCGATCGCGCCTGCGAAGCCGAATCCGTGCACGAGGCCGAAGCCCAGCGCTTCGGGCCACAGCCGGCGTTCTCGCTCACGCAGATTCCATAGCGCCACCCACGCGACGGTGAGCGCGATCACGACCTCCACGGGCCGCGAGGGAACGCTCACCCAGCCGAAGGTGGATGCCGCAAGCGTCAGCGAATGCGAGAGCGTGAAGGCGAGGCTTACCCAACCCAGCTGGCGCAGGCGGCGCGAAGCCACCAGCAGAACCAGCACGAAGGCCAGGTGGTCATAGCCCAGCAGGATGTGCTCCACCCCGGAACGCAGATATCCGCCGAACAGCGAGGATGACTCCACGTCGTCCGCACGGAACAGGAAGCTCGGGTCTTCCGCCCAGACGAGCCGCGTCACCGGCGGCAGGCTTCCCCACTGAACCGTGCACTGATCCCTGTGCAGCGGATTCTCGACTTCAAACAGGCTGGAGTTAAGGAAGAGCCCGTTGCAGGAGAGCGGCAGTGCGGCGACGAGCGCAAGCTCGTAGATGGGATAGGAGCCGCGCGGACGCTGCACTTCTTCCACCTGCTGCGGCTCCAGAACTGCAGCGGCCAGCCGTTCTCCGTCGCGCACTGGCTGCAGCTCCAGATGCGCGCGAACATATGCTGCAAGCTGCTGGCGTGCGGCAGCAAGCTCGCCTTGCTCGAGGGTTCCGCTGAGATCAGCATCGACGGCCACGGCCTCATGCCATGTGCGCAGCTCCGTGCGGATGCGCAGCTCCAACCGCTCCCCCGCGACCGTGATGCGCGTGCTGGAGACCGAATCGGGGTGGGAACCTGCGGCGCGGAGCTCTCCGCACAGCAGGCCCAGGCACAACAACAGGATCAGGCGAGCGTCAGCCACTGGTGACGGTCGGCGATCTCACCACGCACGAGCGCGAAGAAACGCTGCTGGATGCGCTCGGTGACCGGACCCCTTCGGCCGATGCCCACCGCATGACGGTCGACACTGCGAATCGGCGTCAGCTCGGCAACCGTGCCGGTCAGGAAGGCTTCCTCGGAGGTGTAGAGCATCTCGCGGGAGATGAGCTGCTCGCTGATCGGAATCGAAAGTTCCTGCGCCAGAGACAACACGGCATGCCGCGTGAAGCCCGCGAGGATAGAAGCACCGACAGGCGGCGTATAGAGCTTGCCATCGCGCACCAGGAACAGGTTCTGGCCGCTTCCTTCGGCGACGTAGCCGTTGACGTCAAGCGCCAAGCCGTCGTGAAAGCCCAGTGCGCGCGCTTCGTGCACGATCAGCTGGCTGTTGACGTAGTTGCCGGCGCTCTTCGCCATCGCCGGGTGCGTGTCGGGCGCCATGCGACGCCAGCTCGACACGCACACATCGATGCCGGCGGCCAGTGCCTCCGGGCTGAACGTGACACCCCAGGGGAAGGTCGCGATGACCAGCTCGACAGGGTTGTCTCCTCCGTGCACGCCCAAGGCGCCGTACCCACGGAAGGCCAGCGGGCGGATGTAACAATGCGGATGGCCGTTCTCGCGCACCGTCTGGCGGATGGCCTGCTCGACCTCCGTTTCGGTCCAGCGCAGCGGCAGGTGCACGATGCGGCAGGAGTGAAAGAGGCGCTTGACGTGCTCGCGCAGACCGAAGATCGCCGGACCGTTCTTCGTTTCGTAGGCGCGGATGCCCTCGAAGACCGCGGAGCCGTAGTGCAGCGCGTGGGTCATGACATGGACGGTGGCTTGCTCCCACGGGACGAGCTTGCCGCTGGACCAGATCCATTTGGAGGGCACGAGTTTCATCGCGCTCCATGCTAGCGGCCGGGCACCGCCCGCGCGATCAGAACGCGCCCGTGTCCTTGAGATGCTGCAGGAGTTCTCCCAGAGCCTGCGGCGGATTGCGCGGCACCCCGTTTCCGTTCTGATCCGCGCTGGAGAAGCCGTGACAGGCGGCGCAGGTGCGGATCTCTCCGGGCTGGAACGTCAGCCAGTAACGCTCGCGCACCACGGGTTCGCCCATGGGATCCGTCAGTTGCCAGCTGAGAGCTCGCCGCGCCGGCACCAGCGCGGCCATGGAACCATCAGCAGCGATTCGCACGCTTCCGGAAGGACCGTTGGGATCCGGAGGATTGTGTGCCAGCGCAGTCGGGTCGTGCAATGCCTGCGCAAGCGCGCGGCGGCCCGGAATCGGCTCGCTGCCGCCCATCGTGAGGCCGCGGATCTGATCGGCCTGAAAGATCTGCAGGTGCGAGATGTCGTACACGCGTCCTGGCTTGGCGATCGTCTGCACGCCGCCTTCCGTGACACGCAAGTTGAAAGGCTGCTGCAGATCGTTGCGGTCGCGGCGCGTGACGTTCCTGCTCACGATCAGCGCGAGGCCCTTGGAGCGCAGGAAGGCTCGCAGGGTCGCGCTGCTGACACCCTCTTCGTCGAGAATCTGCTGCTCAGGCTGCTCCAGCGGCACGGCAGTCGGCTGAGGCACCGCCCGTGCTGCGACCTCCACGGGCCACAGCTCCCACAGCGCACCCTGGAAGCTCATCAGCTGTCCGTTGCGATACCACGACACGCTCTTCGTGATGCCGCGTGTCAACGCGGCACCGGCCTTGTACCAGCTGCCGACCAGCTGCAGTTCGCGCAGACGGAACTTGTAGACCGGGTTGATCACGTTGCCGCTACCGAGATTGCCTGCGGGCTGCGCCGTGGCGGCGTGGACAACGACTTTCTTGCCGTTGGTCAGCGGCAGGATGCTGCGGTACATCCCGCTGTGGTTCGTGCCGGGCGTCGTGTCGTAATTTGCCGTGTCGGGATGCGTCAGCATCTGGGTTGTGACGTCATCGGCTTCCAGTCCCGGCGGCGCGTGGATCCTGACTACCTGACCCGCTCCGTGCGTGAAGAACTCCGGCGCGTGGATCGCAAAGTAACTCCCGGGGTCATTCGGGTCTTCGCGCAGCTGGTACCAGTGCGGAATCGCCGTCTGATTGGCCGAGAAGGGGCCGATCTCAAGCTGGGAGACGATATTGGGGTCATCCACGCGCACGAGCGGAATGTAGGCGTGCAGCTCGTGGCGTCCGATGTGATTGAGCGTCTCTTCGCCTGAGCCGTCCTGATTCATCATCCACGGGAAGAAATGGTTGACCTCCGAACCTGTGAGGTGGGGTTGGTAGCCGTTCATTTCGCCGCTGTAGCCGGGCATGTGACTGCCCACATGGCCAAGCCATTCCGGACGAGGCTCAGGAAACACCTCGTCATTGTTGCCCGTCGAAATCGCATCCGCCGATTCGCTTGTGTAGTTGAAGGTGCCGAACTGGTTGCATTGGCACATGTTGTCGTCATCGGCCTGCTGATCGCGCACCAGATGGTCCCAGCGCGTGAAGATCACGCGTCCGAAGCTGTCGATGCAGGGAGAAAAGGCGCCGGACGGCGTGTGGTTCAGGATGTGCAGATCCCCGCTGACCGGATCGAGCTTCCAGATCCCCGTAACCGTCGGTACCTCCTCGTACTCATCGAGCTGCGGGTAGAGGTGTGCCCGTCCATTGCGCGGACGATCGGAAGTGAACAGGATCGAGTCATCGCTTCCGTAGATGGGGCTGATATTGTTGTACTCCTCCGGCTGGTTGGCGACTCGAGTGATCAGCGGCGTGTCGTTGATGCCAAGACCCGAGACCTCGTAGATCTGCCAGCGCGAGGTGTCCGCCTCGCCGGGTCCCGGCGATCCGACCACCATGCTGAAGAGCGCTTTGTTGCCCGACCAGTGCACGCAGGGTTCGCGAACGGCGATCGACTGCGCGCCCTGCTGGCCACCCTGCCCCCAACCCGCCAGGGCCGTCAGCTTGCGTACGGTCCCGTTCGGGTAGCGAATGCACAGGTCACCCCCCCGCGGACAGGCATCCACGCTGCTGCCATGGTTGCCGAAGCTCGACGCGATCGTCGTGAAGTCCACCGGATTCGGCGTTTGCGTGCAGAACAGAATGGGGTTGCCGCCCAACAGGGCCAACGGCTCCGCCGAGCCGTCATCGCCCCCCGAGCCACCGCCGCCGCAGGAACCGAGCACAATCAAGCACACACATGCAATCTCTCCCCTCACGCTCACCTCCTCTGTGATGCGCAAACTGCCGAGAGAGATGTCGGTTGACGGGCGAGCGTTTCTTGAACCGCGGGCACGATGCCCGTGGACTCACAGCTCGCCCGTGTCCTTGAGATGCTGCAGCAGATCCCCGAGCGCGGCCGGCGGGTTCATCGGCGTCGCGTTCCCGCTCTGATCCGCGCTGGAGAAACCGTGACAGGCCGCGCAAGTGCGGATTTCCCCGGGCTGGAACGTCAGCCAGTAGCGCTCACGCACCACCGGCTCGCCCGCTGAGTCCGTCAACTGCCAGCTGAGCGCGCGCTTGGCCGGCACCAGTGCCGCCATCGAACCATCGGCGGCGATGCGCACGCTGCCCTCGGGCGCACCGAGCGTCGAAGGGTTGCGGCTCGTGGCCCCCGCATCGTGCATCGGCTGCGCCAGCACGCGGCGTCCTGCGATCGGTTGCGCTCCGCCCATCGTCAGTCCGCGGATCTGATCGCCTTGGAAGATCTGCAGATGCGCAATATCGTACACGGCACCCGTGCCCACCGCGGTCTCCACGCCGCCGCCCTCGACTCGCAGATTGAAGGGTTGCTGCAGGTCGTTGCGATCCCGTCGCGTCACATTCCGGCTGATGATCAGCGCGAGATTGTTCGTGCGCAGGAAGCTGCGCAGCGAGGCCAGACTGACGCCCTCCTCCGCAAGGACCTGCTGTTCCGGCGCAGCCAGAGCCGGCATGGAAGGAGCAGGGGCCTGACGCGCAACCACTTCCACCGGCCACAGCTCCCACAGCGGGCCGTTGTAGGTCAGAAGCTCGTTGGGACTGTACCAGGAGACGTTCTTCACGATGCCGGCGGTGAGCGCGGCCCCGGCCACGTGATGGTTGCCCTCCGCGACCAGCAGCTTCAGGCGGAACTTGTACACAGGATCGATGACGCCGCCGGAACCGTCGTTGCCGGCCTCGCGGGTGGTATCGGCATGCACGACGACCCGATCCCCGTTCGAGAGCGGCAGGATGGAGCGGTACATGCCGCTGTGCTGGACACCTGGCGTCTCATCGAAATTGGCGGTGTCGGGATGCGTGACGTAATCCACCGTCATCGAATCCGCGTTCATGCCCGCCGGCCCGTCGAGGCGGATCACCTGCCCGGCTCCGTGCGTAAAGAACTCGGGCGCATGGATCGCGAAGTAGCTGCCTGGCACGAGCGGATCCTCGCGGATCTGGAAGATGTTGTTGACCGGGTTGGCGTTGGCGGTGAAAGGAGTGAATCCCAGATGCGACACGATGGCCGGATCATCCGTACGCACGAGCGGCACGTAGCTGTGCAGTTCGTGACGTCCGATGTGGTTGAGGGTTTCCTCCTCCGTCCCGTTCTGGTTCATCATCCAGGGGAAGAAGTGGTTGACCTCGGATCCGACCAGATGCGGCTGGTAACCGTTAAGTTCGCCGAAATAGCCGGGCATCTGATTGCCAACGAAGCCCAGCCACTGCGGACGCGGCTCAGGGAAGACCTCGTCGTTGTTGCCTGTGGAGACGGCATCGGCGGCTTCGCTCGTGTAGTTGAACGTGCCGAACTGATCACAGTTGCAGATGTTGTCATCATCCGCCTGCTGATCCCTCACGAGGTGGTCCCAGCGTGTGAAGATCACGCGACCGAAGCTGTCGATGCTGGGCGAAAACGCACCCGAGGGCGCGTGGTTGAGGATTTCCAGGGCACCCGTGAGCGGATCGAGCTTCCAGATCCCCGTGACGGTCGGCGCTTCCTCGTATTCATCGAGTTGGGGATAGAGATGCTGCGCCCCGTTGCGCGGCCGATCCGACGTGAAGAGGATCGTGTCATCGCTGGCGTAGATCGGGCTGATGCTGTTGTACTGCTCAGGCTGGTTGGCAACGTGCGTGATGACCGGCACTTCGTCGCGGCCAAGCCCGCTGATCTCGTAGATCTGCCAGCGCGAGCTCTCCTGCTCGAATTGCGCCGGAGCGCCGATCACCATGCTGAAGAGCGCCTTGTTGCCGGACCAGTGCACGCAGGGTTCGCGGACGGCGATCGACTGGGCGCCCTGCAGGCCCTCCATTCCGAAGCCGGCGGCCTGCGTCAGGTTCTTGAGCGTGCCGTCGGCGTAGCGGATGTACAGATCGCCGCCGCGCGGCGCGGCTCCGACACCCGGCAGATGGTTGCCAAACGTCGATGTGATCGTGGTGAAATCCTGCGGGTTGGGAACCTGCGTGCAGAAGAGAATCGCATGCTCTCCCGCGCTGGGAAGCGGTCCCTGCTCCTCTGCCCCTGACCCGCCACCTGCGCAGCCTGCCAAGGCCAGCGCGAGTGCGAGCGGGGCAAGCCTGCCATGCCTGCCTGTATTCACGAATTGCTCCCTGTGTTGGGTTGTCTGCCGAGGGGTGCATCGTCAGACCGAACGCGGATTCCCAACTAATTTGCGAGTTTCTAGATCAAGACCGAGAGATCGTCCAAGGAAACCATTTCCAAGTCAAGGCTGGACCAGATAGCGAACCGCGCGCGTCAGGTAGGTCGAACCCTGCAGGCCCGGATCGCGAATCCAGTACTGCGCGAAGAGAAATTCGCCCGGGTTCAGGCCCGAGGGACTCGTGAGGAAGTACGCATTCCAGTCGTGCAGCAGCGTGCCTGAGCAATCCGGGCCGTGCGTGCCCCCTCCCGTGGAAAGCAGGACGGTGCGACGGATCGGCGGCCCCAGCAACAGCGTGCTGCCGCCGAACGGCGTGTTGCCGGCCGTGCGTGACCACAGCGGCATCGCGTTCTTCTGGCTGAACAGCTGATTCGCCCCGAACCAGCAGGGGTTGGCGTTCGAGCTCGACAGTCCCCCGCTCGCCCACACATCCGCCGCACAGCCCAGCGAGTTCGAGGCGGGCGATCCGTAGATCACGGGGTCTTCGATGAAGCGCTGCACCACCAGACGCGTCGAGGCGCCCATGTCGCGATAGGCAACGTAAGGCACATCCTGAGGACTGATGCCGAGGACGAGATAGTCCGCTCCTCCGATGGAGAAGGGCGTATCCGTCAGCGCGACCCAGTCCGTCCCGTTGAAGCGGCGCACCTTGCCCTTGTGGCCGTAGTCAAAGAGCTGATAGGCGACGTGTGGCCTGTTCTGGCTGTCGAAGCACAGCGAAGTCCACTGCCGATACCCTTCGCTCTCGAAGGTGGGCCGCTCGGTTCCGGAGGCGGAACCGCCCACGGCCTGCCAATCCGTGCCATCGAAGCGATACACGCGGATCGACTGGTGATAGCGATGCAGCGCAACCCACGGCGTGCCGTTGCGATCCAGCTCGAGCACGGCGTTGAGCGACGACACCTCGCTGAAGAGCGGGTTTCCAAGCGTCACCCAGCTGTTCGCGGCAGGGTCGTAGCGCCGCACGCTAAGGAGGCCGACCTCTGCGCCGCTGATCAGCCCCACATCGGAGTGGGCGGCATAGAGCGTCCCATCCGCGGCGACCTTGACGCTGTTGTAGGCGCTCGTGTCATGGGAGAAGCCGCGCGGGCCGACGAAGTTCCACGCCCCGTTGGCCGGATCGAAGCGCATGACGGACGCCATGTCGATCGGGTTCGTGCCCCGATCCTGAAAGGCGATCACGGGCATGCCGGAGGGATCGAGCTCCAGCCAGGTGTGGTGCGCTTCATCGGGCGAAGCGCCGCTGGTACCGACCGTTTCCCAGCTGCCGGAACCCGGATGCAGCACGCGCACCACGAATTTGCCGCCGACCATGTAGTCGCGCGATCCGAGGAACACACTGCCGGCGGCGTCGCAGGCGATCGCGTTGTACCAGGCCGTGCCCACGCTGGCCGACGCAGGGGCTCCCAGATACTCCCACGCACCGGCGCGGAAGCGCTGCACGCTGGCTTTCCCGCCGGCGGCCATGTCGTGGTAGGCGATGATCGGATCCCCGGCCGGATGGAAGCACAGACGAGTGCAGATGGCACCGCCTTCGCTGATCGGGCCGGTGCCGACATGCTGCCAGAAGCCGTTGCCCGCGAGGGCCGGCGCATGCAGAAGGAAACCGAGCACGAGTGCGACGCGCATAAGGGGGAGCTTTCGGGAGTGCGCTTTCTAGCCTACGCAGAAGTACGGACTGCGCTAGGCTTTTCTCCATGACGGAGCCGATCCACACCGCCCCTCATGGCATCAACCTAGTCATCGAAACCCGCAGCGGCCGGGTGATCCTTGGACGCTTTGACAGTGCCGATGCCTTTCAGGTGCACATGCACGACTGCGACATCCATCAGCCCGCACCGGGTACCGACCCCGAGGCCTACATCCGCGAGACCGCAACGTACGGTGTGGACGTCAAGGAGCGGGACTATTCCTTCAGCGCCGCCGAGGTCGTCCGCTGGCGCCGATTGGGCGACATCCCCAAGCTGACCTGAACCATGCGCCCGCCTGCGCCGGTCTTCGCCAGCAGCCTCAGCCGTGAGTCGGACACGGCCCGCGCGGTCGCGGCCGTGACGCAAGCTCTCCGGACTCAGCTGGCAGATGCCAAGCCTGACCTGCTGGTGGTGTTCGTGTCCCACCACCACGGCGAGGGCATCGAACAACTCGGGCCGGCGCTCGGCCGGGCATTGCAGGCCCGCACTCTGATCGGCTGCACGGGCGAGTCGATCGTCGGCAGCACGCAGGAGATCGAAAACGGACCGGCGTTGTCGGCTTTTGCCGCGGTGCTGCCCTGGACTCAGCTGCGGGCATTTGAAGTTTCCGCTGCGCAGGAGGCCGATGGCGGCTTTGCGTTCTCGGGGCTGCCGCCCATCGAGGATCGCGACCGGGCCAGCGTGCTGCTGCTCGCGGATCCGTACACGTTCCCTGCCACCGATTACCTTGCGATCCTCAATGAGCAATTGCCCGGACTGCCGGTGACCGGCGGCATGGCGAGCGGCGGCATGGGGCCCGGGCAGAACATGCTTTTCACTTCGGACGGCATCCGCGAGGTCGGTGCGATCGGCATCGTGCTCGAGGGAGCCGTCGAGCTGCGTTCCGTCGTCAGCCAGGGCTGCCGCCCGATCGGGCGCCCGCTGGTGATCACAGCCTGCAAGGACAACCTCGTCCAGAAGCTCGGCGGTCGCAAGGCGCTCGACACGCTGATGGAGATGCTGCAGGGGATCGACGACGAGGAGCGCGAGCTCTTCACGCGTGCGCCGTTCCTCGGTCTGGCGCTCGACGCGCGCAAGAGCAGCTTCCAGCGCGGCGATTTCCTCGTACGCGGCCTGATGGGCATCGACCCGCAGGCGGGCGCGATCGCGGTCGCGGACGACTCGCTGCGAGTGGGCATGACGGTCCAGTTTCTGGCCCGTGATGCATCCACGGCCGGCGAGGATCTCACCCAGCTGATGCGCGAAGCGGGTTTGGAGTCCGCACAGGGGGCCTTGGGAGCACTGCTGTTCACCTGCAATGGCCGCGGCAGCCGCATGTTTGACGAGCCCAACCACGACATCACGCGCATGCAGTCAGCCTTTGCGGCGCCGATCCCGGCCGCCGGTTTCTTCGCTGCAGGAGAGATCGGGCCGGTGGGCGGCCGCAATTTCCTGCACGGCTTCACCGCCAGCGTCGCGCTGTTCCGCCCGCGCGCCGACATGGAGACTTGAACATGGATTTCGCATCCTCCGGACTGGCACTTTCCGCCCTTGTGGTTGCACTGATCGCGCTGCAGCGCGCCAGTCGCAGCCGGACCGCTCCTTCCCAAGAGGACTCGATTGCGGACCAGCGCCGCCGCATCGAAAACGCCAAGGAGGAGTTTGCGCAGGAACTGGCAATTCAACGCAAGCTGATCGCCAAGCTCGCCGGCGGTGCGAAGCTGACGCCGGAGATGATCGAGGAGGGCCGACTGTGGCACGACATCCCGGCCGCGGCGGCGATCGCCATGCTCGAGCGCGGCTCCGTGCACATCATCGATGTGCGCACGCCGCAGGAGACTCGGCTGGGGATCATCCCGGGCGCCAAGCTGATCCCCGTCGACGAACTCGAGTCCCGTCTGCGCGAAGTCCCCAAGGACGCGCGCCCCAAGCTGATTTACTGCGCCGCCGGCGGTCGCTCGGCGGCTGCCTGCGAGTTCCTTGCCCGCCAGGGCTTCGACGAGCTCCACAACCTCGAAGGCGGCTTCTCGGCCTGGACGGGACCGCGCGCGCAGTCATGAAATCACGCCGCCGCTACTGGATCATCGCCGGCATCTATGCGGGTGCACTGCTCGGCATGGGAGCTGCGATCTACCTGCGCCTCACCGCGGACAGTCGGGATCCCGACAAGCACGCCCGCGAAGCCGTCGGGCTGCACAGGGACGGCCGCTTCGGCGAGGCTGTGCGCTCCTACGAATCCGCGCTGGCTCTGAAAGACGACCCGGTGCTGCGCGCATCGCTGTCTCGTGCGCTGACGCAGCTGGGGCAGGTCGAGCGGGCCACGCGCGAGCTGGTCCTTGCCGCCGAAGGCGCGCCGAACCACGCGGAGATCTGGCACGATCTGGGACTGCTGAAGTGGCGCGGACTCAACGACAAGGTCGGTGCCGAGCAGGCCTTTGCCAAGGCTGCAGCCATGCCCGGCGCCAAACCCGAAGTGGATTTCGACCGGGGCATGCTGCTGCTGAGCATGCAGCGGATGGACGAAGCGGGCGCATGCCTGGAGAGCGCCCTTTCGCGTGCTCCCGACAACGCTCCATGGCGCGCGCAGGCCGAAGAGTCGCTGGTGATCACCAGGGTGAGCAAGGCTCCGCAGAGCGCGCCGGCGCCCCGCTGAGCCTCGCTTCGATTCAACGACTCCGGATCACCACTGGACGATCAGACCGTTGGTGATGTTGTAGGTGCTGCCCGGCGGATTGGCGCAGAACGTTACGCTCGGATCGCGGTAGTAGGTCTGGTAGTAACGCACGCCCCCCGCCGGAATCGGATCACCCAGCGCTGCGGAGCGGTTGCGGATGGAAAGCTCGCTCAGGGCGGCATCGGGATAGATGGCGGCACCTCCGACGCTGCTCTTCACCGCGAGACGCTTGAGGCTGCCGCCGACGCAGCGCACGCCGTCACCGAAGACCACGCCCGCGCTGACGTTGGAGTTGCCTTGCAGGAAGACGGCCGTCGCCGTGGGCAGCATGCCCGCGGACTGCAGAACCAGCGTGTCGTTCGGCGTCGGTGCGCCGCTGGAAGTCAGCTGAGCTCCGGTGGATCCGGGCTGCGAGTTGGCACAGCCGCGACCCGCTGAGCCATTGTTGGCACACGGGCAGGCCGCGGCCGTGGATCCGTCGCCGAAGCAGTAGGCGATCAGCATGCCGCAGGAGTTGCTGGCCGGGTCGGCTGGATTGGACAGCAAATCCAGCTCGTCCCGATCGAAGCACCCATCCAGATCGCGATCGATGCCGATGCGCGTTTCACTGCCCTTGGGGACGATCGTGTAGGTGATCTCGCTGCCGACGGTCGCCAGCGCCTGCAGCGCGCTGGCGCTCAGCACCTGCGAAACCCGGTCGGACTGGAAGTTGTTCCCTCCGATGAACGTGTAACCGCGCGCGATCCCGCCCTGGCGGCTCTTCGCCACCAGTCCGACCTTGTTGGCGGACGCGAGCGAGAGCATCGTCGTCAGCAGCGCCGGCGTCGGCGCGGGTGCGTTGATCGTTATTTGGGCGCCGACTGCGGCATGGGAATCCTTGCTGGGAGGTCCGGGCGGTTCCGTGATGTTCGTCGGGGATCCCACCGGCAGTTCGGATCCGCTGAAGGCCTTCATGAAAGCCACCATGTCCGCGGTCATCTGATCACCGGTCAGGTTGAAGACAGGCTCGTTCACGAAACGCTCGAGGGAGTCCACGCTGCCGTCATGGGCAAAGCCGAACCCCTGCGTGTTCGAGGTCTGCGTGAAGTTGAAGCCGCCCTTCTTGTGCATGTTCCGCAGCTGGGAAATCTTCATCGTCACGTTCGTGAAGCCGTCGACCGTGACCAGTGCGGTGTGATTCTCGCCGTTCGGACCGATCGGGAAAGGCTGCAACTGCGCTCCCACGAGTCGATAGTCCGTGCCCACGCCGGTCGGCAGGGTATGACAGGTGACGCAATTGATGCCGCCGTCCAGCCCTGCCGTGCGGTACGCATTGAGACCCGCGACCGCGTTGCCGTTGGGCAGCGGCTGGCCGGCCGGCCCAAAGCGTCCCGTCGTGAAATGGCCCGGCAGCGCCAGATTGGTCGGCAGCGTGTTGTCGAGGTTGCGGAAAGGGTTCGGCGGATAGTGAATCGTCGCCAGAAAGTTCTCGAACTCCTGCATCTGCGCGGCCGTCAACTGGACGTCATCGCCGTTGAGCGCCACGAACGCAGGGTTGAACTCCTCCAGCCCGGCGCGATCTCCGCGCCAGTGCAGCGGCTCCTTGCCGACGATGTCCTGCAGCGTCTGCGTCGTCATCGGCCCCTTCATCGGGTGCCAAGGCTGCCCGGCACCGCCTTGAACATTCTGGCCCGTCGTGGCTTTCATCGCTCCTTGAGGATCGCCGAGGTCCCATGCCAGGCGATCCATGCGCGAATCGATGTGGCAGGCGGCGCAGGAAGCCTGTCCGAGACCGCTCGTCTCGTGCGTGCCGTAGAGATGGCGGCGGCCCAGCTTGATCGCGGCAGGCGACGGATCAAAGAACGGAACGCGCGCGATCTCCAGCTCCGTGCCGGTGCTGATGACCGAAATGGAACCTTCGAACTTGTTGAGCGCATAGAGCCGGCTCGCGGACTCATGCAGCGCGACGCCCGTGGGCCCCTCGCCCACTTCGATGGTCTGCGCGAGGCCGGCGCGTGCACCCAGCGCATCGATCACGATCACGTTGTTCGAGCCCATGCCGCTGACGTAGGCGCGCGTGCCGCTGCTGTTCCAGACGATGCCGCGGGGATCGCCGATCGACTTGGTGCGATCGGCCTGCGGAACGGTGGCAGCGGCGTAGGTCAGGTGCGGATTGAGATCGCTGATGCCCTGAGTGGTCGCGCCCGTGGCATCCACGCGCGCCAGATTCACCCGCACGAACTTGCCCTTGAGATTGGGTTCGAAGCGGATTTCGTTGGCCGCTTCGGTTCCCACCAAGGTCACTTGTCCGTTGGCAGGATTCACGGCGAGTCCCATGCAGATGTTCATCAGTCTGCGCGAGTAGCTCACCGCGTTCGTGGCGGTCTGGATCACTCCGATGTCATTGTCGGTCATCGTCCAACCCGCGGGTCGCCCCGAGGCGCTGGCGTTGGCGCCGCTGACAAAGCTCGTCCAGTCGCGGTTGTTGTCATCCTTCCACTGGTTGGCGGAGTTTCTGCGGACGATCAGGCTGACGCGGGGCGGCGTGGGCAGTCCTGCGGCGATCGGCGGGTTGAAGCTGTTGCCGCTGTTCGGAGGAGGATTCTGGCCGCCGTAGGGGCCGGCCGGATTGCTGACGACGTTCGGAGGCGTCGCGTTGTTGGTGGTGGACCCGCCGCCGAGCACCGTGGTGCCGTTGCCCGACTCGAAGATCGCCACGTAGACGCGCGAGCCATCGGCGCTGCGCGCAAGCGCGCGCGGCTGCTCGCCGGCAATGGCGATTTCCGCCGGGGCGGCCGCGAGGTTGGCGGGATCGAAGACCTGCAGCTTCCCCGCTCCTGCACACGACACATAGGCGCGCTCCGGCGTTCCGGCGAAGATCACATCCGCTGGCTCATCGAGCGTCTTCAGCGTCGCCTTCACATGACCGGTCGCGAGATCGATGATGCTGATCGAGTCGGAGATCACGTTCACGACCCACGCTTCGGAAGAAGAGCGCGCACGAACGCTGACGGGATCAAGACCGACCGGGATCTCCAGCACCAGCTGCGGCAGCGCGGCGGTGACATCGAATACCTCCAGGCGATTGTCGGGGGTGTTCACCGCGAGCAGACGCTGGTTGTCCGGGGTCAGCTCCAGCGGGTGCACATGCGGGCTCTCGAAGTTGACGAAAGTCGACTGGGAAGCAGCCAGCGGGGTCAGCAACGCCAGGGCAAGGAGAGAGAGCTTCATGGGGAGATCATCGAGTGTACCTGCACGGGCCGAAAACGGCCGAAGCCTGCCCATGGAGGGCAGGCTTCGGTTGAAAATCGGACGGTGGCGCCTGTCAGAGAGCCTTGAGAGCAGCCTGGATCGGAGCCCAGTTGCGCTCGGCACCGGTGTTCTCCTGAACTTCCACGAAGGCCACTTTGCCGCTCTTGTCCACGATCACCGTGGCGCGATGGCTGATGAACGGGGCCTTGGGATGCTGCAGGTCATACTGCCTGGTGACATCGAGCATCACATCCGCGAGGAGGTCATGCTTGATCTTGTAGTGGTTCTTCCACGCCTTGTGCGACCAGGTCGAGTCGCGGCTGATCCCGACGACCACGGTGTCGGCGCCGGCGAGGACGGGCTCGTTGGAGATCTTGCAGTTCTCCTTCTCGCAGGTCGGCGACCAGTCCAGCGGATACCACAGCAGGACAATGTTCTTGCCCTTGTGATCCGAGAGCTTCCAGTCCTTCTCGTCTTGGGTCTTGAGCGTGAAATCGGGAGCGTTGGCTCCCACCTTGATGGCCATGGGGGTCTCCTTTGCTTGGGTTGGGCGAACAGTCTAGCTTCGTCCACCATTGGATCCAGATGCGCAGACCCTAGACTCTCCCCCCATGCTGGAAGCCGAACTTGCCTTCGCCATCGAGGCCGCGCAGCGCGCGGGAGAACGCGTGCTGGGTCTGCGCGCCGCGGATCGCTGGAAGGAAGAGGCCATGCTGGCCGATGTCGCCGACCAGGCAGCCGACGGTTATCTGCAGGGCATGCTGCAGGGTCGTTTTCCGGGCGATGCCATTCTCTCCGAGGAGACCGCGGACACTCCTCGGCGCCTCGCAAGCCGCCGCGTCTGGATCGTCGATCCTCTCGACGGCACGCGCGAGTACAGCCAACAGCGCGATGACTGGGCCGTCCATATCGCGCTGTGTGTCGACGGGGAGCTGGCTCTCGGCGTGGTGGCACTGCCGGCGCAGCAGCGCGTGCTGTGGGGCCGGCTCGGACCTCAGCCGGAAGCGGGGCTGATCGGATCCGGGGCGCTGACGCGCGGCGATGCGCCCCGCAACGGGCGCCTGCGCATCGCCGTCAGCCGCTCGCACACCCCTTCGTGGATGCCGGCAACGGCCCAGCTGCTCGACGCCGAACTCGTGCCGTCCGGATCGGTGGGCAACAAGGTTGCGCTGCTCCTGTTGGGCGAGGCCGATCTCTACGCGCATCGCAAAGGCCTCAAGGAATGGGATACGGCCGCACCCGAGGTGGTGGCGCGGGCGCTGGGCTGGCGGGTGACGCGCTTTGATGGCAGCGAGCAGCGCTACAACCGGCAGGATCCGCGCAACGACGAGTTCATCGTCGTCCGTCCGGGCAATCAGGCCGCGCTGATGCAGGCCCTGCTCGACTCGGGAGCCCGAGCGCAGCGTTGACGCGCAGCCGCGCGGCGGGTTACACCATGCGGGTCGGATCCGCCTTCGGATCGATCACGCCCCTCAACGAACACACGCAAAGGAACTCACATGGCACGCGGTGACAATCGCAAGTCCAAGAAGATGCGCCGTCGCACCGGTCAGAAGAAGAAGAAGGAAGCCGCCAAGCGCCGTCGCGCGGCGGGCGCCAAGACCAAGACCGCCAAGAAGTGACGCGAGTCCCATCGGACAACGGCGAGCCCTGCGCCCATGCGCGGGGCTCGCTGCTTTTCAGCGCGACTCCAGCCGTTCGAGGCGGTCCATGCTTTCCTGCAGAGCGGTCGCGAGCGGACCTTCGAGACGCGCGCAGATCGCATCCACGAGCCGGCGCGACATCTCCAGGGTGCGATCGCGTCCGCCGTTGAAGCGCGTCCAGACGGACTCAGGCGAATGGCTCTCGAGATCGGCGGCCAGCGAGCACAGATTGTGCAGCTTGTCCGCCGCCTTCACGCGCAATGCCGTTTCCGAGAGCGCGGGAATCTGCTCCACCTGCCGGGCCTTGCGTTCCTGCCAGCTGCGACCCTTTTCTTCGGTCAACTCCCCCACGACCGCGGCAATCTCCGCATCGAAGAGCTGTTCCACGCGGGCAAGATCCCACCCAGGACAGTCCTCCACGACATCGTGCAGCAGCGCAGCGATCAGCACCGTTTCGCTCTCGCCGAGCCGGGCCAGCATCAGCGCCATGTGGATGGGGTGCAGCGCATATGGCCCGCCGGAGGGACCCTTGCGAACTTGACCGGCGTGTGCCTCCGCGCAGCAGCGCAAGCCAAGCTCCACCCGGGGCGAGAACATCAGATCTGGACCTTGAGCGGCTTGATCGCGAGCGCGCCGAACAGCATTGAAGCCACCAGGAAGACCAGCACGATGCCGCCGGCTCCCGAAGGCAGCCAGCCCAGATCGGAGGGCGGGTAGGTCTCGGCGTGGCGCAGCGAACGCAGCGCGATGCGCTCAAAGACCGAGTCGGACGGCAGGGAGGCCTCCGCAGGCCACAGCAGCGCGTGGAAGAAGCCCTGCTCGCGCGAGGCTTGACGCATGCCGGCGCCCGGTGCCGCATCAAGCAGTTTGAGCTGGGATTCGCCGCCGAGGCTCACGGTGATCGCATGCAACCCGGGCTGGCGCACGGCGACTTCCTGATAGGCGCGTCCCTCGAAGGGCACGCGCACGAGCGGTGAAACGGCTTCGATGCCGGAGGGGTATTCGATGCGCACATCGCGCACCGCGTCATAGCGCGACTCGTCCGCCAGCTGCACCTCGATCACGACACCGCTGCCCGCGAGACGGTGTTCCGGCTGCGACTCGACGGCGATCGGTCCGTACGCGAAGCGGGTCACCAGCTGGGCCAGCACGAAGGCGAACGGGATCGAGAGCGGGACGAAGGGCAGGAAGTTCAGCAGCAGATACTGCAGATTGCGACCCAGCACCTTGACGATCGCCAGCGAGACGATGCGCAGGTTGTCCTGATAGATGCGGATCTCGATCAGGTGCGCCTTGATGAGGTTCTTGGCGCGCGCGATGCGCTTCTGAAAGCTGATGTACTTGAAGGCCAGCAGCGCCAGAACGCCGAAGACGCCCGAGATCAGCACCAGCACGGCGACATCGCCAACCCATGCGCGCGGGGCGCACAGGAGGTCGAAGATCGCCGTGAAGAGGCCGTTGAGGGCGTCCATGGAGCTAGCTGATGTATCCCAGGCCCTTCAGCTTCTCGGTGATGTCCGCATCGTTCTTCGCGTCATCGAACTTGGCGATTTCCTTCTCGAGCACGTGCTGGATGAACTCCTCGTGAGAGGCGTAGCCCGCCGCCTTGGAGATCACCTTGATGCGCTCCAGAAGGTTCTTGTCGATCTTGACCTTGTTGCCGCTGCCGAACATGTCTGTGCCTCCGCGCGTCATTCAAGCACCGGGCGGCCGCGCATGTCCGCTCCGGGCTGGATTCCATACTGCCGCAGGATCTCCACGGTGAGATCCTCCAGCTTGTGCGTGCCGGGCAGCACCTTGCCATTGGTCAGCAGGGTGCCCTCGACCACTTCCGGCGCCATCAGGTGGTTGCCGTTGAAGGTGCCACCGAGATTGTCCTCGACGATGACACCCGGCACGCGACCGAGCGTGGAAGGATCCGAGTTGCCGTAACCGGCGTTGTAGCCCACGAGGAGATCCGGCGCTTCGGGCACGCGCGGGCCGTGGTATGCGTCGACGGCCCTGTCCACGCGCAGCACGGGCTGGCGCTCGCCGTCGCGGGTCGCCACGAGCTTCGCGGCAATCTCCGCCATCAGGGCATCGGCCTGCGCACCCGCATCGACGATCCCGCTCTCGTCTTCGGGCGTGGCCGGATTGTCCAGCTCGCGGCCTTTGAGATTGAGATAGAGCGCGTTGAAGCCCACTCCGTACGCGCGGGTCTTCGACCAGTCGACATCGTTGACAAGCGTGATCGGCCGGTACTGCGGATCCTCGCGCGGCAGCTCCTTCGTGAGACCCGGCTTGAGCACGAGATAGCCGTTCTCAAGGAGCCAGGTGTTGAGGTTGAACTTGCGCCGGTACGACTCGAATCCGTGATCGCTCATCACGATCAGCAGCGCATCGGGAGGCATGGCCTCGCGAATCCGGCCCAGCACGGGATCCATGCGCAGGTACAGATCAAAGACGATGTTCTTCCATACATCGCCCGGGATCCCGCTCCAGTCCGAGAGATCGCGTGCGGCGAAATCGGCGTCATGATGCGGGTGATCCTCGTCGTGATGCCGCCACAGCATGTGACCGCACAGGTCGACCCCGGAGAAGTAGAAGAAGGCGAAGCCCCCGCGTTCGTTCTCGCGCCAGCGCCGCAGTGCCAGATCCATCATGCGCACGCCTTCATCGTGCACCAGATCGGACTGGCCCAGGAATTCCCGATCGCTGAGGGCCTTGTCCTTCAGCGCGTTGACATCCTCCGGCATGCCCTGCGTGTAGAAGCGTCCGATCTCGCGTGCAACGTCTGCACTCGCGGAGTTCGGCTCCGAAACAGGCGTCATCGGGCTTTCCGGATCGATGTTGATCGGGGATGCGTACAACTCGAACACCGGCGTGATGCTCTTCAGCAGGAAGCGCACCGTGCCGTCGATCTTCATCGCGCCGGCGGGCAGCAGGTCGAAGCTGACGCCGGCAAACTCGCTCCACTGACCGGGCTTGAGGATCAGCGGCTGACCGCCGACTTCCAGCACCGCGGCATCGGCCGCGGGGTCGATGTGCACGCGCAGCGGCGTCGTCGCCCGCGCCATGTCCTTGCGGAACGGATTGACGGGGCCGCGCAGCACCAGCTCGATCAGGTCGCCGTAGCGTCGCACGCCCTCGATGCGCCCTTCGCCGATCACGGCGCTCGGCGGCGGGTTGGTCGTGTAGAGGTGGTACTCGCCATAGGCCGAGTCCACGGCCGGCGTCATCATTCCCGAGAAGGACCAGCCTTCGCTCTCCACCACCGGGAAGTTGGCGGGCATGCGCCAGATGTCCGCAGGCACTCCCGCTTCCTGAAGCAGCTCCCAGAAGGCCCGGCCCGTGCGATTCGACTCGCTGTCGCCGCCGACGGGGAATTGCCAATCGCCGAAGGGGATGTTGCGCGCAACCTCGGACTTGGTCACCGACGGTGCGACATCGCGCGTCATCGGATCGCGGTGAATGAAATCGAAGATGCCGTGGCCGCCGGGATCCATGCCCGTGATGAAGTTGGACCAGGCCACCGGACTCTGCGGCGGGTTCGAGGTGCCCAGGCGCTGGATTCCGCCGCCTTCCTTCACGAGGGCAGCGAAGTTGCGCATGCGGTCGGGATAGCGCTCGATCACTTCCTTCAGCAGGTCGGGATCCATCCCGTCGATGCCCAGCACGAGCACGCGACGGTGCGGCGTCGTCGCAGCCGGTACCGGCCCTGAGGGGACAGGAATCGCAACGATCGCGCCCGCGATGAGGATCGCGAGCGCCGGATAGATCGTCCACTTGGGAAGGCTCATGCCTGGCCTCCGTGCGAATGGTGGTGATGCTCGTGTGCCGCCGCTTCCGGCTTGCGTTCCGCACCGAAAAGCGGCCGGCCCTGCATGTAGCCGGGGATCGGGATTCCGAACAGATCGAGCACTGTCGGCGCCATGTCGATCAGCCGCGGAGTGTCGGTCGCGATCCTGCGGTTGCACCAGAACACGCCCGGCACAAGACGCGGATCGACGCAGTGGTCACCCGACCAGGAGCGCGTGTTGTCGGTGAAAATCTCGCGGGTGACCGCCCCCACCGCGCACTCCCAGGAGTGGCGATAGCCCTTGTGGTAGCCGATCAGGAGCTCCGGCGCGGCGTCGGCGTACGGACCCGAGTGGATCTCGTGCGTCAGGAAGGCCTCCTTGATGACCGGCTGACCATCGAGCGGATCCTGCAGGGCCTCCAGCTTCTGCTTGAGTTCGGCGCACAGCGCCTCGAGCTCCGCTCCGGGCTTGACGATGCCGTGCTTCTCGCGACCGACGCGGTTGATGAACAGGCCGGTGAGTCCCAGCGTGAAGGCGCGCGTCTTTGACCAATCAACCTTGGCGAACCAGTCCGGCGAGGTCTCGCTGCCTTCCTTGAGCACGAGATAGCCGTTCTCCCGCAGCCATGTGTTGAGATTGACTCCGCGGCGGAAGTTGGTGAAGCCGTGGTCGGAAATCACCATCAGCACCGTGTCGGGATCATCCCCGATGCGCTCCTGCACTTCGCCGATCAGCTGATCCATGCGCGCATAGGTGTCGGGGATCACCGACTGGTAGCGCGTCACTTCCTTGCCGACATTGGCCGGGTGCGTGGGATCCAGCGTCCGGTAGAACATGTGGCTGATGCGATCCGACGTGTCGAACACGACGGTGACGAAACCCTCACGGGTCTTGTCCATCACCTCCCACAACTGCTGCTTGCGCTCGTCAAAGTAGATCCAGGCCTGCTTGAGGAAGGCGTCTTCGTCGATCAGGCGCTCGTTGAGCGCCCAGGTGTCTTCCAGCAGGCCCAGCGTGCCGAAGGGGCCGAGCTTCTTCGCCAGGTAGATCGAGTAGACGAAGGGCTCGCTGATCGGCATCGCGGGATCCTCCGGATCAATCTGCACCGGCGTGGCGTAGATCTCGAAGGCGTCGGCCTCCCATGTCTGCACATAGAAGCGCACGATGCCGCTGATGCCGTCGAAATCGGCCTTGAGCCAGGGCGTGTATTCCTTCTCGCCGACCTCGACCGTTTCGGATCCCAGGGTGATCCGCACCTTCGATTTCTGATCGCGGAACACGACTTTCTGCTCGGGCACCTCGACCGTGAACGGGCAGCGCAGATTGTCGCCGTCCTTTCCCGGAGGCCCGATCAGGTTGGATGCGATGCGGCCGTTGCGCAGCACCACCGTGAACTGCTGTCCGCCGATCTTCTGATCCTTGGAGCGCGGCCTGGTGGAGTAGAACGAGAACGAGCCCTGCGTGCCCTGCAGATCCGGCACGCACATGCCCGCCAGCAGCACCCCGTTGTCGAAGGGTTGCGGCGGGAACGTGATCGGGACGCGGATGATCGATGACCAGACGCGGTTCTGGCCGAGCAGCTTCCAGAACGGCTGGCTCTTCTGGAGCAGGCGGTAAACGGCCTTGCGACCCCACGGAATCTCGGCGAGTCCCAGATTGATCGAGCGCGGCATGTGATGCGTCTCGCTGGAGGAGAGCATCGGCGCATAGCTGCAAGGATCGCGCGTGAGGAAGTCGTAGATGTTGTGCCGCGAAGCGTCGACGCCGGTGGTGTAGGTCGACCATGCCACCGGTGAGATCGACGGGCAGGCCGTCTGCAGCGGCGAGAACACGCCGCTCTCGGAAAGCCGCTTGAGCACCGGCATGCGGCCCTCGGCCATGTACTGCCGGGCCAGACCCGGATCGAAACCGTCCAGACCGATCACGATCACGCGCTTGGCCTTCTGCGGGCCGCGCTTGCGGAATGTCAGCAGGCGCACTGCGGCCTTGAGCGGCCACAGCAGGATGATGCCGATTGCGAGCACGAAGGTGCCCAGCAGCACCAACAGCGAACCCGCGGCGGCGAAACCGGCCCCGGGCCCGATGTAGGCGGGAGCCAGCGGAGCCAGCATGGCCAGCGCGACCAGAGCAGGCAGCAGGCGGCGCAGCGGTGTCGAACGCGGGTTCATCGAGGGGGAGTGATTATAGGCCGTTCAGCCCGTCAATCCGCGGGACCGGAGGTAGGCGAGGATGCGGGTCACGCAGGCGTCAATGCCCTCGTCCGCCGTGCGCACGGTGATCTCCGGCTTCTGAGGGGGCTCGTAGGGATCACTGACGCCCGTGAAGTGCTGGATCTGGCCGGCGCGAGCCTTCTTGTACAGACCCTTGGGGTCGCGGCTTTCGGCGAGCTCCAGCGGCGTGTCGACGAAGATCTCGATGAACGGCGCCTGCGACTTGGAGCGGATCTCGTCGCGGATCTGGCGATAGGGCGAGATCGCCGCCGTCACGGAGACGACGCCATTGCGCGCCAGCAGGTTGGCGACGAAACCGATGCGGCGGATGTTCGTGTCGCGATCCTCCTTCGAGAAACCCAGTCCCTTGGAGAGATTCTCCCGGACCTCGTCGCCGTCGAGGATCTCCGTGCGTTTGCCCAGCGCGCGCAGCTTGGGCGCGATGGCGTTGGCCAGCGTGCTCTTGCCCGCGCCGGAGTAGCCCGTGAACCACAAGATGAAGCCCTGCTCCTGCATGCTGTGCTCCTAGCGGATCATGCCCTCGATGAAGGGCACCTCGAAGACCTTGTCGTGCTGGATCGGACCGTGTCCGAAGTAACCGCCCTCTCCGAACAGCTCGCCATGGTCTGCCGTGATCACGATGTAGGTGTTCTTCGGCACGAGATCGAAAAGCTCCTCGAAGACCTTGTCGAGGTAACGCACGGTATCGACCTGACGGGCACGCAGCTGATCGAGCTTGTCCTGATCGAAGAACTGCGGCGCATCCTTGGCGTGGATCAGGTTGCCCTGCGCGTCGATCTGCGAATCCAGCGACTTGAAGACACCGTTGACCCCGCTGATGCGCGGCCACATGGAGCTGTCCTCGTCGGGCTTGGCGTAGGGATAGTGCGTTTCCCCCACGTTCAGCATGTAGAACGCGGGCCGGCCCTCTTCGAACTTCATGGTGGGCAGCATCGAGCGCATGTCGTTGTGCTTGTCCATCAGCTGAAAGCTGTCGAAGTCGCGGTTGATGCCCGTGCGGGGGTTGAGCACCGGCAGCGAAACGCGGGCATGCGTCGTGTAGCCCAGCGTGTTGCGCAGGAAGCCCGGAAACCACAGCCCCGGCACCATCTTGCCGAACTCGACGCCCTTGGCGCCCAGGCGGCGGTTGTAGTTGAAGAAGTCCTCCTTGTAGTAGTCGGAGGCATAGACATTCGGCGGACTGGTGTGCGGCAGCAGGCCGGTCAGCAGGTTGTAGTGGGACGGAGCCGTCCAGGACGCATAGGCCCAGCGCCGCTCCAGCGTGCCGAGCTTCAGCATCGTCCTGGGGGCCGCTTCGACGAAGCTGTCGTAGCGACACGAGTCGAGCGTCACGACGATGAAGTTGTTCGTCGCCTTGGGATCGACGCGCGACTGCGCGCCGGGCATCGGGCGCGCAATCGGTCGTGCAGCCGCGGGGGCTTCTTTCTTCTTAAGGAAGTCGAACAGTCCCATCGTTGTCTCCTCAGAGGTAGCCCAGCTTCTTCAGCCGGCGCTTGAGTTCCTCGATCTCCTCGCGGCTGAACTCGCCGCGCGGTCCCTGCGCCGGCGGAGCATCCGCCTGCGCCGCCTCGCCCATCAGGTCGCGCAGCACGTACACGATGAAGTCCGTGGGCGAGTTAAAGCCGGAGCCATCCACCACCGCCTCGATCTTGCGGTAGAGGGGGCGGGGAATCTTGATCGTGACCTTGGACTCGCGCAGGGGCATGGCGGGGGGTCTCCTATCGACCGGAAAGTGCACTTTCCTGCACTCCACGGACACTCCAACTGTACTCCCCAAGGAGCCTTGCCGGGGGCCGGGAACCCCAAAAAGGCCCTCCGGAGCCCGTCCGGGGGCGGTACGATCCCAACAGCCATGCGATACCTGCTCCCGATTCTGGTCCTTCTGCCCCTCGCCGCCTGCGGTGGCGACAGCCCCAAGCAGCTCACCGACCAGGGTGTTCAGGCCCTCGCCGGAGGGCAGGCCCGAGAGGCCCAGGGCCGCTTCGAAGAGGCGCTGCAGGGGCTCAAGCCGGTCGATCCGGATTTCGTGCGCGCCACGCTCGGGCGCGTTCAGGCACTCGCCCGACTCAAGCCCGATGCCGCCCGTGATGCCTTCCTCGGCTTCGCCCGCGACCACAAGAGCCTCGTGCAGGAGAGCGATTACGGGATGGTCGTCAGCGAGCTGCTGCGCGCCGGCGCTTCGATGGAAGCGATCGATGTCATGGACGCCGGCATGAAGGCCTACCCGACCTCGGAGCAGATGAAGGCCGTGCAGAAGCAGGTCACCGAGGCCGCCAAGCAATCCAAGGATCCCGCCGGCCTCAACAAGCTCAAGGGTCTGGGATATGTCGGCGACCACTGAGCTGTGCGCCCTGGTCTGCGCCCTGTCCGCAGCTGCCTGTCAGACAGTCCCCCACACGACGGAAGCCTCGCGAGAGCAGATCCTCGGCGTGATCCGCGCGCAGGCTCAAGCCTGGAACCGGGGCGATGTCGAGGCCTACATGCGCGAGGGTTACTGGGACTCGCCGCAACTGGTGTTCCTCTCGGGCGGTGATGACACGCGCGGCTTCCAGCCGGTGCTGGAGCGCTACATCCAGCGTTACCAGCGCGGTGACGCCAAGATGGGACATCTGACCTTCGATCGACTGGAAGTCGAGCTGCTGGGCGAAGACGCCGCGCTCGCACGCGGCCGCTGGCGCCTCGACTACGACGACCGTCCCGACCCCGAGGGCCTCTTCACGCTGGTTTTGAAGCATTTTTCGGGGCCGCAAGCGCATTGGCGCATCATCCACGACCACACCAGCCTCAAGACCCCCTGACGAGCGCCCGCATGCTGCACCGGCGAGACTTCCTGACGCTTTCCACCGCACTGATCGCTTCGGGATGTCTCGCCGGCCGCAAGCCGAAGCCCAAGGACGCTCCGGTGCGCATCGCGCAGATCGGAGTCGGGGGGCGCGGCACGGAAAACCTCAACGGTCTGCTGGGTGCCGGCGCTGAGATCGCCGCAGTGTGCGATGTCGACTCCCGCATGCTGGAGAGCGCGCTGCGGCGCCCGCTGCAGGATGCGCGGGCCTTCGCCGACATGCGCGAGCTGTTTGCGCGGCGTCATGAGCTCGAGCTCGACGGCGTGCTCGTCTCCACGGCAGACCACACGCACGCTTTCGCAACCGCGCTGGCCCTGCGAGCGGGCCTGCCCGTGTACACGGAGAAGCCGCTGACGCGCACGATCGAGGAGTCGCGGCGACTGCGCGAGCTCGCTGAGGCGGCGCAGGTGCCGACACAGCTGGGGACGCAGATTCATGCCTATGAGAACTACCGTCGCGTGGTGGAGCTCGTGCGCTCAGGCGCGATCGGCACGGTGCGCTCCGTCGACACCTGGGTTCCCAAGGGCTGGTGCTGCGGACCGCAGGCACCCATCGTCACGCCGCCGGCAACGCTCAACTACGACCTGTGGCTCGGCCCCGCGCAGATGCGCCCGTATGTGAAGGACCTGCATCCCTCCAACTGGCGCAAGTACTGGGATTACGGCACCGGAACGCTCGGCGACATGGGCTGCCACATGCTGGATCTGCCGGTGTGGGCGCTGGGTCTGGACCGCTCGCGTCTGGGCGTTGCCGAAGTGCGCGCGCAGGTCTCTGGCGTCGATCGCAACGGCACGCCGGAGTGGACCGAGGCAAGCTGGGCAATTGCACAGACGGAAGGTGACCCCCTCGTGCTGCGCTGGTTCGACGGCGGACGCAAGTCTCCGACGGCTCAGGAACTGGGTGCCAAGGACGGCGTCAACTACCACGAGCGATTCACGATCCTCTTCCAGGGCAGCGAGGGCTTCCTGTGGGCCAACTACGACGAGCACCTGATCACGCCTGCCGCCGTTGCCGCCAAGCCGCGCGCAGCGCTCGAGCGCATCGCGCCCTCACCGGGTCACTACCACGAGTGGATCGAGGCCATCCGAGCCTGGCGGAGCGGCGCGCAAGGAACAGCGGAGGCTCCGCTGTGCTCGTTCTCGCGCGCGACGACGCTGAATGAGCTGGTGCTCAGCGGCACCGTCGCCGGTCGTGCGGGCCGCGCGCTGCGCTATGATTTCGGCGCGAGCCGCTTCGTCGACGGCAATCCGCTCCCCGCCTGGCAGGAGACACCGCGCGCCGGCTGGAGCCTTTCGGATCAGGATCTCGACCGCGTGCTGGGCTGAGCCTGTGAGCTGGGTGCCATGAAGGCGCTGATCCTGATCCCTCTTCTGTTTGGCCTGTCCGCTTCGACTCCGCTGCAGGATCCGGTTCCGCTCGCCAAGAAGGAGCCGCCGACGTTCCACCCCGCCTTTCTGGGCATGTTTCACGGCGACAAGCTGCCGGGCTTCGACATGCTCAACGCGGATGGCACCACCACTCCGGCCTCGAGTCTCGCCGGGCAACGCACCATCCTCGCGCTGTGCCCGCCGAACCTCCTGGACCAGCCGGACTCCGCGCTGAAGACCAAGCTGGCGGCGATACAGAAGCGCTACGCCGACTACGGCGTGCGCATGGTGTCGATCGTCAACTGGATGAGCCCTGAGGAATTCCGGACCGCTGCCGCCAAGCACGCGACCGCGATCCCCTGGCCGGTGTACGGGGATCCCAGCCAACCCTACAAGGGCGATCCCAATGATGCCCAAGCCCGCATGGATCACGGAAAGACCACGCTGCTCGGCAAGCTCTCGGGCGGCGGAATGACGCCGGCGCTGCCGAGCTGCATCCTGATCGACGGTGAGAGCAAACTGGTCGGCAGCTTCTTCCTCATGCAGTCGGACGAGCAGGTTCAGGAGGGTCTTGGAAATCTGCTGCTGCGCTCCGGCGTCAAGCTCAACGAGCGTGATCAGCCGCGCAAGGTCGCTCCGGACTCGGCCTGGGTTCGCCCCAAGCCGCGCGAGGTAGAGGCTCCCGTGACATTGATCGCGGAAGGCAAGCCCGCGCCCGATTTCGAGATGAAGACCGCCGCCGGCAAGACCGTCAAGCTGTCCGATTACAAGGGCAAGACCGTGGTGCTGGACTTCTGGGCGACCTGGTGCGGACCCTGCAAGGCAGCGCTGCCCCACGCCAACGAGCTCGCGGCCAAATACCGCGATCAGGGCGTCGTGGTGCTGGCTTCCTGCACCAATGACGACCCGGCCGAATTCGCGAGCTTCGTCGACAAGGAAGCTGGGCATTACCCCGAGCTCAGCTTTGCCTGCGACATGCTCGGCCGCTCTCCGGAGCGTGCTTCCCGCAGGTTGTACGGCGTCTCCGGCATCCCCCAGATGTTCGTCATCAACAAGGATGGCGTGGTTGCCGCCGCGGTGACCGGCTACATGAAGGGCGAAGTGCTCTTCGATGCGGCGCTCGCCAAAGCCGGCATCCGCATCGACGAGGCCATCCTGAAGCAGGCCGAAGAAGACCTGCGCAAGCGCGAGCGGCCGCGCTGAACCGCGCTCAGGTTTTGTCGGCGAGGAACTCGCCGTTCCCGCCCTTGCCGAGCACGTGCGTCTCGAGTTCCTTGACGAGGAAGTTGAAGGCGTCGTCGACCGAATCCGTCCGGTAGAAGAGGTTGAGATCTTCCGGCGAGATCGTGCCGTACTTGACCATCGGTTCGAAGCGGATCACCTCGTTCCAGTACTCCATGCCGAACAGAACGATCGGCATGCGCTTCTTGATCTTGAGCGTCTGAACCAGCGTGACGACTTCCATGAACTCGTCGAAAGTTCCGAATCCCCCGGGCATCACGACCATCGCCTTGGCGAGGTAGCTGAACCAGTACTTCCGCATGAAGAAGTAGTGGAACTCGAAGGCCAGCCGGCGGGTGATGTAGGGGTTGTCAACCTGCTCGAATGGCAGCGAGATGTTGAGGCCGATGTTCTCGCCCTTGGCTTCCGACGCGCCGCGGTTGGCGGCTTCCATGATCCCGGGTCCCCCGCCGGAGCACACCACGAAGCGACGGTCCGTGCCCTCCAGACTCTTCGACCAGTTCGTCAGCCGCGCCGCGAGCTCGCGGGTCTCCTCGTAGTAGCGCGACATCTTGAGGCGCATCTCCGCACGCTGCAGGTCGCCCTTGCCCGCCTTCGCGGCTTCCAACTCGGCGGCTGCCACCTCGCGTGAGGGTATGCGGGCCGAGCCGAAGAACACGATCGTGTCGCGCACGCGCAGCTCGTCGAAGCGCGATTGAGGCTCGAGGTACTCGGCGAGGATGCGCAGCGGGCGCGCATCCGGACTGGAGAGGAAGGTTTCGTTCTTGTAGGCCTTCACGGCCCGGAAGCGGCTTTCGGTCATGGCTTTCGGCTCAAGATAGGGAACAGGGGCAGGGCAGATCGACCGATTCCGTCTTTCCCTTGAGCGGCTGTCTCACTCCTCAAGCCGCTTGCGCTTTTCGGCTGCCTTGCGGAAAAGCTCATCAAATCGGCCTTCTTTGGTCTTTTCCTCCTCCAGCGCGCTTTCAAGACGGTCCTGGCTGCGAGCAGTGCGATCACGAACCTTGGCCTGGGCTTCCTCCCAAGCGTCCTTGGGAGTGTCACCCGGTTTCTCGACGGGCCGCGCTCGCATCACCTGCGAGGTCCGCGTATCCACGGTCAAGCGGGCCTGACAGCAGGGACAGATGACATCTATCTCTTTTGCACTCATGTTCTACGCACGATTTCGAATGGTTTTGGTGATGTCAATCCTGCATTTTCGTTACCTGTTCAGGCGAAACGGCGCTTGCGGTACCGCCTAGAAGGCTCAAGCAAATGCACCCATCTCGTTCTCAATGGCTTCAGACGAAGTCGCTGCCCCTGCGAAGCCGCCGTACGGAGCGTTGGATCGGCGCGATCCTCTGGGCCGCCCTCGCGCTCGTGGTCCTGCGCGGATCATTCAACTGAGTCCCTGACTCACTTGCCCTTCGAGGCCTTCCAGTCCAGCACACGCTGGCGGTAGCGCTCATAGAGCTCGCTCTGGCGGTTGCCCAGATCCTGCTGACGGCCCGCGATGAAGACCTGCTCGACACGCGTCGCCAGTTCGAGCACATCGCCATCGGTGATGATCAGGTCCGCGACCATGCCGGGGGCCAGACTGCCCACCTCGGCATCCTGCTTGAGGATGCGAGCCGGATAGAGCGTGATCGCGCGCAGCGCCTCCTCGCGAGGCAGTCCGAAACAGGCCGCCATGGCCGCATGGAAGGCCAGATTGCGCGGGTTCTCGTCGTCCGCAGGCATGATCGCAATCGACGCGCCGGCGCGGGAGAGCACGGCGGCATTGGAATAGGCCGAATCGTACGGATCATCGCGTTGGCCGGGCAGAGCCAGCACCGGACCAACCACCACAGGACGGCCTTCCTTCGCGATCACGTCGGCGACCTTCCAACCCTCCGCGGCCCCGTAGAGCACCGCCTCCAGCTTCTCGTCGCGCGCAAAGCGCAGCGCCTCAAGAATCGTCTGCGCATTGTCCGCATGCAGCGCGACCGGGCGCTGCCCGCGAGCAAACGGCACCATGGCCTCCAGACGCGGCTCGTATTCCGGTCGAGCGGAAGGGTCCGCAGCCGAAAGATCCAGCAGGCGGCCGTATTCCCGTGCTTCCGCGAACAGTCTGCGCAGCGCCTTCACGGCTTCCGAGGGCTTGCGCTCCTTGTCCTTCGTCTCATTGGGCGAGAACGGGAAGCGCACATGAAGCATGTCCCGATCCACGCGGACGAACTCTTCCCAGTTCGCACCGCTCAGTTGGATCACCGCCGATTGTCCGAGCAGCGGTCCACCGCCGCGCGGCGCAACTTGTGCACGCGTGATGCCGTTGGTCCTTGTCACCGGGATGTGGGCCGAATCCCCGTGGATCGATGCCGCTGTGCGCATGTCCGGCTGATTGCCGCCGCGCTCGCTCTCGTCATCGGTCGCAGGCACTGACCCGATCTCCTTCATGCCGATGCTCGTCGCCAGCGCGATCAGGCCCGGATAGACGTGCTTTCCAGCGGCATCGATCACACGGGCTCCGGCGGGAATGGCGACATCCGCACCCAGCGCGGTGATCCGGCCGCCCTGAATCAGGAGCGTGCCGCGCGCCAGCATCGGCTCGCGCACGGGATGAATGCTGGCGTTGGTGATCGCCAGGACCGGCTCCTCGGGCGCCATCGTCGGCAGCGCCGCAGGAGCGCTGAGTTCCAGTTGACGCACGGCGGGCGGACGGGTGTCAAGCTCGAAGGCATCGCGCCGCTCGAATTCGATCTCGCCGTCGACCATCGTCCAGACCACCCGCGAGTATGAAGACAGCGGGTCGGCATTCATCAACACCAGATCCGCATCCTTGCCGGGCTCGATGGTGCCGACTCGATCCCCGATGCCCAGCTGTTCCGCCGCGTTCTGCGTCACCAGACGCAGCGCACGCACACGGTCCATGCCCGCATAGCGCACCGACTTCGCGGCCTCGTGGTAAAGGCGGCGCATCATCTCGTCCGAGTCGGAGTTGAGGGAAGAGGACAGGCCCGCCTCATCCATCAGCGCCGCGTTCTGCGGGATACCGTCATACGCTTCGACTTTGTAGGCCCACCAGTCGCTGAAGGTCGAACCGGCAATGCCGGCCTCGGCCATTTCGGGTGCCACTTTGTAGGCCTCGAGCACGTGCTGCAGCGTGGCGATAGTGAACCCGTAGCGTTGCGAGACGCGGATCAGCATCAGGATCTCATCCGCGCGATAGCAGTGCGAGTGCACGAGGATGTTCCTGTTGAGGATATCCAGCAGCGCCTGCAGGCGCAGGTCCCTGCGCGGCGGCGCGGGATCCTCACCCCGCACCTTCGCCGCCTCGTAGGCCTCCCACTCCGCACCGTACTCGCGAGCGCGTGTGAAGGCGCGCTCAAAGACCGCCTCGACGCCCATGCGCGTCGCGGGGAAGCGGTTGCCCCAGCCGCCGCCGTTGGAACGCTTGGGGTTTTCGCCGAGCGCGAACTTCACGCCGCGCGGACCGCCGGGGAAGCGCAGTTCGTCCGCGGTTCGCCCCCACTTGAGCTTGATGACCTCATCCTGTCCGCCGATCGTGTTGGCGGAGCCGTGCAGCAGGCGTGCCGTCGTGACGCCGCCGCCGAGCGCTCGATAGATCGAGAGATCGCGGGGATCGACGACATCTTCGATGCTGACCTCGGCGGTGATCGAAACCGAACCTTCATTCACGCCTCCGTCGATCGCGATGTGCGAGTGGCAGTCCACAACCCCGGGTGCGAGATGCAGGCCCGTTCCGTTGATCTCGAGCGTGCCCTCCGGCGCGCTGACACCGCCCACGGCGGCGATCTTGCCGTCCTTCACCAGCACATCGCCCACGAAGGCCGGCTGCACCGCATCGTGGATCGTGACTTGACGGATGACACAGCTGCCCTTCACCGCAAGCCGGGGCTTGCGATGGGCATCGAACTCAACGGGATGCTCGGACCGCAGCGGCACCGCGCAGACCAGCAGAAGCAGGAACCCGGAAATGCGAATGCTCATGTGTGCGTGCTCCTCAGTGCGGGTGATCGTGCTTGCCGTCATGGCTAGGCTTGCGTGTCGCGCGGAACTTCTGCGAATCCTCGCGCTCGGAGCCCTTCCACTTGACCGTGCCGTTGATTTCCTCGCCTTCCAGCGTGCCTTCGAGCGAGATCTGCACCGGGAAGCTGCCCAGGTTGAAGCTGCCTTCCAACGAGACCTTGCGGCCGATCACGCGGCCGCCTACTTCAACCTCGTTGTCGGTGCTCGCGCCGGGCGCACGCAGCCGCAGACTGCCCTTCAGCTTGCCTTCCGCGTCCATCTCGAGACTCAGCAGCGCGGTGCGGCCTTCGGCCTGCTCGTAGCTCAGCTCCCAGCGGCCATCGACCTCGATGCCTTCGTCCGGCCTGCCGATCGAGGCCTTGTCCTCGATCTCGAACTCGTATGCGATGCCTTCGGCGAAGAGCCAGGCAACCTTGGCATCCTTGTCCTGCAGCGGGTGCTTTGTCCAAACGGCGAGGTTCGCGCCCTTGCCCGCCTCCAGTCGACCGGACGCGCCCGCTGCACCCGCCAGTGCGAGCGGCTGACTCGACAGCGCGGCCAGCGCCTGAGCCTCGCTGATCACCTTTTCGCTGACCAGCGTGCGGGCCTTCGCGAGGATTTCACCCGCGCCCTCCTTGCCTGAACCGAAGGCCACAACGACGCCTGCGTCGAGCAGCGTGCGCACACAGGCGCGCTGCTCCTCCCATCGGCGGCGACGTTCGGCCTTGACCGGCTCGGGCAGTGTGTAGCGGAACCGATCGACGGGTTTGGCGTCCTGCTCCGGCTTGGTCGCAGCAGCGCCTTCACCCTGCGGCTTCTCCTCGGCGGCTTTCTTTTCGGCCGCCTTCTCCTCGGCGGCCTGCTGCTCGGCGGCCTGCTGCTCGGCGGCCTGCTGCTCGGCGGCCTGCTGCTCGGCGGCCTTCTGCTCGGCGGCCTTCTGCTCGGCGGCCTTCTGCTCCGGCTCCGGAGTGACTTTCGGCGCGTCAGGCTTGGGCGGCTCCTCGCCCCAGTTGAGCGTGAGGATCACCGGGATCCTGCGCGCGGCCAGCACTGCGGCCCGCTGAAACGCATCACGCCCGCCCACGATGCCGATCTCGAAGCCGAATTCATCCGCCAGCCGCAGCCAGCGGTCGATGTCGTTGCTCGTCTCCGCCTCACACCACAGGCGCTGCTCCTTGCGCAGCACCGTTCCGATCGCGCGCAGATCGGGATCGTAGGGCGGGCGAGGACCGCTCTTGCCCGCCAGCTGGCGACGATCCAGCTCCTGCACCCAGCGCGCGTCCATGAAGAACTGTCGCAGCTGCGCCATCGAGCCCATCAGCGTGCCCGGATAGCCCGCTCCGTTGGAATCAAAGCCCGCATGATCGAAGACCTGCTCACGCACGATCAGATCGCGCGCCGCGCGCTCGCGCAGTACGACCAGAGCGCTGCGACCGCTGAGCAGCTCCGAGGAGGGCGCCAGCACCAGATGCGTGTAGCCTTTTCCGCGCCATTTGCCGCGCAGTTCCGCATCGAGCGTCAGGCGATCCGCGACCTTGGCGGCCGGCGCGATGCCCTTGCGGTTGGCAGCGCGCATATCCACGTACAGATCCGCGCTGGCGTTCGTGGGCCAATCACGGGCCGCTTCGATCGAGAGAGGTGCAGCCCCCGTCAGCGCATAGGCATCGACCAGACCCGGCAGAGCCACCATCTGGTTGGCATCGACGACGCGCGCCGCCGGCGGCAGTTGTGCTCCCGGTTCCAGCACCGCACGGATGCGGCCCTCTGCCAGCAGCAGCGTCTTGAGCGGCGCACCCTCGGCATCGCCCAGACGCACCTGTGTCAGCGCCCACATGCGCAGGCGTTCCTGTGCAGAGGAGGTGGATCCAGCCGCGCAGAGCACGGCAAGCAACAGAGCGAAGCGCGACAATCGGGTCGACATGCGGCCCGTCATTGTGCGAAGCGCGACCTCAGGCCGCTACAGCCCGCGCATCCACTCCGGTGTAAAGCTTGCGCGCGATGGAGCCGCCAGAACGCGGTCCAGCTCCGCCAGGATGCGCGCCTTGTCCTTGGGCAGGCTGCCACCCAGCGCGAGGTAGTTGCTGGCGTGATTGGAGCGGAACACCGTGCCCGTCAGCTCCAGATTCCCGACGAACTGCCGCAGTTCGCGCGCCAGCTCGATCGGATCCAGCTCGTCCACCTTGCCCGCCATGGCCTCTTCCATCAGCGGCGTGCCTTCGACCGGCGTCATCACCAGCGTGCTCACGAAGCGCGGCTGGATCGCATTCACCACGCGCGCGCTCTCCCGCGCGTGCTCCTCCGACAAGGCCCGCCCTCCCGCGCCCAGCAGAATCATCGTCGACAGCTTGACGCCGGCCTCGCCGGCCTTGGCCGCCACCCGGATCATTTCGGCCGAATCCACGCCCTTTTCCAGCCGCTCCAGCACCGCATCGTGCCCGGACTCGATGCCGAGGTAGTACAGCACCAGCCCCGCTTCGCGCAGCGCGCGCATCTCCTCCACCGTCCGCACGGCCAGCGCCTGCGGCGAGGCATAGCAGCTCACCCGCGACAACCCCGGAAAGGCCCGGCGCAGCTTGCCCAGAAGCTCCAAGAGGAACGAACTCTTCGCGATCAGCGCATCGCCGTCGGCCAGGAACACCTTGCGCACCATCGGCCCGAGCTCGCGCGCGGCCCAGTCGATCTCCGCCTCGAGCTCCTCCAGCTTGCGCACCCGGAAGCGCTTCTCGCGGTACATCGCGCAGAAGGTGCAGCGGTTGTAGCTGCAGCCGATGGTGGCCTGCAGGATCAGGCTGTCGGCCTCGCTCGGCGGCCGGAAGAGCTTGCCTTCGTAACGGATCATGGGCCGCTCCATCCTATCCGCGCCCGCGAAACGCTACCCTGCTCGCCGTTGATCCCGATTCTCTACACGGATGAGCACCTGCTGGTCGCCGACAAGCCCGCCGGCCTGCTCACGGTGCCTCTGCACGGCGACAAGGAAGCCGATCTCGTCGCGCGCCTTGCCGAGCAGGGCGAGCGCGTGATCCCCGTCCATCGCCTCGATCGCGAGGTCTCGGGCGCCGTCCTCTTCGCGCGCGATTCCGCCACGCGGGAAGCGCTCGAGGGCCTCTTCCGCGCGCGCTCCATCGCCAAGACCTACTGGGCGCTCGCCGCAGGCCGACTGCGCACCCCGGCCGGCGAGTGGAAGTACCCGATCCTCGAGGAGGGTGCCCACGCGCGCATTTCGGCCCTCGGCCAGCGCTCGATCACCCGCTACCGCACACTCGAAGCCCTTCCGACCACCACCGCGCTCGAGATCGACCTCGTCACCGGTCGACGCAACCAGATCCGACTGCACGCGGCCCACTCCGGCCACCCGCTGATCGGCGAACGCAAATACGCCCGCGGGAAGGACTCGCCCGTGCGCCTGCGCAGCCGCCGCGTGGCTCTGCACGCCTGGAAACTGCGCTTCGTGCATCCCAAGACAGGTGAGGAGGTCCTTGTGACCGCCCCCCTGCCCGCCGACCTCGCCGAGCTACTCGACAGGGCACGGAAGGGTTAGAATAGTCGCCCCCGAAGGCCCCCCGGCCCATCAACAAGCGCCACACACCGCGCCCCACCTCCATGAGCAACACGATCACCGTCGACGACGTCTACAAGGAACTGCGCCAGGTCTTCGACCCGGAGATCCCGGTCAACATCGTCGATCTCGGTTTGGTCTATGAGGTGGCGATGGCCGATGGCGGCGTCTGCAAGATCCGCATGACGCTGACCTCGCAGTCCTGCCCCGAAGCGCGCAACATCCCCGAAGCGATGAAGCGCCGCGTCAACGCCCTGCCGGGCATCACCGGCACCGAGATCCAGATCGTGTGGGAACCGCCGTGGACCCCGCACCTGATGTCGGAGCAGGCGAAGAAGGACCTCGGCTGGGAAGGCGACGCGGGCTGACGCGCTCCGGGCGCAGGTCAGGGCCGAATCCTCCGCTCGGCCACCGCTTCCCCTGAACGGGAATTTCTGAGAGGCGTTGAGAGCTGGTGCGTTTGAGGTGAAACCCCTCTGGGGAGCCACCCGATGAAACTGCACCAACTGTTCTGCATCCTTCCCCTGCTGCCCCTGTTTCCCCTGCTCGGCTGCTCCGGCGGCGGCAGCGAACCTGACACCGGACCACCTGAAGCGGACACATCTGCACCGGTACTGTTTCTGGATGGCGATCCGTTCGCTGAGACAGGGCACCCCTATCAGGCTCGGGTCATGCTGGGCATGTCATCACAGCCGCAGCAGCCAGGCAGTGTCCAGGCACTCGCCGGCATGTCCGCCAAACCCACCTACCAATTGCTGGACGGGCCCGACGGTCTCGGGCTCGATCCTCTCAGCGGACTGATCACTTGGGTTCCGTCACCGACACAGGTGGGTATTCAGCAACTTCGCATTCAAGCGACACTGCAGAATGAGATGTTCGAAGAGTCGCTGCAGATTCCGGTGCAAGGCATGAGCCTCGCGGGCTCGGCTTTTGTCGATTCCCGGTTGGGAGGTGTCGTGATAGCGGACGCAACAGGAAGCGCCATCCAGGGGAGCAGAATCATCATCCCTCCCGGCGCGATGGCCGCTGATGCCGAAGTCGAGATCTTGGCGATCACCCACGCTGCGACTCTTCCCAAGACCGCGCTCGGCATTGAGATCAACCCGTCACAGCAGTTCAGCGCACCGGTAACGGTGGAGCTTCACTACACGGATTCGTGGCTGGCTGCACTGGGAGTAACCTCGGAGTCAAACATCGCTCTTTTCCACCAGGACGAGGCGACCGGTCAGTGGTCCATGCTGCCGACAACGGTTGACGCGCAGGCAAACACGCTCCGAGCACAAACCACACACTTCTCCAGCTTTGCCGCCTTCTGGAAGGACATCGGCCAGACGATCGATGGTGCAACACAGGAACTGGGAGAGATGCTCAATCAGATCCTGGGAGATATGGATACCGTAATCCAATCACCGGAGCAGTTCTTCTGGCTGTGGCCGATTCTCAACCAGCCGCGTGAGTTGGTCCTCGTGAAGGGAAACGGCTTCCGACGCGACCAGAAGAACGCACTTCTGGTTCATGGCCTGCTTTCGAAGGACAGCAACTTCCCGCAGCTGAAGGCTTGGGCGGAAACGCACTACGACAATGTCATCTTCTACAACTACCCATCGGGCAAGAGCATAAGGAGCAACGCAGCATGGCTGGCCAATGAGCTGACCATTCGCGCGCTGACTGACGCGGATCAGCAGGGTCTTTTTGCATGCATCGATGTGTACGGCCACAGCATGGGAGGACTTGTCTCCCGGGCCGCCGTTGAAGACTACAATCTGCCACAATGCCGGGCGTTGACTCCATTCGTCAATGTGACCACGCTCGGCACGCCCCACCTCGGAGGCAACTTCCTCGAACTTGCCCACCTTCTGGAAGCTGCAATGCAGGCACCGATTGTGGATGGCATTCGTGACATGGTTCCAGGATCACCCTTCCTGCAATTCCTCAACAGCGGATTGGGTCGCGGTTGGATCAAATACCATGCAATTGCCGGAAATCTGGCATTCAACAACGATGGCGCGGTTTCTGTTGCGAGCGCCATTCCGGCGAACATCCTCTCGCCGACATCACAGGCAATCTTCGACGGTCAGGGGCACTCTGACCTGCATGAGAACATCATGACCAACGGTGTCGGCCTTCATATCCAGCAACACGTCCGACCTGCTCGCTGCGCCCCCGAGATGTTGCGGTTTGGTGGTGAGAGTTTCGCCCTTGCGTATGACGGTTCAGATGCAGTCATCCAGGCCACCGCCCAGCTGCGTCGCGATCCGGATTTCTTCCTGCCACCCGCTTTCGGCATCTGCGCGGTCTGGGAGCCAATCAGCTACGAGGGTTGGTGTCGGGACGTCCGCGTCATCAAGTCGCTGTCCTACATCGACGGTGAGGCTTTTCCGTATCTTGCAAGCGCCCGCGAGCAGCTGCTCGACATGGGTGCGATCAATGTGCCCCAGGCCGAGTCTGATTGGTTTCTTGAACAACCAGGGCAAACCTTCATGTTTCATCGCATCGAGAATGACCTCGGCAGCTGCTTCTCCATGCACCCACCTCAATACCAGTTGTGGTTCCGCGTGGGCGGCATCGACGAGCCCATCTTCCAGATCGGCCCCTTCTGAGGCCGCACTGGTCTGAAACGCCACGCGGGGAAGCCTTGTGAGGGCTTACCCGCGTGCATTTTCGCGATTCGCAGAATCGCACGTGCGCGCTACTGCACGACCTTCATCGGCCCGGTATCCGGCGGCGGAGCCTTGGGGTTGGTCTTCAACTCCTGCTTCCAGCTCGCCATGCGCGCCTTGGCCTGCGCCTTCTCCGCTTCGGGGATCAGTCCCTTGCGCTGCAGGAAGATCGACTGGCTCGTGTAGCCGAATGGATCTTCAGGATCGAGCGCGATGACCTTCTCGATCGTCGCGAGGGCGGAGTCCTGATCGCCGGCCTTGCTCTGCGCGGTGGCGAGAGCGTGCAGGGCTTCCGCCCACTGCGGCCGTGATGCCAGCGCCTGCTGAAAAGAGGCAATGGCCTCTTCGAACTTTCCCTGTCCGAAGAGGCCAAGGCCCTGCTTGTAGTGGTTGAGGGCTTCGCTCACTGGCGATCACATCACCGGCTCGATGCCCAGTTCGCCGAACTTCTTGTCTTCGAAGTTCTTGCGGAACATGTCG
>SYGM01000166.1 GCA_005799545.1 Planctomycetia bacterium | reverse complement strand
GGTGCTGGCGGCGCTCGCGAGCGGCATCACGCAGGTGATCCTGCCGGCGCGCAATCGGCATGACTGGGAAGAGGTGCCCGCGAGTGCCCGCGAGCGGCTTCAGGTCGTCTGGGCCGGCGATGTGGGCGAGGTGCTCAGTCATGCGCTGCTCGGACCGGCCGGCGTCGTCGAAGCCGTGACCTAGCAGCGGAAATCTGCGCGATTTCCGCTGCGCGGCACCGTCTTCCGGAGTGGATGAAGACGTGGTTGTCGCAACTGTATCGGGAGTTGATCCCGAGCCTGTGCCTGCTGTGCGATGAGACGCTGCCGGGCGGGGGCCTCGCCTGTGCGCGCCATCGCTTTCCCGATCTCGATCCGCAGCTTGCGCGCTGTCCGCGCTGCGCGCGGCGGCTGCCGGCGGGCTTCCTTTCCGGCCTGGAGTGCGTCGAGTGCCTCAAGGCCATGCCGGCCTTCGAGCGCGTGCACTGCGCGGCGGACTATCAGTCCTCGCCGCAGCAGGGAATGGTGCGCGAGTGGCTGCTGGCCTTCAAGCACGGTGGTCGGCGCGAGCTGGCCGAGTTCTTCGCGCAGCGGCTGCACGAACGCGTGACGCTGCCGGAACCCGGCTGCGAGCCGCCGCTGCTCGTGCCCGTGCCGTTGCATCGCTGGCGGCACCTGGCGCGCGGCTACGATCAGGCCTACCTGCTGGCGCGGGCGCTGGGAGAGGTGCGCGGGTGGGACTGTGCGCGACTCCTGAAGCGCGTCCGCGCGACGCGGCCGCAGGGCTCGGCGCTGGCGCTCTCGCGCGAGGCGAACGTGCGCGCGGCCTTCGAGCTGAGGCGCAGCCTGGGAAGGTCCTTGCAGGCAATGCTTGAGGGCCGCAGCGTGTGGCTGGTCGACGATGTGCTCACCAGCGGGGCCACTGCAGACGAATGCGCGCGGTGCCTGCTCCGGGCAGGCGCCGCGCGCGTGGAAGTCGTCGTGGTGGCAAGAGCCTGAGCGGCGGGTGACGCCTCCGTCACCTCCTGGCATCAGTCGCCCTTGTATTCGTTGTGGCCCTTCTTCTCCATCGGGCGCAGCTCGTCAGTCAGCGTCTTGTTGGCCTCTTCCCACTTGCCCGCGAGGATCTCCTGCTCGAGCTTGCAGGTCACGGCGAGCGTCTGCGCCATCATCGCGCGGTAGCCTGCCAGCACGGCGGCGCGCTCGGCCTCGGGCTTGGTCTTGAGGATCGGGGGCTCCTGATCCTTGGCCTTGAGGATCGCGGCCTGCATGCCGCTGAGCGTCTTCCAGGCCGCGGCATCCTTGGCGCCGATCTCGCGACCGAGGCGCTTCATGCCGGCCTTCATCGATTCCATCGCTTCCTCGAGCGGGCCGCCGCCGTCGGCAACCCACCGGGAAGATGCGGCCGGAGCTGAGCTCGGAGCGGGATCACTCGCCTTGGCCGAAGTGGCGACGAAGGCGAGGCCGCCGAGGCCGACGACGAGAGCGATGGGCAGGAAGAGCGACTTGGAGAGGCAGCAGGTCATGTATGCGCCGATCGGGGGTTGGTCTGTTGGGGCAGGGTCTGGTGGGGCAGAGGTTGAGGTCAAAATCCTAGCGCAAGTGGAACCCCGCTCCCATCTGGTAGTCTCGCGCCATGAGCCGCTTGTACGTGGAACCCTTCGGAGGGTTGGCAGGAGACATGTTTCTGGCTGCGCTGCTCGATTTGGGCGACCCGCGCTGGACGCTTGCCGACCTCGAGGCGCTGGCTCAGGCGCTCCTGCCCGGTGCGGTGCAGTTCCGGCTCGAGAAGGTCTGGCGCCAGAACCTCTCGGGCGCGCACCTGGATGTGCGCACGCCGGAGTCGAACAGCCAGCCGCACCGCGGCTACCGCGAGCTCGAGCGCATCATCGCCGCCGCGGGCCTGCCCGAGAGCGTGCAGCAGCGCGCGCTCGCCGTGCTGTGGGCCATCGCAAAGGCGGAGGGGCGCGTGCACGGCTGCGCGCCCGAGGAAGTGCACTTCCACGAGATCGGCGCGGTCGACACGCTGATCGATGTGTGCGGCGTGGCGCTGGCGCTGGAGCGTCTGGGCGTGCGCGCAGTGCACTGCGCGCCGCCGCTCGTTGGCTCGGGCACGGTGCGCTGCGCTCACGGGGAAATGCCCGTGCCGGCGCCGGCTGTGGCGGAGCTGTTGCGCGGCAGGGCGATGCGACTGGGCGGCGAGGGCGAGCGCCTGACGCCGACCGCCGCGGCGCTGCTGGTGGTGCTCTGCGAGCGCTTTGAAGCGCCGCGGGCGTTCTCCGCGGCGCGGATCGGCTACGGAGCGGGCACGCGCGATCCCCGGGAAGGCCCGCCGAATCTGTGCCGCGTGCAACTGGAGACGGAGTCCCAGACCGTGTCCGTGCGCGCGGAGCTGTTCGAAGGCGCGCTGCAGCTCGACGACATGCGAGGTGAGGAGCTGGCACCGGCGCTGGAGGCGATTCGCGCGGCAGGCGCACTCGATGCGTGGTGGACGGCCGTGGGCATGAAGAAGAACCGCCCCGGCGTGCTGCTCTCGTTTCTGGCGCGCGAGGAGGCGCGTGCCGCGATCGAAGCGGCCGTGCTGCGGCACACCAGCTCGCTGGGTCTGCGCTGGTGGCGCGTCGAGCGCGTGGAGTGCGCGCGCGAGAGCGTCAGCGTGCGCGTCGATGGCCTGGAGGTCCGCATCAAGCTGCGTCGGCGTGCAGGCCTCGCGCCCGGCGAGGCGCTGAGCGAGCTTGACATCTCGCCGGAGTACGAGGATCTCGCGGCGGCCTGTGCGCGCGGGGAACGTGGCGAAGTTCCGCAGCGCTCGCTGCGCGAGTGGGAGCGTCTGGCGATCGAGGCCTACCGCACCGGTTGCCCCTAGAGCTGCCCGCAGAGCTGCTCGTAGACGGCGATCTCGGCTGCGATTCTCGCGGCAAAGCTGCACTCGCGCACCACGCGCTCTCGCCCCTGTGTTCCCAGCCGGCGCCGCAGATCCGCGGAGGCCAGCAGCTCCTCGAGCCCTTTTTCCAGTTCCTCGACGCGGCCGGACTCGACAAGCCGCGCGTCCTCGCCATCGCGCAGGAACTGCGCCAGTCCGCCGCAGCGCGTCGCCAGCACAGGCAGCTCCAGCGCCATGGCCTCGAGCACGACGTTCGGCAACCCTTCGCGCAGCGAGGAGAGCGCGAAGAGATCAAAGCTCTCGAACAGCGCGCGCGTGTCTTCCTGAAAGCCCATCAGGCGCAGACGCTCGCGGTGCGGCGAGGCCGCGATCTGCGCGCGCAGGTTGGCTTCCTGATCGCCTTCGCCCGCGATCCACAGCTCGAATTCATGTCCGCGCTCCAGCAGGGCCTCGCAGGCTCGGATCAAAAGATCAAAGCCTTTTTCGACCGACAGGCGCCCGACGGCTCCGATCACGAAGGGAGCCGGGCGCTGCACTCGCAGCGCACTCTGCGCCGGCGCGCAGCGCCGGCGGAAGAGCTCGGTGTCGATGCCGTTCTCGATGCGGCTCAAGCGTCGGGGATCCACGCGTGCGCGCTGGGCCGCTTCGTAGAGATCCTGGCTGACCGCCATCACGGCGCGCGCGCGGCGCAGGCACCAGCGGTCGATCGCGAAGTACAGCGGCGTCTTCCAGCTGGGCTTGACCCAGCCGTGCATCGTGGTCACGAACGGAATCGAGAGCTGCTTCGCCACGTACAGGCCGTAGAAGTTCGATTTGTAGTCGTGTCCATGCCAGATGCCGACCTTGCGTTCTCGCGCGATCGCAACCAGCCTCCGCAGCGTGCGCGGATCGAAGGGATACGGATCCGGAACCAGCACCAGCTCGCACCCGGCCGCCTCCGCACGGCGCTGCAGCACGGCGACCCCGGGATCACCGGGTGCGTGCAGGTAAAGCGCGAAGGCCGTGTAGCGCGAACCCTTGAGATGCCGCGGCGTGGCGAGGATCGTCTTTTCCGGCCCGCCGCCCGTGCCCGAGACGATGCGCGCGTGGGCGACGACGATCGGCCGGGCTTGTTTGGGCGCGTCCTGCACTACAGATTGCGCACGAAGCGGTTCTTCCCGTCGACGAGGATCTGCGTCGGACCGCTGGGCCGCTCCGCGATCTCGAAGGTCATGATGATGACCTCGTCACCCGGCTTGACCAGATGCGCGGCGCCGCCGTTGATCTGCACGATGCCGCTGCCCGGCTCGCCGACGATGGCATAGGTCTCCAGACGCGCGCCGTTGGTGTTGTCGACGATCAGCACCTTCTCCCACTCGCCGATGCCCGCCCGCTCCATCAGCTCGGAATCCAGGGTGACGGAGCCGATGTAGTGGATGTCGGCTCCGGTGACGGTCGCCTTGTGGATCTTGGAACGCAGGAACTGACGCATGGATTTCGAGGTCAAGAGATTACCCGCGCGGCTCGGTGCCTGCCAATGAGCTCGTCAGCGCGCGCAGGCCCGCACCCAGCCGCTCCAGTCCGGCTGCAACCATCTCCGGGGGCTGCGGACAGCCGATGCGGATGTGCGCCGGCGCGCCGAAGAAATGCCCCGGCACCACATCGACGGCGTGCTCGCGCACCAGACGCTCGCACAACTCGCGCGTGTCGGAAAGTCCGCGCACGCGCGGGAACGCGATGAATCCATGCTCGGGGATCCAGGCCTCCAACTCGGGCGTTCCGGCCAGGAAGCGCTCCCAGAGCGGCCTCGAGCGGGCTTTCAGGTCCTGGATCGGCTGCGCCAGCGTATCGAGGCGCTCGAGCGCGCGGGCGTAGGCGCGCAGGCTCATGGTGGGGGGATCCACGTAGTCGAGGAACAAGAGGTCGACGAGGCGCTCGCGCTCTCCGACGAGACCCTCGCCCAGGATCAGCCAGCCCGCGCGCAGAGGTCCCAGCCCGTAGGCCTTGGTGAGGCTGCCGATGGAGACGCCGTTGGGAGCCAGCAGTGCCGCATGCACGCGCTCGGGTTCGGGCACCCATTCCATGTAGACCTCGCACACGATCAGCGTGTCGACGGCGCGCCCGATCGCCTCGAGCTCGGGCTTCGAACTGAGCGCGCCCGAAGGGTTGTGCGGATTGGCAAAGAAGGCGGCGGTGGGGGCCTTGGAGCGGCTCGCGCCGGCGATCGCCTGCTCCACCGCCTGCGGCCGCAGTGCGAAGCGCTCCTCGTGGCGGCGCGCAAGCTCCACTAGGTCGGCCCCGAAGCGGCGCGGCAGCGCGCGGAAGGGCTCGTACGAGGGACAGTCGGTCACCACGCGCACGCCGGGGCGGAACCAGGCGGCGGCAGCCAGATGCATGCCCCCGGAAGCGCCCAGGCAGACGAGCACGCGGCGGGGATCGATGTTCCAGCGCTGCGCCAGGCGGCGCTCGATCTCCGGCAGCCAGGTCCGGCGCGGATGGTCGAGGTCGATCGGCGGCAGGTCGGCGAACAGTCCCGGGTCGGCGGCAGGCAAACCGGACACCGAGAGCACGTGCGGCGTGCGTCCCGACTGGGTCTGGGCCCAGGTCATGTAGGGGAAGAAGGGCGGCTCCATGCTGCGCAATAGCCTAGCCAAGGTCATGGATTGACGCCTTGCCGACCGCTAGGATCCGGCCCACAAACGCCACGTGCTGTGGCGTGAGGGGAATCCAAACGTACATGACTCGAGTTGCCATCACCTTGTCTTTCTTCACGATCCTCTGCTGCAGCGCCACGGTCGCAGCCCAACCGGTCTTTGCGGCTGCGCTGCAGCCCGCATCGAGCGCTCAGTCGAGCCGCTTCGTGGCTGCCGGTGCCAACGGCGCGAAGCTCTACAACATCGCCGACACCAAGGGTGCGCAGCTGATGAGCGTGGACAGCGGCGCGCTGTTGCGCGTCAAGAGCGAGAACAAGGACGCCGGCTATCTGGAAGTCGAGCCGGTGGAGCCGGTGCGCGTGTGGGTCTTCGGTCGTTTCCTTGAGACCACCGAGGAAAGCGGCGTGCTGCGCGTGCGCGGCACGGGCGTCAACATGCGCCCCAACCCCAGCACATCGCTCGACAACAACTATCCCCTGTCGCGCTCGCTCACCACGGGTGATCGCGTGACGATGATCACGCGCAACAATCCGGAGAAGCCGCTCAACGAAGACTGGGTGCAGGTCTACGCGCCGCAGGGCACCACGCTGTGGTGCAAGACCGCCGACACGAAGGATGCGGCGGCCGACGCTTCGGACAACTTTGCCACTGCTCAGGCCGCTGCACTGCGCAAGACCGCGCCGAAGAAGCCCGTGCCTGCGGTGAGCGAGACGACCACCACCGAAAAGACTGCCGCGGAAAAGACGGCAGCCAAGCCTGAAGGCGCTCGCAGCGAACTCGCCGAAGCCGATGCGCTCTACGAAGCCGCGCGCCAATCGCAGACGCAGGACTTCACGGCCGCGAAGAACGCCTACAGCGCCTACCTCGCGAAGAACGCCACCGGCGCCGGCGCCGAGAAGGCCAAGAGCCAGCTCGAGCGCATCGCCCTGCACGAGGAGGTGCGCCGCCTCAAGTCGGATCGCACGGCGCTGGAGACCGAGCGTCAGGAGCGCCTCGCGCGCGCCGAGGCGCAGCTGCGCGAAGCCAGCCTCGCCAATGATCCGCTGTGGGGCCGTTTTCAGGCCCGCGGCTGGCTGGAACGCTCGGGCGAGACCTGGGTGATCCGCTGGGCCGGCAAGCCGAGCACCGAGCTCAGCTGCAGCAACGGCCGCTATGACCTTTCGAACTACGAGGGTTGCCAGATCGGAGTGATCGGGGCCTTCGTCAAGAGTGCGAGCGGCGGCGCGCCTGCGCGCGTCGATGTGCGTCGCATCGAGGTGCTCGACGGCCGTGCCGGGAAGCCCTGATTCCATGCCTTGGTGGCGGCGCATCGCCGAGAGCCTGCGCCGCCTGTTCGCACTGGAGAGCAAGCGCTACCTGTGCGACACCTGCAAGTACGACTACGGCAACGCCTGCACCCGCCGCGAGCGGCCCAATGCGCTGCAGTGTCCCGATTACAAGCGGAAGTGAGCGCCGGCCATGAGCGCGGAAGACGATTCCCGTCGCTGGCAGAAGAAGCAGGCGCACTATCAGGATCCGCAGGTCGTCGCGAGCTACGATGCCGCGCGTTTTGAGTCGCTGCGCTCGCGCGGCGACACCGCGCGCATGCTGGCGGCCGCGCGCCGCCTGCTGGGACCGCAGTGGGAGCGCGCGCGCACCGTGCTCGATCTGCCCTGCGGAACCGGACGCTTTCTTCCAGCTCTGGCGGGGGAGGGCCGCACGCTGGTGGCCGGCGATCTGTCACAGCCGATGCTGCTCGCCGGCACCGAGCCGACCGCGCGCCGCATCCGTGCCGATGCAACCCGGCTTCCGTTCGCGGACGCGAGCTTCGACCTGGTGCTGTGCATGCGCTTTCTGTTCCACGTGCCGCCGGTGCTGCAATCGGAAGTCCTGCGCGAGCTGTGCCGCGTGACGCGCGGTGCGCTGCTGGTCGATGTGCGCCACTCCTGGGCCTTCAGCGCGCAGAGTCGGCGTCTGCGCGGCGCGCTGCTGCAAAGGCGAGTCAGTCCGCGCACCAGCCCGCTGAGCATCGATGCGCAATTCCGTGCGGCCGGGCTGGAAGTGCTCGGCAAGCACTGGTTCGCGCCCGGGTTCAGCGAGAAGGTGCTGGTGCTCAGCCGGCCTGTTCGTTCGCGAACGGACTGAGCACGCGCGCGCGCAGTTCCGCAAGCCTGTCGGTCTCGATGGCCTCGCGGATGCGCTCCATCAGGCGGTGGAAGAAGCGCAGGTTGTGCAGGCTCAGCAGCATGCCGCCGAGCATCTCGTCGCTGTTGCAAAGGTGTCGCAGCACGCCGATCGGATAGCGTCGGCAGGCCACGCAGTCGCATTCCGGATCGAGCGGCGCGGTGGAGGTGCGCCACTGCTGGTTGCGCACGTTGATCTTGCCGCGACTGGTGAAGGCGTTGTGGTTGCGCGCGTGGCGCGTCGGCGTCACGCAGTCAAAGAGATCGATGCCGCGCTCGATGGCGTCGAAGAAATCACCCGGCGTGCCGACACCCATCAGGTAGCGCGGCTTGTCCTGGGGCAGCAGCGGAGCGGAACAGCCCACCGCCAGGCGCGCCTGCTCGCGTGACTCACCGACGCTCACGCCGCCGACCGCATAGCCGACCAGATCGTGGCGCAGCGCGTCCTCGACGGAGCGCGCGCGCAGGTCCTCGAAGATGCCGCCCTGCACGATGGCGAACAGCGCCTGTCCGGTCTCCTCGCCGCCCTGTTCGCGGTGCTCGATCACGCACTCCTCGAGCCAAGCCGCCGTGCGCGCCACCGCGGCTTCGCACAGGCCGCGATCGCAGGGATCGGCCGGGCAGTGGTCGAAGGCCATGGCGATGTCCGCGCCCAGCTTGCGCTGGATCGCGATCACGCCGCGCGGCTCAAAGCGGATGTGCTTGCCGTCGACGATCGAGCGCAGCGAGACTCCGCGCTCGTCGATCTTGGCGAGGTGCCCGAGGCTGAAGACCTGATAGCCGCCGGAATCG
>SYGM01000165.1 GCA_005799545.1 Planctomycetia bacterium | reverse complement strand
TGTCCAAGCTGCGCAACGTCACCAAGAAGCTGGTGCAGCAGAAGGGGCGCGAGCCCAGCGTGGAGGAGGTCGCCGAAGCCACGGGCATCTCGGTCGACGAGGCCAAGCGCGTCATGAAGATCTCCAAGCACCCGATCAGCCTCGATCGGCCGATCGGCGAGTCGGATGACTCGTACTTCGGCGACTTCATCGAGGATGAGTCCGCGGAGAGCCCGATGCAGGCCGCCGGCCACGAGATGCTGAAGGAGCGCATCGACGATGTGCTCTCGACGCTGACCTTCCGCGAGCGCGAGATCGTCAAGCTGCGCTACGGCATCGGAGACGGCTACACCTACACGCTTGAAGAGGTCGGCCGGATCTTCCGCGTGACCCGCGAGCGCGTCCGCCAGATCGAAGCCCAGGCCGTGCGCAAGCTGCGCCACCCGGTGCGTGCGCGCCAACTGGCGAGCTTCCTCGACGGGGTGACGATTCCCGACGAGAACGAGCCGATCATGCTGTCCGACGGTCTGGCCGACGGCCTGGGCGACGGCGACAACTAGCACCCGCGAATCGGCAGTCTGTTTGCCCGGATCCGGCGCTCTCCGCTAGACTCTTCGGCCTCCATGCAGGCAGTTCTGGCAGCGCTCCTCGGTCTTCAGGCAATCGATTCCCAGATTTTTCGCGCTCAGGCGGAGCTCAAGCGGCTCCCGCAGGAGCGCGCCAGCCGCAAGGCAGAGCTTGACAAGCGCGCCCTGCGCATCGCCGAGCTCAAGCGCGAGGTGATGCTCCTGCGCACCAAGATCAAGGAACTGGAAGACGGCGCCTCGGAGAAGCGTCAGCGCGTGCGCAAGGTCGAGTCCGAAGCCGCCAGCTCGCGGCAGGACATGGCCCTGCTCGTCGCGTTCCAGCACGAAGCCCGCACGCTCAAGAAGGAGATCGGCGCGCTCGAGGAAGAGGGCCTGGGGCACCTCGAGAAGATCGAGGGCCTTGAGAAGGAATCCGCCGCCATAGCGGCCTCCCTCGAAGGCGAGCTCAGGATCTTCGCCGAGTTCGAAGCCAACATGCAGCGCGAGTCGGAGGCGGCCGGCGCGCGCCTCAACCAGCTGCTCGAGGAGCGCAAGCAGCGCTCGGGCACCGCGATCCCTCCGGACGCAGTTGCCATCTACGCCAAGCTGCTCGCGGCGCGCGAAGGTCAGGCACTGGCTCCGCTGGAGGGCCGCGCTTGCCAGGCCTGCTTCATGGACGTGCCGCCCAATCTCGTGGTGCGCCTCTCGCGCGGCTCCGAGCTGGTGCAGTGCCCGGGCTGCTCGCGCATCCTCTACAACGCGAGCTGAGGCCGGTCCCGTGCGCGCGCTGCTGGCACTCTCGCTGTGCGTGCTCGGCGGCGGCGAGCGCTGGACGCCGCGGCACGAGCCGGGGGCCGAATATCGGCGCGAGTTCACGCGCATCGCGAAGGTGCAGGTGACCGATGCCTATGTGCGCGCCAACGGCGAGGAAAAGCATGTCGAGAATCCGGGCCTGAGCTCTGAGGAATCCAACCGTGTGGTCGCCACGGAGCGCGCCCTCTCCGTGCAGGACGGCGTGCTGCTCGTGCTGGAGCGCCGCTACGACGAGGTGGCGCGCAGCATTCGCGGCACCCAGCCGGGCAAGGACGGCAAGCCGCAGCAGCGCGATCGAGCGGATACCGGCGCCCTGGAGGGGCGCACCGTGCGCTTTGAGCGCGCCCAACCTGCGGAGGACTTCGAGGTCAGGCTGGTGGAAAAGGACGGTCCGCGCGAGGAGCTGCCGCGCCTTGCGGCCGACATGGGCACGTGGGGAATCCTGCCCGAGTCCGCTCCGGCCATCGGCGGCAGCTGGAAGATCGGCGCCGAGCGCTTCCGCGCCGCGCTGCTGCGCCCCGGCGGGCGTCCGCGCTGGCCGCTGCCTGCGGGAGCGCCGCCGGCCGAGGAGCGACTGACGGAAGGACTGTGGGATGCGATGCGCGGCGAACTGGAGCTGCTCTACGCCGAGCGAGTCGAGCGCGAGGGTCGACTGTATGCGCGGATCGAGCTCAAGGGCTCGATCGAGCTTGCTGCCGAAGCGCGGCGCGCCGAGGGCGAGAGCGGCGCCGCGCGCTACCGGCGCGAGGGTCAGGGGGAGCTGACGGGCACGCTGGAATGGTCCCTCAGCGATGGCTGCACGTCGGCCTTCGAGCTCGAAATGAAGCTCAGGATGTCCGCCACCGAGTGGGGCGAGCTCAAGACGAAGGGCGGCGAGTCGCTGGAGGTCGAGCGCGAGCTCGAGAGCGACGTGGTGGAGAAGCTGACCTACAAGGCCGAGCGCGTCGCCGGATAGCTTGAGCCCTGTCGCGTGCCGCGCGCACGCAGTGTGCGGGCCAGTCCCTCACGCACGCGGTTCTTGTCGAAGTTGGGCGCGGGCGCGATCAGTGCCTCGGCCGGCGAATCGCCCGTGATGCGGTGCAGGACCTGATCGGGGCGCAGACGCTCCGTGAAATCCGCCAGCCACTCGATGTACTGCGCCTCGTCGAGCAGCTCGATCTCTCCGCGGCGGTACTGCACCGCAAGCTGCGTCTTCTTGAGCACCATCAGATGGTGCACCTTGACGCCCAGCAGCGCGGAGCGCGCCAGCGCTTCGGCCGTGCGCTGTGCGCCGATGCGGCCGTCGCCCGGCAGGCCGAGGATGGCGTGACCCACACCCAGCAGGCCGGCACGCGCGAGGCGCTCCGACGCATCCTCGAACTCGGCCAGCGTGTGCAGACGCCGGATGGCGCTCAGCACCTCGTCGCTGGCGCTCTCCAGGCCCAGCTCCACCCAGACCTCCACGCGCTCCTGCAGCCGCAGGAGCCGCTCGATGGCCCAGTCAGGCAGCGTGTCGGGGCGCGTCGCGATCGAGAAAGCCACGATCGGAACCGGAGCATTGCCCAGGCGCGCCTCGACCACGCCAAGCACCTCGTCGAGGCGTGCGGGCGAGACATAGGTGTTCGAGTAGGACTGCAGGTAGGCGATGGCGCCCGCGCCATCGGGCCGGCGCGCGATCTTCCTGAGGCCTGCATCGAGCTGCGCCGCCAGCTCGACGCCGCTCTTGAGCGCGCCGGTGCCCGATCCCTCGACGTCGCAGTACGTGCAGCCGCCGAAGCCGCGCGTGCCGTCGCGATTGGGGCAGGAGGAGCCCGCATCGAGCGCGATCCGGCTGATCGGCCGGGAAAAACGCATCTCCAGCCAGGGCGCCAGGGTTTGAAAGGGCAGCATCGGCGTAGACTCTTCCCCGGCCATGCTAACCGCACTCCTCGCCCTGAGTCTCCTTCAGAATCCCGCTCCCGCCGCGACGATCGCCGAGCGCATCCAGCGCTACAGCCTCGACTCCGGCGCACTGCAGCGCGCGTACGGTGTGCGCGGTTCGCCGCGCGGCGAGGAGCGCATGGCGCGCTTTCTTGACGAGCAGCGCGCGGCGCTGCGCGGCATCGAGCTCGCGACGCTGTCGCAGGAGGAACAGCTCGATCTGGTGCAGTTCGAGCGACTGCTGGAGCGCGAGAGCCTGCGCCGCGCGCGCGAGCTCAGCCGAGCCGAGGAAGTCCGTATCTGGCTGCCGTTCCGCGCCGCTCTGATCGGGCTGTGCGAGGATCGGAGTCGGAAACCCGCGCAGGCCGCCGGCGAGCTCGACCGCCTGCGCCGCGCAATCGCCACCGCGCGCGAGCAGACGCGCCAGAACAAGCCGCGAGCCTCGCTGGCGGCGCGCGCCAGCGAGCTCGTCGAGGCGCTGCGCTCCGATCTGGAGGAATGGAAGGGCTGGCGTGCTTCCTACGATCCGGAGTTCGACTGGTGGTGCGCCGAGCCGCTTTCCGCCGTGCTGAAGGAGCTGGGCGAGTATCGCCGCGAGCTGAAGGAAGACATCGCGGGGCTCAAGGGTGGCGATGACGAACCCGTGGTGGGCGATCCGATCCTGCGCGATGCATTGATCGAGGAGCTGCAGGCGGCGGCGATCGCCTACACGCCCGAAGAGCTGCTCGAGATCGCCGAGCGCGAATACGCCTGGTGTCTGGAGCGCATGCTCGATGCTTCGCGTCGCATGGGCTGCGGCGATGACTGGAAGGCGGCGCTGGAAAAGGTCAAGCAGGATCATGTCGAGCCCGGCGAGCAGCCCGGGCTGATCATCGAGCTCGCTCGCGAGGCCGAGGAGTACCTCGAGACCAACCAGCTGGTAACGATCCCGCCGCTCGCCAAGGAAGTCTGGCGCATGGAGATGATGAGCAAGGAGCGCCAGCTCGTCAGTCCCTTCTTCACCGGCGGCGAGGTGATCTCAATCTCGTTCCCGACCGCCGACATGACCTACGAGCAGAAGCTGATGAGCCTGCGGGGCAACAACCGGCACTTCGCGCGCGCCACGGTGCACCATGAGCTGATTCCGGGCCACCATCTCGAGGCCTTCCAGACGCAGCGCCACTTCCCGCACCGCCGTGTCTTCGCGACGCCGTTCTACTGGGAAGGCTGGGCGCTGTGGTGGGAGCTGTTCCTGTGGGAGCGCGGCTTCCAGAAGACGCCCGAGAACGAGGTCGGCATGCTGTTCTGGCGCATGCACCGCTGCGTGCGCATCCAGTTCAGCCTCTCTTTCCATCTGGGCAAGCTGACGCCCGCCGAGTGCGTGGATCTGCTGGTCGACAAGGTTGGCCACGAGCGGCGCAATGCTCAGGCCGAGGTGCGCCGCTCCTTCAACGGCTCGTACGGTCCGCTCTACCAGATCGCCTACCTCGTTGGCGGCCTGCAGTTCCGCGAGCTGTACCGCGAGCTGGTCAGCGAGACGAAGCAGTACAGCGTGCGCGAGTTTCACGACACGATCCTCTCGGGAGGCTCCATGCCGATCGAGTTCGTGCGCTTCCGACTGAAGCGCCAGGCACCGTCGCGCGATTTCAAGCCCGCGTGGCGCTTCTATCCGCTGCGCTAGGGCCCTAGATTGAAGGCGCGAGCATGAAGATCCAACCGATCGTCGTGGGCACCGCGGGTCACATAGACCACGGCAAGTCCACGCTGGTGAAGACGCTCACCGGTATCGACCCTGACCGGCTCAAGGAGGAGCAGGAGCGGGGCATGACGATCGATCTGGGCTTCGCGCGCTTTCAGCTGCCCGACGGCCGCACGGTGGGTATCGTCGATGTGCCCGGGCACGAGCGCTTCGTTAAGAACATGGTCGCGGGCGCGACCGGCATCGATCTGGTGATCCTCGTGGTGGCGGCGGATGACGGAGGGATGCCGCAGACGCGCGAGCACCTCGCGATCATGAGCCTGCTGGGCATCGAGCGCGGGCTGATCGCGCTCACCAAGATCGACATGGTCGATCCTGAGCTGGTGCAGCTGGCCGCGGAGGATGTGCGCGCCGCCGTGGCGGGCACCTTCCTCGAGAAGGCGCCGATCTTCCCGCTCTCCTCGCTGCGCGGCGACGGTCTGGAGGCCTTTCAGAAGGCGCTGTGTCAGATGGCCTCGCAGACTCCGGCGCGCTCGGCGCAGGGCGTGTTCCGCATGCCGATCCAGCGCGTGTTCAGCGCCAAGGGCTTCGGCACGGTCGTGACGGGCATTCCGACCAGCGGCGAAATCAAGATCGGCGACACGCTCGAGCTTCTGCCGCAGGGGCTGCTCGGCAAGGTGCGCGGTCTGCAGGCCTACTCGCAGGGCACCGAGAGCGCGCGCGCGGGTCACTCCTGCGCCGTGAACCTGAGCGACGTCGACCACAAGAGCGTCACGCGCGGCAATGTGCTGGCGACGCCGGGCTACTACCGGGGCGTCAAGATGCTCGGCGCCACGCTGCGCGCGCTGCCCGGACTGCACAGGGCGGTGCGCGATCGCACGGAAGTGCGCCTGCACATCGGCACCGCCGAGCATCTGGGCGAGCTGGTGCTACTGGATGTCGCCGAGCTCGAGCCGGGCGCAAGCGCGCTGGTGCAGCTGCGCATGCAGGAGCCGGTGGTCTGCGCGCCGGGCGATCGCTTCATCGTGCGCCTGGCTTCGCCGGCGATCACGCTGGGCGGCGGCGTCGTGCTGGAGGAATCCAAGCACCGGCTCAAGCGCTTCAAGGCCTTCGTGGTCGAGGAACTCGGCCGCGCCGCGCAGAGCGTCGAGTCGCCGCGCGAGCTGCTCGAGGTGACGCTGACGCGCGCCAAGGACGCCGTGCAGACACCAGAGGCATTGAGCGTCGAGATCAAGCGCACGCGCGCCGACACCGAACGCCTGCTCAACGATCTCAAGGCGCAGGGCAAGGTGCGCCATCTGGGCTTGTCACGCTGGATCCACGCCGAACGTCTCGAGCACGATCTGGAGCGCGTGCAGACCGAGCTCTCGGCCCTGTTCGCGGCGCAGGAACACCGCGAACTCATGGATGTGCGCGAGCTGCGCAAGACCACGCGCCTGCCTGCGGACTACCTGGATCTCCTGCTCGCCGAGGGCGAGACGCGCGGTCTGTGGACGGCGGAGGCCGGTGGCATGATCCGCAAGGCGGGTCAGCGCGCGCTCGCTCCCGCGCAGCAGGCGCTGGCCGATGCGGCGCTCTCCAGGCTGCTCGCCGCCCGCTTTCAGACGCCTTCGCCCGCGGAGCTCGCGCCGCTGATCGGCGCTGCGGAAAAACCGCTGCTGGCTGTGCTCGAGCTGCTCGCCGACCGCGGCGAGCTGGTCTTCGTGACGCTCGAGTTCGCGTTGCCCAAGACCCTGCACGAAGAGGCGCGTCAGGCGATCATCGCCAACTGCCAGGCGCACGGTTCGCTCGACATTCCCAAGCTGCGCGACACGCTCGGCACGACGCGCAAGTGGATCATTCCGCTGCTGGAGCACTTCGACACGGCGGGTCTCACGCTGCGTCAGGGCGCCAACCGCGTGCTGCGCAAGCGCAGTCAAGCCTGAAGGACTTTCCGTCCGATAGACGGAGCATGCTGCGCACGAGAGTCTGGGCGATGCTGCTGGCCGCCGCGGCCCTGCTGCCCCTCTCGCCCAAGGGCGTCGGGACCGAGCAGGCCCCGCGCCGGGTCTACGAAGGGCTGCTGGTCCCGATGGGGGAGATCCTGCGCCCCGCGCGCATCGAAACCCCGCGCGTGGGCTGGGTGCGCCTGGAGCGACGCGGCTTGCCGGTGCTGGAAGGGCGGCTGGTGGCCGTGGGGCAGGGCACGCTGGAACTCGCCACCCCCGGCGGCGAGCTGCGTCTGGCTGCACCTGAGCTCCTCAGCCTGACCCAGATCGAACCGCCGCAGGCTCTCGAAGGAGGGGAGCGGGTGCGCATCCTGACCCCCGGCGCCGTCTGGCTGGGAACCGTGCGGGAGCGCGGACCCGACGGCGTGCTGCTGGAACTTCCCGGCGGCGCCCATGCGCAACTCTCACGGCTCGAGGGTGATACCTGAGCACCTGGCGGGGCTAGGATGGGGGTCATGCGTCCCCAAGCCCTGCGCGCACTGTGGTTGGTTCTTTTGGCGTCGATCGCGCTGTCCCTCAGCGGACAGGCTCAGTCGGATTCGCCGGTCGCGTTGTTCAAGAAGTACTACGGCCAGTACAAGGACACGCCCAGTCGCGTCGAGGCCGTGCTGACGCTGGAAGGCGTCGAGGATCCGCAGGTTTTTGAACTTCTGTTCGCGCGCGGCAAGGACAAGAACGCCGAGCCGGAACTGGTGCGGGCCGTCGTGCGCGTGCTGGCGGGCTTCAAGAACGAAGCGCAGCTGACACAGATCTTTGATGCACTCAAGGCCGAGAAGACCGAGAGCGGCAAGGAGCTGCTGCTGCGCGCGATCACCGATGGCAAGCACAAGGATCGCAACGGCGTGATCGCCGCGCTGTTCGCCGACAAGGAATGGACGATCCGCCGCATGGCGCTGAAGTGCGTGCTCGCCAGCTCGGATGCATCCTGCGCGCCGCAGGTGCTGCCGCTGTGCGATGACGCGGAAGCCGCGGTCAAGGGTGATGCGCTCGATGCCCTGGCCGGCATGAAGAGCGAGCTCGTCGTGCCCAAGGCGATCACGGCGCTCAACGATCCGACCTGGCAGGTGCGTGCCAGCGCGATCAAGGCGCTGACATTGGTGCGCCACAAGGATGCGGTTGAACCGTTGATTCAGCGCCTGATCAAGGAAGACGGGCGGCTGGTGCCGGACATCGCGGAGGCGCTGGCGAACCTCACCGGACAGGAGATCGGACCCAAGCCGGATGAGTGGCTGAAGTGGTGGGGCCAGCAGGACAAGGCCACCTACATCATCCCCACGCCCGAGGGCATCGCCTTCCTGCGCGGCAAGAAGAGCCTCAAGTCGGGTCAGGGCCAGGGCTGGGAGTTCGTCAAGTCCGGTGTCGCGACCAACTACAACGGCATCCAGACCGCCTCGCGCCAGATGATCTTCGTGATCGACTGCTCGGGCTCGATGGAAGCGCTCGTCACGGAGAAGGAGCGCTTCGAGGCCGGCAATTATCCGGGCTTCTCGCGCATGGCGATCTGCAAGACGGAGCTCGCGCGCACCATCGAGCGCCTCGATGCCAACGTGCGCTTCAACATCATCTGGTTCGCCACGGATGTCGGCATGTGGAAGAAGACCCTTCAGCCCGCCAACATCCTCAACAAGTCGGCGGCCAAGGAATGGGTCATGCGCCTGGAGCCGATCGGCGGCTCCTCCAAGGAGGATCTGGCCTCGGTGGGTCTGGCGGGCGCCGCCAACCTCGACAAGGGCAAGACCAACACCTTCGGCTCACTCAAGACCGCGCTGGGCGTCAACGATCTGCGCACACAGGATCAGAACTACAAGGTTGAGGCTGACACGGTCTTCTTCCTCTCCGACGGCCGTCCCACGGTGGGGGAATACGTCGATCCGGATGACATCCTGCGCGAAATCAAGGCCATCAACGAGCTGCGCAAGGTGGTCCTGCACACCATCGCCATCGGCGAATTCCAGAAGGAATTCATGAAGCGGCTGGCGGACCAGAACGGCGGGGTTTTCGTCGATCTGGGCAAGTAATCCCGGCTTGGGTTGACGGAGCGGGGTGGGGAGCCTATGCTTCCCCGTCGATATCGTCGGGGCGTGGCTCAGCTTGGTAGAGCGCACGGTTCGGGTCCGTGAAGTCGGTGGTTCAAATCCACTCGCCCCGACCAATTTTCCCTCTTCTCTCTTCCACTTGTTTTCATCTGCGTTTTCAGTCACTTCAGAGTTGGCGCCCGACTTAGCGCTTGATCAGGGGCGCCGGTACATACGGTAAATCATGTTTGAACAAGCCTTCACAAACATCGACGACGTGCTGCGCAAAGAAGCCGGTTGCACCACCGAGCTGGATTATACCGAGCAGACTTCCTGGCTGCTGTTTCTGAAATACTTGGACGGCCTGGAACAGGATCGCGCCGACGAAGCAGCGCTCAATGGGAAGAAATATTCGTTCATCCTGGACGAACCCTACCGCTAGGAGAAGTGGGCGGCGCCCAAGACCCTCGACGGCAAGCTCGATCACAACCGCGCCATGGTCGGCGACGACCTGCGCGACTTCGTCAATCACAAGCTCTTTCCCTACCTGAGCGGCTTCACCCAACGCGCCACCGGCCCCGACACCATCG
>SYGM01000164.1 GCA_005799545.1 Planctomycetia bacterium | reverse complement strand
CGAGGCGCAGCGCATCAAGCTCGTCACGGAACTGCAGAAGCGCCCGCGCGGTCACACGCTCTACATTCTCGACGAACCGACGACCGGACTGCACATGCAGGATGTCGCGCGTCTGGTGGCTAGCCTGCAGAAGCTCGTGGACATGGGCCACACGGTGCTGGTGATCGAGCACAACCTCGATCTCGTGCTGGCGGCGGACCATGTCATTGATCTAGGCCCCGAGGGCGGCGCCGGCGGCGGTCGTCTGATGGGCCAGGGCACGCCGGAGGAGCTCTGCAAGGTGAAAAGCTCGGCTACGGGCAAGGCGCTGCGCGAGTTCCTCGACTCGCGCCACTGGAAGCAGGATGCCGAGCGCCACCTGCCGGTGCCGGAAGCACCGCGCGAGTTGCGGGTGCGGGGCGCGCGCACGCACAACCTCAAGGCCATCGATGTCGACATCCCGCGCGATGCGCTGGTGGTGATCAGCGGACCGAGCGGCTCCGGCAAGAGCTCGCTGGCGCTCGACACGATCTTCACGGAGGGGCGGCGCCGCTTCGTCGAGTCGCTCTCCACGTACGCGCGCCAGTTCCTCGGCACCAAGGACCGTCCGCCGGTCGATCGGATCGAGGGACTCGGCCCGAGCGTCGCCGTCGAAGCGAAGGGCCTGAGCGCCTCGCCGCGCTCCACCGTGGCGACGACGACCGAGTTGCTCGACCATCTGCGCGTACTGTGGGCGCGCGTAGGAACGCGTCGCTGCCCGGAACACGGCACGGCGCTGGAACGCAGCGATGCCTCGCGCGTCGCCCGCGAAGTGCTGAAGCACTTTGACGGCGAGGCCGTCTGGATCAGCGCGCCCATGCTCGGCGCTCCGCTGCCGCCGGTGGAGCAGCCGGCCGAGCGCATTCAGTCGCGCGTGTCTGCCTGGCGCGCGGCGGGCTTCGCCCGCCTGCTGGTTGACGGTCGCGAGCTGCGCCTGGAAGAGACGCTGCCTCCGATCGGCGCCGAGACGCGCGTCGAGCTGGTCGTCGATCGCCTCAGCGTCAGCGCGACCACCCGGGCGCGCATCAGCGAAGCCGTGGAGCAGGCCGAGGCGCTGGGCGGCGGTCGCGTGCGCGTGCGTTCGAAGAGCGGCCGGGAACGCGAGTTCTCTTCCGCGGGAGCCTGTCCGGAGTGCGGTTTCGCGCCGGAAGGCGAGCTGGAGCCGCGCCACTTCTCGTTCAACACGCACATCGGAGCCTGCCCGGAGTGCGACGGACTCGGCGAGCACCTCACCTGCAGCGAGGAACTGCTGTTCGAGCGCCCGGAGCTCTCGATCGAGGATGGGGCTCTGCATGGCAAGCTCTCGCGCTGGCTCGCCAAAGGCAAGGGCTACTACGAGATGCTGCTGCGCACGGTCGCGAAGCAGCACAAGGTGCCGCTCGACAAACCCTGGAGCTGGATCCCGGAAGACAAGCGCGCCCTGATCGCGCGCGGTGTCGGTTCCAAGCCGAGTTATCTGGTCAAGCTGGAGCGCAGCACCGAGAACGCGCAGGTCGAAGAGGAATTCCGCGCGGCCTGGCCGGGCCTGTGCGGCCACGTCGATGCCTGGCACAAGAAGACCGAGGATCCGGAGTGGGCCGCCACGCTGGAGGCCGTGATGGAGCGCCAGACCTGCAGCGCCTGCCGCGGCGAGCGCCTGGCACCGGCCTCGCGCGCGGTCACGATCCTCAAGCTGCGCCTGCCGCAGCTGCTTGAGCTGACCGTCGGCGAAGCACACGCCTGGGTGCAGAGCCTGCGCGGACGCGACAGTCTCGAGCGCACGGTCGGTGCCGTGCTGGCCGAGATCGAAGGTCGGCTGTCGCTGCTCGATCGCGTGGGGCTGTCGTACCTGACGCTCTCGCGGGCGACCAATACTCTATCGGGCGGCGAAGCGCGGCGCGTGCGACTGGCTTCGAGCCTGGGTTCGCAGCTGACCGGTGTCTGCTATGTGCTGGATGAGCCCACCGTGGGCCTGCATCCGCGCGACACCCACGCGCTGGTTGATGCGCTGCGCGAGCTTGTCACGCGCGGCAACAGCGTACTGGTTGTGGAACATGATCCGGCGGTGATGAAGCGCGCCGACTGGATCGTCGACATGGGGCCGGGGGCCGGCCGTCACGGCGGAGAGGTCGTCGCCAGCGGACCGCTCGAGAAGGTCATCGCTGTGCAGGCCTCGCGCACCGGCGCCGCGCTGCGCGGCGAGCTGGAGCTGCGCCGTTCGCCGGCGGCACCGGGCGAGACTGCGCGCGCGCGCATTCAGCTCAAGGGCGCGCGCCTCCACACGCTGCAGGGAGTCGATCTGGAGTTCGGTTTCGGCGAATGGACCGGCGTCTGCGGCCCCTCGGGCTCCGGCAAGAGCACGCTGGTGCTCGATTGCCTCGTGCCCGCACTGCGCGGCGAGAAGGCGCAGGGGCGCTGGAAGAAGCTGAGCGGTGTGCCTGCGGATACGCGCATCGTGGTCGTCGACGCCACGCCGCTAGGGCGCACGCCCGCCAGCATTCCCGCGACCTATCTTGGGCTGATGGAGCCCTTGCGGGAGCTCTACGCGCGCACGCAGGAAGCGCGCGCCGCGGGGCTCGATCCCGGCGCGTTCAGCTTCAACAGCACCAAGGGCCGCTGCGTGGCCTGCGAAGGCAAGGGCGCCACCAAGGTGGAGATGCAGTTCCTCGCCGATCTGTGGCTGACCTGCGAGGAATGCCAGGGCCGTCGCTACGCGCCGAACATTCTCGCCGTGCCCTGGCGCGGACGCTCCATCGCCGATGCACTGGAACTCACGGCCGAGGAGGCGCGCGAGTTCTTCGCGCACCAGCCGCAGCTCGTTCCGCTGCTCGACACGCTGTGCGAGGTGGGGCTTGGCTATCTGCAGCTGGGACAGAGCTCCACCACGCTTTCCGGCGGTGAAGCTCAGCGCGTCAAGCTCGCGGCCGAGCTGTACCGGGCGCAGTCCGGCGGTCGCAGCATCGTGATCCTCGATGAACCTTCGACCGGCCTCGCCCAGTGCGATGTTGTCCATCTGGCACGCGTGCTCGATCGCCTTTCCGCGGCGGGCAATGCCGTGCTGATGATCGAGCACCACACCGGACTCTTGTCGGTGTGCGACCGACTGGTCGAGCTGGGCCCCGGCGGCGGCGAGGCCGGCGGGCGGATCATTGGACAGGGCACACCGCGCGCGCTCTTCAGGGATCGCGCTTCGGTCACGGGCCCCTGGCTGGAGTTCACAGATAGCGAGCGGGCTCGCGCGGAGGTAGTTGATGCGTCCTGACAATCCGCTGATCGTGCAGAGCGACCGGTCCATGATGCTGCACACCGTGCGAGCCGTCATCGACGAGAAGGGCCGGCCGCGTAAGGACGCCGAAGGGCGCCCGATGACGGAGGAGCATCCCCGCTTCGCAGAGGCGCGCGACAAGCTGGCGCTGTTCGCCGAGTTGGAGAAGAGCCCCGACTATCTGCACACCTACCGGATCACCCCGATTTCGATCTGGAACGCGGCTGCGATCGGCCTGACGGCCGAGGGCATCGTGGAATCGCTCGAAGAGCTCTCCTGCGTGCCCGTTCCGCGCAACGTTGTCACCGAGATCCGTGACTGGATTCACCGGTATGGACTGCTGCGCATCGAGCGCATTCGCCCCGATGAGGAGCGTTTTGCATTGCTGAGCCGCGATCCCGTCGTGCTCAAGGATGTGCTGGGCCATGCATCGATCCGCGAGCTTGTTGAGATCCAACCCGACGGCCGTGTGCTGCTGGGGCCGCTGACGCGGGGCACGCTCAAGCAGGCCTTGATCAAGATTGGGTTCCCCGTGGATGATCGCGGCGGCTATCGTAGGGGCGATGCCCTCGCCATCGCACTGCGCAGCGAGACACTCGGCGGACGCCCCTTCGGGCTGCGCGCCTACCAAGAGGGGGCCGCCAAGGCCTTCCACGCCGGCGGCAGCGTGCTCGGCGGCAGCGGCGTCGTCGTGCTGCCCTGCGGTGCGGGCAAGACGGTGGTCGCGATCGGGGTGATGAACCTCGTCGGCGAGAAGACGCTGATCCTGACCACCAACACGGTCGCGGTGCGTCAGTGGCGGACGGAAATCCTCGACAAGACCGGCTTAGCTCCGGAAGACGTGGGGGAGTACACCGGCGATGCCAAGAGCATCCGGCCCGTGACCATCACGACCTACCAGATGCTGACTTGGCGGCGGACCAAGACATCGGAGTTCGAACACTTCAGCATCTTTTCGCGCGAGAACTGGGGCCTTGTCGTGTACGACGAAGTGCACCTGCTGCCCGCACCGGTCTTCCGCGTCACGGCGGAGCTGCAGGCACGCCGCCGACTGGGCCTCACGGCAACGCTGGTGCGTGAGGACGGGCGCGAAGACGAAGTGTTCTGCCTGATCGGGCCCAAGCGCTACGACGTGCCATGGAAAGTGCTGGAGGGGCAGGGCTTCATCGCGCCCGCGACCTGCGTCGAGGTACGCGTTCCGCTCGAGCCGTCGCTGCGCACGATCTACGCCGCGGCCGACGCACGCAACAAGTTCCGGATCGCCAGCGAGAATCCCGCCAAGGTTCCGGTGCTGCAAAAGCTCGTCGAGCGCCACAAGGGCGCGCACGTGCTGGTGATCGGTCAGTACATCGACCAGCTGGAATCGCTCGCCCGCCAGCTCAAGGCGCCGCTGATCACGGGCAAGACGCCGACTCCGGAACGGGAGAAGCTCTACGCGGGGTTCAAGGACGGCAGCATCCCTCTGCTGATCGTCTCCAAGGTCGGCAACTTCGCCATCGATCTGCCCGATGCCAACGTGGCGGTTCAGGTTTCCGGCACCTTCGGATCGCGCCAGGAAGAGGCCCAGCGCCTCGGCCGGGTGCTGCGGCCCAAGTCGGACGGTTCTGGAGCCGTTTTTTATTCGATCGTGACGCACAACACGAAGGATCAGGACTTCGCCCAGAAGCGCCAGTTGTTCCTCACCGAGCAGGGCTACGCTTACGAGATCCTCGAATCCACCAGCCTCCCGACGGCATGAAGCCCCCCGAGAACGACAAGCGCAACGGCCGGCTGAGCCTGAACGAGGCTCTGCAGCGCGTCCGTGAGTCTGACTGGCCGGAGATGTACCGCTTCTGGTGCGGACAGAAGCACGCGCGTGTTCCCGAAGACGCGGTCTTCGTGCGTAGACAGGTGGGCGAGTGGATGCTGGACGGCAAGCACGTCGCGGCCCGCCTTCAGGCTCTGGGACGCAAGCACACATCCATCCTCGAGCAGCATTTGGATGCGCCGCGCTTCCAGTGCACGGTCCCCGAGCTGGCGAATGCGCGGCCGCTGTCGTATCTGTCGAGCTACGACCTCGAAGCCGCGCTGACCCAGCTGGTGCGCCTGGGGTTCCTCGTCGAGAGCAAGAGCACGAACGCTCAGGAATACGGCACCCGCGCCTGGACGATTCCGGGCGAACTGGGGGAACTCCTGATCCGCCATGTGCGGGCACGCGAGCGCCGGGCCTTCGATGTGTTCAGCCTGCGCGGCTACCTCGACAAGCTGTACGACGATCCGGCTCGCGCGGCCCGCACACCGCCCTCGCGTCAGCGCGAGATGTACAAGCTCTACTCCAACGACACGGCCGCCGTCGCGCGCGTCGAACGACTGGCGCCGGAACTTCGCGCGATCGTTGAAAAGGCCATCCTCGAGTTCGGCGGCATCCTCACCAAGAGCCTGTACGAACGCATGGACACGCCAGTGCCCTGGGGCGGACGTCGCTGGGGGCACGTGCTGGAGGAGTCGCTGGTCGGAACCGTGGAACGGCTGGATCTGACGCACTTCGGAATCCAGCACAACGACGAGACGCTGCTGATCTTCAATGAAGTGGCGCTGGCCTGGCTGCGCCGGGTGGCCGTCCCCGGCGACCCCGACCAACCGCACGATGAAGCGTCGCTGGGTGTCAACCTGGTCTCCAACATCACGCGTTTCCTCGGATTCCTGATCGACCACCACGTGCGCTTCACGGTGCGCGGTGAGATCTTCAAGACCACGGAAAAGCGCCTGCAGGAAGAGCTGATCCCCAACCCCGGCCGTGAGTTGTCGCGCAACGAGGTGCTGGAGTTCATCCAAGCCTTCACGCGCCACGCCCACCTGATCGAATCGACCGGCGAACGCACCTTCGCGTTCAGCGCACAGGGCCGAGCCTGGGAGAATCAGGATCTCGAGCACAAGCTGCGCTCGCTGCTGGAGTACTCGATGGACGAGCGCATCCCTGGCGCGGAGAACTTCCATCAGGCGCGCATGCGTCGCATCCTCGTGCGCCTGCTCAAGCGCGTCGAGCCGCTGGTCTGGTACGACCTGATGTATGTTCCGTTCCTGGCGCGCAACACGTATCTTTGCAGCCTCGACGAGCTCGACGTGGAGTCTCACTTCGGCTCGCGCATGGTGCAGGGCCAGTACACGCCCAACGAGGATCCCCAGCGCATGGCCTGGAACCTCGTCAACTGGGTGCGGCATCGGCTGTACCTGCTGGGAATCGTGGATCTGGGCTACGACCGCTCCGGACGCCCGGTGGCGATGCGGCTGACGCGGGTCGGCGCGCGCCTGCTGGGAGTCAGCGATGGTTCGCCGATCCAGGCCTCGCGCGTCGGCAACCTCGTCGTGACGCCCGACTTCGAGGTGGTTCTGTTCCCGACCGGCGACGATGCCGAGCTGGTGCATGATCTCGATCGGTTCTGCGCGCGCGGCTCCCAGAGCGGAGTGCTGCACTTCTCGATCAGCGAGAAGAGCGTGCATCGCGCGCTGGTGGAGGGCATGTACCTGCGTCGGATCCTCGAGACGCTGGAGATGCACTCGCGCACGCCCGTGCCGCAGAACGTGCTCTTTTCGATCCGCAGCTGGGCCGCGCGCGCCGGCCTGATGCACCTGGGCAAGGACCACGTCGTCACCTGCGATGATCCGGATCTGATGAAGCGCTTCTCCCACGATCCGGGCGTGCGTCCGCTGATCGCGGAGACCCTTGGTGAAGCGCGCGTGCGGTTGCGTCCCGGCGGAACGCTCAAGCGTCTGACCTCGCTGCTGCGCGATCTGGGCTTTCTGGTCGAGCTCGACGAGGCATGAGCGGGCCGATCCCGCGGCTGCTGGCCATCAGTCCGGGCGGACTGGCGTGTCCAGCTGATCTGGAACACTTTGCTGCGCTGGCGGAAGAAGCTCTGGCGGCGGGTCTGCCCGCGCTGCTGCTGCGCGAACCCGCACTCAGTGACCGCCTCCGCATCGCACTGCACGCGCGGCTGCTGCCGGCGGCGAAGCGAGCGCGGCTTCTGATGCATGACAGCGTGCACCTCGTGCGCGCTTTGAGAGCCGATGGTGTGCAGCTGGGATTCCGCTCGCTTTCGCCGCGCCAGACTCGAAGCCTGCTGCTGCCGGGGCAGCTGGTCGGCTTCTCGGCCCACGCGCACGATGCGCCGCAGGATCGGGAGGGTGCCGATTTCCTGCTGGCGGGTCCCGTGCTGCCCACTCCATCCAAGCAGGGCCTGCTGCCCGTGCTCGGATTCGATGGTCTGGCCGAGCTCGTGCGGCAAAGTCATGTGCCCGTGCTCGCGCTGGGCGGCATGAATGCCACCCATGTGGCCCGCGCGCTGACTAGCGGTGCGCACGGCCTTGCGGTCCGGGCCGCTGTGTTCGGGGGTCGCAACCCGGCGGCGGCCGTGCGCGAGCTGCTGGGTGCCTTGGCTGCGGCCGGCGTTGCGCCGCGCTAATCTGTGGCGTCATGGCGTGGAACGAAGACTCGCTGCATCGCTGGCTCGCTCGCCTGCCGAGACCGCTCGTGCTGAGCGGAACACGGGGACACGACTCCGCCGTGCTGCGCCGCCTGCGTGGCGAACCCGTGCTGTGCGTCGACACCTGCATCGAAGGCGTGCACTACGAGCGCGGCACGCCCGCACGCCGAGTCGGCGAGAAGGCGGCGCTGCGCGCGCTCAGCGATTTGGCGCCGAGCGCGGCTGTGCCACGAGCGTTGTTGTTGTCGGTGCGCGCACCGGCCGGCACCGCGGAGCGGTGGCTGCGCGCCGCCATTCAGGGCGTCCGGGCTGCCGGAGCCCGGCACGGCGCGGAGCTTGTCGGCGGTGATCTCGCGCAAGCACCCGGACCGGCGCAGTTGTGCGTGACTGCGCTTGGGGAGCGCACGCTGCGCGGCACCGCACCGGGACGCGAACGCCTGCGCGCAGGCGATCTGCTGTATGTCACGGGGCCGCTGGGTGGTTCGCTGGGCTTGAACCGGCGCGGCCGACATCTCGACATCCGGCCCCGCATCGCGGAAGGCCTGAGCGCGGCGCGCGCGGGGGCCCGCGCGCTGATGGACATCAGCGACGGTCTGTGCATCGATCTGCACCGCATGGCGCGCCTGTCTTCCACCAGAATCGAGCTTGAACTCGCGCAGGTGCCGATTCATCCCGAGGCGCGGCGCATGGGTGGCGATGCTTTGACTCACGCGCTGCACGACGGTGAGGACCACGAACTGTTGATCGGAGCGCCTGCCCGGCTGCGGGCTGCGCTCGAGCGTGCGCTGCCGGGACTCGTTTGCATCGGGCGAGCCCGACGAGGCCGCGGTCTTGTGCTGATGGGCCCGGATGGAAAGCGTCAGAACTTTCGGATACAGCAGGGAGGCTGGCTGCATGGTGCGTGAACGGACGCTGCACTCGGGATCGGCTGCCGCCACGGAAGCACTGGGTGCCGCGCTGGGGGAGTTGCTCGAGCCGGGGGCCCTGCTGCTGCTCGATGGAGGGCTTGGCGCTGGCAAGACCTGTCTGGTGCGCGGATTGGCCCGCGGTCTGGGAGTGCGCGAGCGGATCAGCAGCCCCACGTATGCCCTGATGCAGAGCTACACCGCGCGCCATGGTCCATTCCATCACCTCGACGCGTGGATGGAGGGGCGTGAGAGATCCCTGCTGGCCGAGGGTGGCGCCGAGTTGCTCCACGCCCCGGCGATCAGCGCCATTGAGTGGGCCTCCCGCGTGGAGGACCAGTTGCCGCCCGAGCGACTGCGCATCCTCATCGAGCAGCCGGACATGGAAACGCGCAGCCTGCGCCTGACGGTCGAGGGTCAGGGTGCAATGGCCGGCCGGCTGGAGCAGGTGCTCGATCGGCTGCCTGGCATTCCGGGAATTCGCGACAGCACCGCGTGAGGCTTGCGTACAGCCTGTGGCCCCGGCGGCGGGGTGCTCGCAACCCGCCCCCCCTCTTGGAGTATCATCGACGATCCGCATGCACGCCCACGTTCTCCTCGTCTGCCTGACCGTCCAGTCAGCCCCCCCCTCCTCCGCTCCCTCGGCGCAGCAGGCTCCCGCCCACGAACAGGTTGCGCCTGTCGATGGTGCGCAGGCGGGTGCCGCGCAGCCCGCGCTCGCCCTGACGCTGGAGCAGGCCTTTGAGCTGGCCCTGACGCAGAACGCCGAGGCCGCCATTGCCAAGCTGGACTCCGATGCGGCTTTCTTCACGCACCGCGCCAGCTTCGGCGCGTTCGACTGGACCTTCAACGCCAACGGCCGCTACAGCGACACCGACGGCGAGGCGCAGTTCACCTACGGCGGCGAAGACTCCACGGTGGCATCGTACGGCATGTCTTTCGTGCGACCGCTGACCACGGGCGGTAATTTCCGCGCCTCCTTCGACAGCGTCCGAACCGAAACCAACAGCGCGTTCTCCGCCATCAATCCGGCCACGCGCGATGTGGTGTCGATGACCTACACGCAGCCACTGATGCGCGGCGCGTGGAGCACATGGGCCACGCAGACCCAGCGTCAGTCGGAGTTGTCCTGGCGAACGCAGCTCGAAAAGGAGCGTGCGACGCGCCAGCAGCTGCTGCTTGATGTCGGCAACGCGTACTGGGATCTGGTGGCGGCGATCGACGATCTCGAAGTCAAACAGGGTGGTGTCGAGCTGGCGCGCAAGCAGGTCGACCAGGAGCAGAAGCGGCTCGACGCGGGCGTGGGGACGCGGCTTGATGTGCTGCAGGCCCAGACCCAGGTCGCCACGCGCGAACAGGAGCGCATCACCGCGCACACGCGCGTCCGCACTGCCTCGGACAGCCTCAAGCGCCTGATCTTCACCGGTCGCTCCGAGGAAATCTGGAACACCGACATCGCCCCGCGCACCCAGCTGCCCAAGGAAGCCCAGCGCTCCGACGCCCCGGCCTGGAGCGATGCGCTGTCGATCGCGATCGAAATGCGCAGCGATCTGCGCCAGCAGCGCCTGCAGATCGATCTGGCGGCGCTCGATCATGAGCTGCGCGAGAACGAAAAGGGCCCGCAGCTCGATCTGGAGCTGGGGGCCAACGGCGAAGCCTTCGACGGCAGCGCCAGCTCGGCCCTGGAAGATTCGCTCTCCTACGACAACCCGACGTTCAGCGCCGCGCTCAACTACTCGATACCGCTCGGCAACACCGGCGCACGCAACAAGCTCAAGTCCTCCTGGGCGGCCCTGCGGGCAGCGCGCCTGCGCTACGATTCGCTGGAGACGGGAGCGGTGCGCGAGATTCGCGAGTCCGTGCGGCAGATCGCCTATCAGGCCGATGCTGTTGCGGCCGCCCGTCAAAGCATCGAGCTCGCGCGCGAGCAGCTCAAGGCCGAAGAGGCGCGGCGGGCCGTCGACATCACCACCACCTTCCAAGTACTGCAGTTCCAACAGGATCTCCTCGCTGCACTCTCAAGCGAGCGCGCAGCGCGCTCCGCCTTTGCCAAAGCCAAGCTGGCACTCGAACGTGCCCAGGGAACGCTGGGAGATCGCTGAGATGAATCCCGATGCGCTGCGGCGTCTCGGCGCGGGCTTGCTGCTGTGCGCCACCGCCTGCGGGCCAACCGACCAGCCGGCGTCGAGCACATCCACTTCCGGCGCCGCGGGAGGGCGGTCCGCCGCTTCTGAACTCCAGACGCTCTGGGACGACGTGCGCGTGCGCGAGCTACTGGGCAGTGCGCGCACCGAGCCGTTCCTCGAAGACACCAGCGATCTGATTCCGGCGCTGGCCTCCAAGCTGGAGTTCGGATTGGCTGAGCCGCTGCATGCCGCCAAGCGCGAACTGGCGGAGCTCGGCCCTGCGGCTCTCCCGGAGCTGACGCGCCTGTATGAGCGCAATGCGGATGACCCCCAGCGCACGCCGCGCGCGGTCAACGTGATCGAGGTGGCTGCACGCATGACGGGAGACACGTCTCGTGCACTCTTGCTGCGCGGCCTGACTCACCCATCCGGCACGGTGCGCATCGCCGCGCTGCGGGGCATGCGGCACGCGGCTCACCCCGCCGATTTCGAAACTCTGGTGGCTCAGGGACCGCTGACGGGAGCCGAGAACTACGGCGAGCTTGCGGCGGCACTGTGGCGTTGCGATCCACAGCGCGTGGCGCGAACGCTGCCGCAGTGGGTGGAGAACCGAGCGATCCCGCCGCTGGTACTGCTCGCGCTTGGACCGCGGCTTGCGCAGATCGAGGATCCGGAACTGCTGGCGGGTTTCCGCGAGCTGGTTCCGCGCGTCGAGGGCGAATTGCGCGGACGACTTCTGGCGGCGCTCGCCAAGCGCGGCGATGCTCTGGCACTGGAAGCACTGCGCGGCTGGCTGCGCGATCCCCAGCCGGCCCGTCGCGAGCTGGCACTGCACTGCCTGCGGGATGCGAGTCTGCAGAAAGAGCTCACCGCCCGGCTGCGCGAGGATGACTACATGCCTGTGCGCAAGCTCAGCGCGCAGGCGCTCAGCGAGATCGAGTGTGATGCGGAACAACTGGCGGCGCTGGAGCAGGCGCTGGGTGATCCTGCGGACGAAGTGCGCGGCGTCGCGCTCGGCGCCCTGGTTGCCAAGCGCGTCCCGGTGGCGGAGAACGAGGCGCTGGAGTTGCTGAAAGGCGAACGCGGGGGGCTCGAGCGGGCACTGGTGGTCCTGCGCGAGCCGATGCTGCGCGATTCGCGTCTGGCCGAATCCGCATTCGCGGTTCTGATGGGTCTGGAGCGCGGCGAGATCGGTCCGCTGCGGGTGGAGCGCGCCGCGCTCTGGCGTGCCCTGGCGCAGATTCCCCTGCGGTCTGCGGCCGAGTACCTCTACAGCCTCGCAGCCACGCAGCCCTCGCCGACCAAGGGCTTCACGGCACACCGCTGGTTCGTGACCCAGCTGGGCAATTGCGGGTCCCACGGCCGTGAGCTGGTCCGTGAGCGCTGGCGTGCGGAGAGCGATCCGGTGCGAAGGCTGGATCTGCTGAGCGTTTCCTGCTTCGAGCGCGACGATGCCGCGCGCGAGTTCCTGCTGCAGGCCTTCGAATCGGGCCGGATGAGCGCGCCGGAGCGCCTGGTCGCGGCCTTTGAGCTGGCTCGCATCGGCCCTGCGGCGGCGGTGGCACCGGTGCTCAAGCGGGCTGCGCTGGAGGTCGATGATCCTGTGGTGCGTCCGGCATTCAACAACCTGCTGTGGGCCTGGTACGGACGGAGCCAATGAAGCCTCGTGCAAGCGCCCTTGCTCTGCTGACCGTGCTCCTCGCCGGCTGCGGAACTGAAGAAGCGGCGCCCGATGTGCGGCCAGCTCAGCGACCCTCGCCCTCCGCGGTTGCGGATGCGAGTCCTGGCTCGGGCCCTGCAGCTCCGCTCGTGCAGCAGCCCTTTCCGGCCGCCGCCCACGAAGTGCGCGGCCGCGTTCGCAAGCTGAGCGCCTTTCAGGACCAGCTGCGCCAGAACATCAATCCCAAGACTCAGGGCTGGGACACGGAAGTCCTCGCCGAGCAACTCGAGTCCGGACTGGCCACCGCTCTGCGCGCCTGGTGGGAGCGCGGCGAGCGCGCGGCGCTCGAGCGCTGGCTGCCGTCCACGACGGTGCCGTTTGCACAGCCCTGGTCCGTCCCGAAGGATTCCGGCCGGACAGTGGAGTCGATCTGGACGGTGCATGAACCCGACCTGCAGGAATCCGCTGCGGAGCCGGCACTGCTCGATCAGGCGGGTTTTCTCGCGATGCTCTCGCGCTGGAAGGAAGCGTTCGGCCCGGCCGCGCTCGAGTCCCTGATCGTCGAGGCCTATCGCTGCGATGAGCTCGGCACGGAGAAGTTCGGCGTCGATCTGTACATCCGGACGCACGCACGTCAGGGCGGTGAGGGCTGGCAGCACAATCTACGCTTGCGCGCCGAGCTGCCGCGCCAGGCACCGCAGGCCATCACAAGTCTGCACGTGCTCGGCAATCAGTGGATTCACGCCAGCGCAACGGCCTTCGAGGAGCGCACAGGGGAGGTGTTCGGCGAATTGGCCTGCTTCCGCCAAGAGATCGCGCGCGGAAACGGCGATTACCATCTCAGGCAGGATCGGCTCTCCAACCAGCCATTCCTCGGCATGCACGGCATCGCCATCGGGGATCCCAACGGAGACGGACGCGAGGACGTCTATCTCGCCCAGCCCGGCGGGCAGGCCAACCGCCTGCTCTTGCGCTGCGCCGATGGGGGACTGCAGGATGCCAGCGGCGATTGGGGCGTGGCCCTGCTCGACAACACAGGACCGGCCTTCTTCGCGGACTTGGACGGCGACGGCGACCAAGACCTCGCCATGGCCATCGTGGGTAACATCCTCGTCCGTTGGAACGACGAGCGCCGCACGCTCGAGCGCGGTGTGGTGCTGCGCGCACCGGATGAGGCCGAGATCACCAGCATGAGCGCCGCCGATTTCGACAATGACGGCGATCTGGACATCTTCGCCTGCCGTTACGTGCGGGGTGGCGTCGCCGGCGGTGCGCCGGTGCCTTACCACAACGCCAACAACGGTGCGCGCAATCTGTACTGGCGCAACGATGGCGCGAACGGATTCCGGGAGGCCGCTTCTGATGTGGGGCTCGACGTGCATGCCGAGCGCTACACGCTGGCCCTCTACATCGAGGACTTCAACCTCGACGGCTGGATGGACCTGTATGCCGTCAACGATTTCGGCCGCAATTGCCTCTATCTCAACGAACAGGGCCGCTTTCGCGATGCGGCCCCGGAAGCGGGCGTGGTCGATCAGGCCGCCGGCATGGGCGCCGACATGGACGATGTCGACGGGGATGGTCGCCTCGATCTGTATGTGACGAACATGCACTCGCCCGCCGGACTGCGGGTGGCCGCCCAGCCGCGCTTTCTCAGCGGGAATCCGGAGCTGCGGCCTGACTACCTGTACCATGCGCGCGGCAACACGCTGCTGGTGGCGCAGCCCGACGGCACGTACGCCGACCGCACGGTGGCCGCCGGCGTCAGCGAGGCGGGCTGGGCCTGGGGGGCGCGCTTTGTCGACTTCGGCAACGACATGCGCCCGGACATCTTCGTTCCCAATGGATTCGCGTCGAATCCGCGTCAGGACGATCTCGACAGCTTCTTCTGGCGGGAGGTGATCGCGCGCACCAACCTCAGCGGTGATCCGGCCCCGGAATACGCGGCCGCCTGGGATGCGATCCGGCACTTCACCATGTTCGAGGGCTGGTCCTGGAACGGCTGGGAGCGCAAGTACGCCTACCTCAATCTGGGCGACGGTCGCTTCGCCGATGTTTCAGCCGTCTCGCGCCTCGATTTCCTCGACGACATGCGCGGCGCCGCCACGCTGGACTGGGATGATGACGGCCGTATGGATCTGCTGCTGCGCAACCGCAGCGGTCCGCGCCTGCGCCTGATGATCAACGAGCAGCGCACAGCCAATCACTTCCTGTCACTGGAACTTTCCAGCGACACCGGCAACCGCGAGGCCATCGGCGCACAGGTCTTCGTGCATGTCGGGAATCGCGTTCTGCGCCGCAGCGTGCAGATCGCGCAGGGCTTCATGTGCGCGTCCTCCCGTCGCGTGCACTTCCCGCTCGGTCCGCATGCTTCCGCGGATCTGGTGCGCGTGCGCTGGCCCGACGGCACACAGACGCGAATGGAGCATGTGGCGGCCGACCGCCACTATCGGCTGCGCAAGGGCAGCGTTCTGGAACCGCGCGAGCCGCTCTCTTCCGCGCAGCTGCGCGCGCGCCCGGCCGATCCCAGCCCGCCGATGAGCATGGCTCCCGCCAGCCGCATCGTCCTGATCGACAAGCTGCCGCTGGGGCCGATCGCTCTGCCGAGGTTGGAGGGCGCTCCCCGACGCATCGCGGAGCTCGCGGGGTCGGCGGTGATCCTGTCCTTCGGAAGCGGCAGCGACGAACGTTCGCTGCGCACCTTCGAAGCGATCGAGGGCCAGTCTGCTGACCTGCGCAAGTACGGCGTGCGTCACATCGTGCTGCTGCTGGACGAGCCCTCGCAGCAGAACGCCGCGCGTGCCGCGCTGTCGAAGTCCGCCGCCGGCGCATCCCTGCTCGCGGAGGCCGGCTTCTGCACACAGCGACTGCGCCAGTTGCTGGAGGTGATGCTGATCGAAGTGCTCGGCCCGTTCGAGAGCCTGCCGCAGCCGCTGCACCTGGTGCTCGACAAGGGCGGGAATCTCGTCGCGATTCATGCGGCCCCCGACCAGGCCGCTGAAATCGTGCGCGATGCCGCCACGGCGTCGTACCTCGCGCCGGAGGACCGCGGCACGGAGGCTCTGCTCGGCGGGGGCTGGGCGCGTCAGCCCGCGCGCGATCTCAAGCAGGTGGCGGAAGTGCTCCGGCAACTGGGCATCACCGAGCTCGCGCAGTACTACCTCAAGGAAGAAAGCCGCCGCTCCGCCGGTCGCTAGCGCGCGAGGCCGGTCCAGCCTTGCCCGCGACTGAGCGCCGGCAGCACCGCCGGGGGAGATTGCTCGCCCTCGAACTGCGCGTCCGGATTGGCGTGCCCCAGCAGACCGTGTGCAGGCGTGTACACGAACGCGCCCAGTCCGGTGCGACCATGTTCCCAAGGCCATGCGCGCAGCACCCACTGCCCAGGTTGCGGCTCGACGGCATCGAAGAGATAGCCGTGTCGGCGCAGACGCATGTCGGGTAGCACTTCGATGTCCTCGAAGCGATCTTCGTGGCGCGAGTTGGCCGCGAGCAGTGCCGCAACTCCGCCGTCCGGCAGCGCCTCGGAATACTCGCTCATGTCCTCGCCCAGCGCATTCAGCATCGCGACGGCATCCAGCTCGTTCTCGCGCAGCGCGAAGTGTCTCAGTCTCGGCAGCGAAACCAGCATCACCACGAGGCCGATCAGCAGCAGCGTGAGATAGTCGCTGACACTGAGGCCGATCGCGGCGGCGGTTTTCTGCTTGGGCTTGGCAGCGGCGGCTGCTGCCGTAGATTCCGTGGGGGCCAAGGTCGTGCTCGTCATGGAGGGATTGCCTGTGCTAGTCTCCAATCCATGCTTCGCCGACCCACGATGCAAGAGCTTTCCGGCAGTCTTCGCCAAGCCGCGATCGCCGCCGCGCAACGGCTGGAGTCGGCGGGCTGTCGCACTTGGCTTGTCGGGGGCTCGGTGCGCGATCTGGCGCTGGGGTTGCCGGCCAAGGATGCCGACCTGACTTCCCGGGCGACGCCCGAGGTGATCGAGCGCGTCTTCGAGCACACGGTTCCGATCGGCCGGCCGTTCGGAACGATGCTGATCCAGATCGAGGGCGAGGCGCTCGAGCACACGACCTTTCGCTCGGATGAGGGCTACACGGATCGCCGCCGGCCCGACAGCGTGCGCTTCGGCGAGACCCCGCAAGAGGACGCCGCACGCCGCGACTTCACCTGCAACGCTCTCTACCTCGACCCCTTGCGGGATGAGTTTCTCGACCCCACGGGAGGCTTTGCGGATCTGGAGGCTCGCACGCTGCGCTGCGTGGGCGATGCGCAGCAGCGCTTCTCGGAAGATGGCCTGCGCATCCTCCGCATGGCCCGCTTTGCGGCGGCGCTCGAGCTGGAGCCGGCCCCCGGCCTGCTCGAGGCGGCGAGCTCGGCCACCCGTGCGCTGGAAGGCGTCGCCGGAGAGCGCGTCCGGGATGAGCTGGGCAAGATCTTCGCGCGGCGCAACGCGGCCCGCGCGATCGAACTGCTCGAGGACTGCGGGGCCTTGGGCAAGCTGTTTGCGCCCTGGCAAGGCGCGCCGCTGGAGGCGATCGAGCGGGCCGAAGCACCCGATGCGCAGCCGCCCGCAGGCTGCGGCCTCGAGCTGGGCCTCGCGCTGCTGCTCCGCCGCCATCCCGAGGCGCTGGAGAGCTTGCGGCCTTCGCGGGAGGAACGCGAGAGCATCACCGGTTGCTGGCGTCTGGCTCCCGCTCTCAGCGCCCTCGCGCACGGCTCCCGCGCGACGCGCATCCACGCCGCGCGCAGCCCTGGGTTTGAACTCGCGCTGCGCTGCACGCGCGCGCTGGCCTTGAGTGATGCGCACATCGAGGCCTACGCGCGCGAGATCGAGGCCTTGGGGCCGGCAGGCCTGCATCCGACGCCGCTGCTGCATTCGGAGGACCTGGCGCAGGCCGGCGTGCCGCGCGGACCGGCCTGGGGCCGGATCCTGCGCGAAGCCGAAGCGCTGCAGCTCGATGACGTGCTGCCCAACCGTGAGGCGGCCCTGCTTTGGCTCGCCGAGCGAGCGCGACACAACCCCTGAGAAGCGCGCGGGGCTGTCGCGCTAGGAGGGCGGGAAGCGCCTGCGCAGCACGTGGGCCAGCGGATATCCGCACAGCACCACAGCGGCCGTCCACAAACCCTGCCTGCCCGGCTGGCACAGCGCCAGGGCGGCGGTCATCACCAACAGCAGCCGCAGCGCGCGTCCCATGGTGGGCACCAGCTGCGCTCGCGCCCAATCCCGCACCGGTAGCGCCGAGCGCAGCAGCAGGCCTGCGCCCAGCAGCGCCAGCGGCAGAGCCGTCCAGATCCGGGCCTCCAGCACTCGCACGAGCGGCAGCGCGAGCATCGCCGCCGCCGCCAGCAGCAGCCACAGCGAAGGAGCGGTTCCGACCTGTTCCGCCGGACCATCCTCCAGACGCCCGATGCGCGAGATCGAGAACACGTACAGGCCGTAAGCGCACAGGCCGCCGAGAACCCAGGGCGCCGGCAGCATGCCGCCCGTTCCCGCGAGCACGCCGAAGCCCAGATTCCCGGCCCGGCAGGCGCCCAGCAGCAGCGGCCCGCGCCAAGCACCGCGACCGCGCAGGTCGTAGAGCACCGCAAGCACGGCCACTGCGCCCAGCAGCGCACCTGCGGCCAGGTTGACGAGCAGGCCCCAGCTCACGCCGAGCGCCAAGAGCGCCATGGCGATCGCCAGCGCCGTGGCGGGCGAGATGCGTCCAGAGGGGATCGGACGCCGGGGGCGCACCCGCGCATCCTCGTCGCGATCGGCCCAGTCGTTGAGCGCCATCGCGCCGTGGTACACGCACAGCGAGGCCGGCACGGCAAGCCACACCGTCGGCACAGACAGGCCGGAGGACTGCGCTCCCGCCTCAGTGGCGGGGAAGGAACTGGAGCCAAGCCAGTGTCCCACCAGCGCATCGGCCGCCGCCGTGGGCAGCAGCGAGATGCGCAGCAACTCGAGCAGGGCCTGCATGGCGTGCGCGGCTAGTTTGCGATCAGACGCTGAATGTCGTTGTACGTGACGTACAGCACCAGCAGACCCACCAGCACGAGTCCGACGATCTGGCTCGCCGACTGCACGCGCTCGCTCACCGGCGAGCCCTTCAGCTTCTCGATCAGCAGGAAGGCCAGATGACCGCCGTCCAGCACAGGAATCGGAAGTACGTTGAGGAATGCGAGGTTGACGCTCAGCATGCACAGGAAGAAGAACAGCTTGGCGAGACCGAGCCCCGCCCAGGAGTGCGAGACCACGCCGATGGTGATGATGCCGCCGAGATTGTCGCTGGAGACATTGCCCTGGAACATGCGCACCAGCGTCAGGAATGACTCTGCCAGGAAGCGCCAAGAGGAAGCCAGTCCGACGCTCACGGCCTCGGACAGATCGCGGGCCTGATAGGTGTACATGGCGGGCTGGAAGCCGATGCCGTAGTCAAACCCCCAGGGTTTGGGGGCCAGCGTGTACTCCAGATCGCGCGGCCCGTCTGCCGTGGTGCGGCGCACGAGCACGCGCACGCTGCCACCACCGGCGCGCGTGATGGCGTCGCGGATCTCGGCGAAGCGGCCGATCGGGCGGCCGTCGATGGCCGCGATCGTGTCGCCATCCTGCAGGCCGGCGGACTCGGCGCTCGAGCCCGCGCGCACCACGATGCGCGCGCTGTCCACATGGGGACCGACCGCGAGGTCGGCGTGCAGCGCGCGCGCGGCCGCCGCATCGAGCCCGGGGCTCTCAAGGCGCACCACCTCCGGTCCGCGCTGCACCACCAGATCGAGGCCATCGGTTGAGTCCAGCAGTGCCAGCAGCAGGTCGAACTCGCCGCGAATCGTGCGTCCGTTGGCCTCGAGCACGACGTCGTAGCGCTCAAGTCCCGCGGCACGCATCGAGTCGCTGTCGCGCAGGTCACGGATCAGGTTGAACTCGGGCGCCACGCCGAGAATCGCTTCCGCTTCGGGCCGGGCCTGCGGCTCCAGACGCGCAACACCGCGCACGCCGGTGCCGTTCTCTTCGCGCTCCCACTCCAACTCGAGCGGAGCGCCGCGCGCGACGGCGTGGGCGAGGCCTTCTTCGAGCGTGAGGCCTTCCGGCGCGCCGAGGATGCGCAGCAGCCGGTCGCCCTCGCGCAGTCCCGCGCGCTCTGCCGGTGAGCCGGGCGCCACGGCGATCGAGAGATCGCGCGCGATGCCGCCGCCGATCCCGATCGTGTAGAGGCCCATGGCGCCGGAGAACTCGGGCTTGAGCGCCACCGTTCGCGTCTGTGCCGAGCCGGGGGACTGCACCAAGAGCTCCGTGCGCTCGTGCGAGCCTAGCGCGATCGCGGTGCGGATGCCGAGGAAGTCCTGCACCGGCGTGTCGTTGACGGCCAGAATGCGCGTGCCTTCCTGGATGCGCGCATGCCAGGCGGGACTGCCCGGCGCGACATCGCCCACGACCGGCTCGTTCATCGGCACGCCGACCGCGAGGACGATCGGGAAGACGATCAGCGCGAACAGCATGTTCATGATCACGCCGCCGGAATAGATTAGGAAGCGCTGTCCGACGCTCTTGGCATGCAGGCTGTCGGGAGCGGGCTGTGCACCGCCCTCGCGCTCCTCACCGAACATCTTCACGAAGCCGCCCAGCGGAAGCGCGGCGATCTGATAGAGGGTTCCGCCGCGCGTCCAGCCGAACAGCCGGGGACCGAAGCCCAGGCTGAAGACCTCGACGCGCACCTTGCACCAGCGCGCGGCCAGGAAGTGTCCCAGCTCGTGCACGAAGATCACGAGACCGATGCCGAAGGCGACCATCAGGAGGCGCGTGATTTCATTCATGTGCTTTTCTCCAGCCGGCGGATCAGCTCCGCGGCGAACTCGCGCGCGCATTGATCGGCGCGCAGGATGTCCTCGATTGTTTCGGCCGGCAGCTCGAGCGCGCTCAAGGCCGCCTGCTGCACCTGTGCCATCTGCAGGAACCCGATGCGTCCCGCGAGGAAGGCCTCCACGGCCACCTCATCGGCGGCGTTGAGCACGGCCCCGGCGCTGCCGCCGCGCTCGAGCGCCTCGTAGCCCATGCGAAGCGCGGGAAAGCGCGCGGAATCGGGGCTTGAGAATTCCAGCTTCGCAAAGCGCTGCCAGTCAAAACCCGGCAGCTGGCTGGGGGCGCGCTCGGGGTGGTGAATCGCGTAGTGAATCGGCACGCGCATATCGGGCAGTCCCAGCTGCGCCACGACCGAGCCGTCGATGAACTCGACCAGCGAGTGCACGATCGACTGCGGATGGATGGCCACCTCGATGCGCGCGGCATCCAGTCCGAACAGGTGCGCCAGCTCGATCACCTCGAGCGCCTTGTTCATCAGCGTCGCGGATCCGACCGTGATGCGCGGCCCCATCGTCCAGTTGGGGTGCTGCAGAGCAGCGGCGGGCGTCGCGCGCTCCAACTCGGCCTGCGTGTGCTGGCGGAACGGTCCTCCGGAAGCCGTGAGGATCACGCGGCGCACGCTCTCGATGCGCTCTCCGCGCAGGCACTGATGAATGGCGGAGTGTTCGCTGTCGACGGGCACGATGCTTGCACCGTGGCGCTGCGCGAGAGGCATCAGCAGCGCGCCCGCCATCACCAGCGATTCCTTGTTGGCGAGCGCAAGCTTCTTGCCGCGCCGGATCACTTCAACCGAGGGCGCGAGACCGGCTGCGCCGACGATGCCGTGCACAGCCGTGTCGTACTCGCATTGCGCGGCGATCTGCGCCAGCGCCTGCTCGCCGCTGAAGAGAGTCGTGCCGGGCGGCAGCTCTCCGGCGAGCTCGCGCGCGGAGGCCGGATCCCGCAGGGCGACCCAGCGCGGGCGGAATTCCCGTACCTGCTCCGCCAGCCGGGTGTGGGCTCTGCCCGCAGCCAGACCGCTGACGGCGAGCGCGCCTGCGCTGGCGCGCACCACATCCAGAGTCTGGGTTCCGATCGAACCGGTGCTGCCGAGCACGAGCAGGGATTGCATGAGGGCGGGTGGACGAGGGGCGTTCTAGGGGCTGGAGTCGAGGGTGCTCAGGCAGGAGTGTAGGACTATCGGCCACGCGGATGCTAGGCTTCTGTCCGCATGAGCCAGACCTCGCGCTATGCCCAGGCGGGCGTCGACATTCTCAAGAAGTACGAGGCCGTGGACAGCGCGACTCGCGCCATCCGCAGCACGTTCACCCCCGGCGTGATGGGGGATGTAGGACTTTTCGGGGGTCTGTTCGACCCGGCGCGGGTCGGCTGCGCGGGCGAGGTGCTCGTCGCGAGCGCCGACGGCGTGGGCACGAAGCTCGAGGTGGCGCAGAAGGCCGGCATTTACGACACGGTCGGTCAGGACATCGTCAACCACTGCATCAACGACATCCTCGTGCAGGGAGCGCGCCCGCTGTTCTTCCTCGACTACATCGCCGTGGGCAAGATGGAGCCGCCCGTGGTGCAGGCCCTGATCGAGGGCTGCGCGAAGGCCTGCCGCGAGAGCGGCGTGGCGCTGCTCGGCGGCGAGACCGCTGAGATGCCTGGCCTCTACAAAGTCGGGGATTTCGACCTTGCCGGCTTCATCGTCGGCAGCGTGCGCCGCGAGAAGATCCTCGACGGCAGCCGCGTGCGCCCCGGACAGGTGCTGCTGGCGCTGGAATCGAGCGGCCTGCACACCAACGGTTTCTCACTCGCCCGCAGGATTCTGTTCGGCAAGCTCGGCCTCGATCCGCATTCGCGTCCGCCGCAGCTTGCGGGCCGCAGCCTGGCCGAGGCTCTGCTGGCCGTGCACCGCTCGTACTATCCGATCCTGTGGCCGCTGCTCGAGGAAAACCGCCTCTGCGCGCTGGCCCACATCACCGGCGGCGGCCTGATCGACAACGTTCCGCGCGTGCTCGGACGCTGCGATGCGTGGATTGACCGCAAGTCCTGGCAGGTACCGGAGCTCTTCCGCTGGCTGGTGCAGGAAGGCGAAGTCAGCGCCGAAGAAGCCTATCAGGTCTTCAACATGGGCATCGGCATGGTGCTGTTCGTCGAGCCTGCCGACGAGGCCGCGGTGCGCGCCAGCCTCGAAGCGCGCGGCGAGCGCGTGCACCGCATCGGTCACACCGAGGCGGCCCGCGAGGCCGAGGGAGTCGTCCGCTGGCTCTCCTGAGTCTGGTGCTGCTCTTCGCCACCGACTGGTCGCGTCAGTACCAGCGGCTGGAGCAGTGGGAAGCACTGGCGCGCGACAGTCGCGCCGCGCGGGCACTGGAGACGGAACTGCTGGAATTTGCCAGCGTGCGCGAGACCGAAGCGCGCAAGCAGAAGGACCGTGCCGAGGAGTTCCGCGCCCGGCTGCTGCGCGCGCGCATTCAGCTCGTGCTGGGCGAGCGCCCCGCGCCGCTGGCACCTTCGCGCGCAGTCCTGAACTATTTGCCCGGCGAGGCCTTGCTGGCCGCTGAGTTGCTGGCCGACGGACCCGAGCGCGCGCGGGCCGCGCAGAGCGTGCTGGTGGATACCCAGACCACCGGCCCGATGCGCGCACGCGTTGTGAATCTACTGCCGGATCTGGTGCGTGCCGAGCGACTGGCTCTGCGCTGGGACAGCGCGCTGTCGCTGAGCGCGGCGTGGGAATCGCCCGATGCGGTGACCTCCGGCGTGCGGAGAGCGCTCGTTCAGGAACGCCTGCGAACGCTTGCTCAGGCCAGCCGGCTGGCGCAGGCCATGGAAGAGGCGCGCGCCAGCCTGAGTCCTCAGGATGAATTCGGTCTGTGGGTACAACTGCATCTCGCTGCGGGCGAGCCCGCGAGCGCGCGGCGCGTGCTCGGTCAGGCTCTGGCGAGCGGCGCTGCGGGCGTCGAGCTGGAATTGGCACGGCTGGAACTGGCGCAGGGCAGGCCTTGGCTGGCGCGGGAACTGCTCCAATCGGTGCTTGCCAAGGACCCCGGCAATCGGGAAGCTTGGCTTGGCTTCAGCACCAGCCTGCTGCCGCCGGCGCGCCCGCGCGGTGCGTCCGCCGCCAACAGGTCCGCCGCGCCCTCCGTAACCCCACCCTAGCCCATCCACACGGCCATGAACCCCACACTCCTCCTGCGTTCGCTGTTGTGCCTGTCGCTGGCCGCTTCTCCGCTGCTGGCCGGCGAGGAACTGCTCAAGCCTGCCGACCATCAGGCGCTGGGCAAGAAGATCGCCAAGTACTTCGAGGCCAACTCCAAGAATGAAGGCATCGACAAGGCCAAGGAGGAAGTCTCCAAGGAACTCGAGTCACTGCGCAAGAAGCTCAAGGACAAGGATCCGCTGACTTCGCCGACCGACATGGGCAAGGCGCTGTGGCAGGCCTACGGCTACGAAACCGCCAAGGGCGTCAAGAAGGGCAAGGTCGACACGCGCTCCTTCCCGGCCAAGGCCTTCGGCGACAAGGCCACGCTGAGCTACGCGATCTGGGTTCCGGCCAAGTACGACCCGCGCAAGCCCTACCCTGTGATTCTCTCGATTCCCGAGAAGGGCGTGAAGCCCTCCGATCACATCACGGAGAAGTGGGCCGATGCGACGCTGCGCGAGAACGCGCTGCTCGTCGCCGTGCAGATGCCCGCGGATCTGGAAGCGTGGAACAAGGTGGGCGGCGCCGGCGAGCAGGGTGGATATGCCAACCTGCTGCTGACATTCAAGGATGTGCGCGAGAACTATGCGATCGACTTTGATCGCGTGTTCCTGGCCGGTCGCGGCGAAGGCGTGGGCGCGGCCATGCACGTTGCCGCGCGCGCTCCGCACCGTTTTGCCGGCGTGATCGGCCGCTCGGGCGACATGGACGCCAAGGGGCCTGCGCCGGACAACTTCCGCTCGCTTCCGACCTTCTTCGCTGCCGGCGGCGGCAATGCGACGGCCTTCTCGGAAGCGGCCGGCAAGCTCGGGTACACCAACTGCACGCTCAAGGCCGACGGCAGCGAGGCGGATATCTGGGCGTGGATGGGAACCCATGCGCGCGTATCGCTGCCGGTGGAGTTGACGCTGGTCCCCGGCAAGGGCGAGTCGCCGGAGCAGGCCTACTGGCTCGCCGTGCAGCGTGCGGATTATCCCGCGGGCACGCAGGTCACCGCGAAGGTCGACAAGGCCACCAACACGATCACCATCGACGCGACGGACGCGATCCAGCGCGTCACGCTGTTCCTCAGTGACGAGCTCGTCGATCTCGAAAAGCCCGTCAAGGTGATCGCCAACGGCGTCGAGCACTCTGACAAGATTCCGCGCAACCTGTGGCTCTCGATGGGCTGGATGTACAACGCCACCAACGATCCCGGCCGCGTGTACTGCGCGAGCATGGACTACGACGTCAAGCCCAAGCCCAAGCCGAAGTGAGCTCAGGGCGGGCCTCCGTATGGTCTGGCTGACCGCCGCCGTCGCATTCATCGGCGGCGGCGTCATTCTGGTGGTGGAGCTCTCGGCGGTGCGCCTGCTGGCGCCCTGGTTCGGGGCGAGCTCGCAGGTCTGGACGCACGTCATCGGCGTGATCCTGCTGGCGCTGAGCTCGGGCTACGCGCTCGGCTCGCGGCTCTCGGCACGCGAGCAGCCCGCTCGCGTGGCGGGGATGGCGCTCGCTCTGGCGGCCATCTGGATTGCCTGCCTGCCCGCCATGGCCCAGCCGCTCGCCGAGTGGCTGTTGCCGCCAGGCCTCAGCCTGGAGCGCGCAAGCTCCGGCATCGGCTGGGCCAGCCTCGCAGCCAGTGCGGCGCTGTTCGCACCCTGCGCGCTGCTGCTCTCCACGCTCTCGCCGCTGCTGACCGAGTGCCTGCAGCGCGCGCAGGGCGGCGGTGCCGGCCAAGCTGGCGGGCGCATCCTCGCCGCCGGGACGCTCGGCAGTCTTGTGGGCAGTTTCCTGACCACGTACTGGCTGATTCCCAAGCTCGGCCTTCAAGCCACCTTCCACGGTTGCGCGCTGGCGCTGACTGCGCTGGCCGTGGCCCTGCTGTGGCGGGGGAAGCACGCCGGCACACCGCGTGCGCTGCTCGTGTTGCTGCTGCCCGCCGGGGTGCTTGCGTGTGCGCTGGCGTCCCCTTGGAACCGGCCAGCGCTTCCGGAAGGCTCCAGGCTGATCGCGCAGGCTGAGTCCAGCTACCAGAGCATCCGCATCGTGGAGCGCGACGGCCTGCGCCTGCTGCAGGTCAACGAGGGACTCGATTCCTTCCAGTCGGTCTGGCAGAGCCCGCCGGGCCCTCTGGGGGGCGGCTACTACTACGACGCCTTCGTGCTGCCGGCGCTGTGGAGTGCGAGCGAGCAGGCCGGAGGCGCGGGGGCGCCCTGGCGCCTGCTTGTGCTCGGTCAGGGCGCCGGCACCGTCTGGCGCGTCTTCGAGGGCCTGCGCGAGGTGAGCGGGGATGGAGTCGAGATCGACCCGCAGGTCGTCGCGCTGGGAACAGAGCACATGCCGCTGACCCCGCAGCCCTCCCGCCGTGTGCACAGCGGTCTTGACGCGCGCGTGGCGCTGGCTGCGCTGCCCGGCCCCTACGACCAGATCGTGGTGGATGCCTACGCCAATCAGACGGAGATCCCGGCCCATCTCGCCAGCGCAGAGTTCTTCGCGGCAACGTGGCAGCGGCTCGCGCCCGGCGGCTGGCTGTGTCTCAACGTGGGGGCCTTCGGCATTGACGATCCGCTGCTGGAAGCGATCGGCGGAACGCTGAGCAGCGCCTGCGGCTCGCCGGTGCTGTTCTGCCGCCAGCCCTTTGCTCGCAATGTGCTGGTGCTGGCGCGCAAGGGGGCGGCACTGTGCCTGCCGGAGGATCCGCGCTTCGTGCCTGCAGAACCGGAGGCCCTGCGACGGCTGGCGGAGTCATTCGCACTGCGGGGTGCCACGCGGGTCCTGATGAGCACGGGCCGCCCGCCGTTGACGGATGATCACGCGCCGTTGGAAGCTCTCGTGCGCGCGAGCCTCAGGCGCGGCATGTTTTCCGGAGCAGGGCAATGAACGAGAGGCGTGCATGAGCGCCGCGCAGCAGGCAACGCCGGAGTTTCAGGCCGTGCTCGAGCTCGCACGCAAGGGCGAGTTTCGCCGTGCACAGGGTGAGCTGGACCGGCTCGCTTCGGGCCTGGAGCGGGATCAGGCCGGGGTCTATCTCCTGTACCACGCCGGCGATCTCGAGGGAGCGTTGGCGCTTTGCCGTGAGGCCCGCAGCCACCATCCTGAGGATGAGTACCTGACGCGCACGCAGCAGGAACTCGCGCTCAACCTGAGCCGGCCCGACGCGTTGACCGAGCCCCGCGCGCCGCAGGCGCAGGCCTTGCAGGCGAGTCAGGACGCGCTGGAGCTTGGCGTCCTGCGCTCTCAGGCGCTGATGCTGGCTTGCCTGCTGATGCTGTGTGGGTTGCTGCTGTGGGCGCGGCGGACCCACCCAGCGGCCGACAAGTAACACCGGAAGGCGACCCCGAAAAGTAGCTCCGCCCTGGCGAGGCGTGGTCTCGACAGGGCGGATAAGAGTCCCCAGGCTTCTCCCAGAGATGTTCGATATGCGGCATCCTAGCGAGGCCCCCAGTCACTGGCAAGGTGCATCTGAATAAAAAAAACCCGGGCTGCCAGTGAAGGCGGCCCGGGCCGGTTGGATCTTGCCTTCCGTAGAAGGCCGGAAGGGAGATCAGAGAATGTCGAGCAGGCCCGTGCCCTCGGTCGAGGTCAGGGTCGAGGTGTTCGCCCGGTAGTTGATGTTCGTGGAGATCTTGGAGTTCCAGGGGAACTGTTCCTTGTCGGCCACGATGCCCAGAGCCACGGCAGCCATGCCGCGCGCCGTGGCGGTGATGTCCTTGTTCTTGAGCATCTCCACCAGCGGGTCGATCGAGCGGCTGTCACCGATGAAGCCCAGCGCGGTTGCGACGGCCGCCTGGCTGGCGAGCGCCTTGGACTCCTTGAGCATCGTCAACAGGTCCGGCACCAGCGTCTTGTCGCCCAGCAGGCCCAGAGCGATCGCGGCTTGACGCAGCAGCTCAGGCTTGTACTTGGAGTCCTTGACGATGGTCTGGATCTGAACCTTGGCATCGGCCGCGTTGATCAGGCCCAGCGAGAGCGCGATGTAGCCGCGCGCCGAGCTGTCCTGGAAGCTGTCGAGACGCTCGCGCAGCATCTTGATCGCTTCGGTGTCCTTGGCGATGCCCAGTGCCACGGCGTAGGCGCCCATGACATCTGCGCTGGAGCAATCCTTGAAGGTGTTGCGCAGCGCTTCCTTGGCATCACCGCTCGGCGGCACCGAGCTGTTGCCCAGATCCAGCAACGAACGCTCCATCACGCCCACCGCCAGTGCGGCCCAGGGGCGGTAGCCCGTCGAGCCCTTGGTCAGCTTGGTGAGCAGGAAGTCGCGCACGTCCTTGACGTTCTTCTCGTTGCCATCGCCCTTGCCGGGACGACCGCCGATCTGGCCCAGCGAGATCAGGGCGAAGTAGCGCGCCTGCTGCTCGCCCTTCTCCGCGACGCGCTTGAGCGTTTCGCGGGCATCCTTGTCGGCAGCATCGTTGTCGAGGTCGGCGACCTGTCCCAGCGCGAGCGCGCAGGACTGGAAGACCTCCGCCTTCTCCTTGGAGAACTCGCCGAGACCGTCCGTGAGTGCCTTGACGACCTGGGTCTTGAGCTCGGCCGCTTCTGCCGGCGTCTCCTTCTCCTTGGTCAGCAGGCGCGCCATCGAGGCCGGGGCGTGCGCGCGGATCATGTAGTGGTTGGAGTCGGACGCGAAGAACTTGCGCAGGTACTCGATCTGCGCCTGGCGCGAGCTCGAGGCACCGGCCTTGCCTTCCGCCACTTCGAAGGAGTAGTCGACCGGCGTCAGGCCGAACGCGATCAGCGCGGCGACCTTGACATCGCGCGTGGAGGATTCCGGCTTGTTGAGCAGTTCCACCAGCGTGTCGACGATTTCCTTGCGCACGGAGTTGTTGCCGGTGCGCGCACCGAGCAGACCCAGACCGTAGGTGGCGAAGGCGCGGGTGCGGAACTTGACCTCATTGGAGCCGACCAGCTTGCGGCCGGCATCGGTGTCCATCGCCAGCGCCTTGAGCGTCTCGACCGACGCATCGTTGGCAAGGATGCCCATCGCCACCGCCGCGGTCTCGGCGATCTCTTGGTTGCCGTCCGTGAGGTACTTCTTCATGATGCCCTCGAACTCGGACTTGCCGTCCTCGCTCTTGGCATCCCCGATCTTCGCCAGACCGATCAACGAACCGGTAACGATGTCGTTCTGACGCTCGGTCTCCAGCGCATGCTTGAGGCCCGGCACGATCTTCGTGCGAATGTCGTTCTCGGTCGGCTTGAGCGCGCTCTTGGCCCCGCTGGCATCACCGCCGCTGAGGAAGAACGTATCGCTGCCTGAAGTGACGCCGGCGTGGATCGCGGCCTTCAGGTTGAGATACTGCTCCTTGTTGAAGTTCCACCAGAACTCCCACGTGGTCAGGTCAGCGCCGCCGCCCGCGGCTCCCGAGACAGGACCCGCGGGACGACCGGCCGGCGAACCGGTCGAAGCGCCCGGACCCGCAGGGGTCGGAGTGGTGGGACCGGACGGACCGCCGCTGGAAGGACCGGAGGGCGAAGGAGTGCTGGGCGCAGCGCCACCGCCGCCACCGCCGCCGCCGGCCGGGACCGTGTCACCGGGGCCACGGTAGGTGCCTCCGTGACCGGAGCTGATCGACTGCAGACCAAGGCTGCCCGCAAGGAGCAGCGCCGCGAATTGAATGGTTTGTTTCATGGCTATCTGTGGCGATGGTGCCAAGGCGCGAGAGGAGCGCCTGGTCTGGAGCCGCCGCCGGACAAGCATTCCTTATGGCAAGGAACGTGCCAGCGCAGATCCAGCGGTTCTAGAGTAGGCCTTGCAATGCCCGCTGGCTACGCCTCAGAGTTGGAATTTCCGCCGGTTGCCGGGAGCGGCGGAGCGGCTCGCGTTACGAATCCGGAACAGCGCGTTTCCGGCTTGGCAGCAGCCTCGCGCTGCGCTCCAATGCCAGCACATGCAAGACGAGCGCAAGCTGGCCCATGATCTGCGGCATCTGATGACGCTGGCCGAGTTGGAGTGCGAGCTGGGCTCGGTCGAGGAGGTGCGCGCCGTGCTCGGCCGGCTGAAGACCCGCTGCGAGCAGGAGTGGGCCCCCGAGCGCATCGAGCGCATCGAGCTGGCCGGGTGGCTCGAGGCTCTGGCGGGGGAGCTGCGGGCACTGCGGCCGCAGGCCGTGATCGAGGTGCACGCGCCCGCCACGACTTGTCATGTGGCTCAGGGCGCCTTGCGGCGCCTCCTGCGCAACGTGATGCTCAATGCGATCGAAGCCGGCGGACGCGTGAGCTGCCGTGCCGAGCGGCACCCGCAGCATCTCACCCTGCGCATCGCCGATGATGCCGGCGGGATCGCGCGCGAGAATCTGCGTCACTGCCTTGCCAGCGGTGTCTCAGGACGCGGCAGCACGGGACTGGGCACCGTGTCCGTAGAGGAGTGCGCCCGGATTCTCAAGGCGAGCATCTGCGTGCGCGCGCTGATGCCCCAAGGTACGGAGTTCGAGCTCTCCGTACCGGTCGAATCTTCGGATTAGGGTGCTTCGCTGACCCCGCTCAGGCTCCGTCTTCCTGCTTGCCGCTCGCGGGCCGGCTCTTGAGAGCAGAGCTCAGGAACTGGCGGTTCATGCGGGCGATACTCTCGACGGGGATGCCCTTGGGGCAGGCCGCGCCGCACTCGTAGTGGTTGGTGCAGTTGCCGAAGCCCTCGCGGTCCATCGCATCGACCATGGCCAGCACGCGCGCTTCGCGTTCGGGCGCACCCTGCGGGAGCAGCGAGAGGTGACTGATCTTGGCGGAAACGAACAGCATCGCCGAAGCGTTGGGGCAGGCCGCCACGCAGGCACCGCAGCCGATGCATGCCGCGTGGTCCATCGAGAGATCCGCATCCGGCTTGGGCACCGGCGTCGAGTTCGCCTCCGGAGCCGAGCCCGTATTGACCGAGATGTAGCCGCCGGCCGCGATGATGCGGTCAAAGGCGCTGCGATCGACGACGAGATCCTTCACCACGGGGAAGGCATTCGCGCGGAACGGCTCCACCGTGATCGAGGCGCCGTCGTGATAGCTGCGCATGTGCAGCTGGCAGGTGGTGGTCTCGGGGTTGGGGCCGTGCGCCTTCCCGTCGATCACGAGGCTGCAGGACCCGCAGATGCCCTCGCGGCAGTCGTGGTCGAATGCGATCGCCTCCTGACCCTGGGCGACGAGCCGGTTGTTGAGCACGTCGAGCATCTCGAGGAACGACATGTCGGGCGACACATCGTTGAGCGTGTGATTCTCGAGCTTTCCGGGCTCGTTCTTCGACTTCTGGCGCCAGACGCGCAGGTTGATCTTCATCTTCGGTCCGCTGGAGGAAGAGGCGCTCATTTGTAGCTCCGCGTGCTGGGCTTGACGATTTCGAAGGTCAGGGGTTCGGTGTGACGCACGTGCGCGGACTGCTCGCCGCGCCATTCGAAGGCGGCCGCGTGACAGAAGTTCTCATCGTCACGCTTGGCTTCGCCGTCCGGCGTCTGATGCTCCTCGCGGAAGTGTCCGCCGCAGGATTCCTCGCGCTGCAGCGCATCGAGCGCCATCAGCTCACCGAACTCGAGGAAGTCGGCGACGCGGCCGGCGTGCTCGAGCACCTGATTGAAGTCGCGCGCATCGCCGGGCACCTGCACGTTGCTCCAGAACTCCTCGCGCAGCTTGCGAACGCGCGCGATGGCGGCGGTTAGGCCCTGGCGGCTGCGCGCCATGCCGACTTCGTTCCACATGATCAGGCCGAGCTCGCGGTGGATGCTGTCGGCCGTGCGGCTGCCCTTGACCGCGAGGATCCGATCCAGGCGCGCGCGCGCGTCCTGTTCGGCGGCGGCAAAGGCCGCATGATCGGTGGAGACACCTTCAAGCTTGCGGCCCGCCAGGTGAGCGGCAATCGTGGCCGGAACCACGAAATAGCCATCCGCCAGACCTTGCATCAGCGCGCTCGCTCCAAGGCGGTTGGCACCGTGGTCGGAGAAGTT
>SYGM01000016.1 GCA_005799545.1 Planctomycetia bacterium | reverse complement strand
TGCGGTTCTTGTGCACATCCTGCCAGCCGAAGCAGCGTCCGTTCATCACCACATACGTCCCCAAGGGCAGCGACTGCACAAACGCCAGCGCACTGCCCAGATTGAACAGTCCGTCCGAGCTGCCGAAGGTGTAGGGCACCATCGCGCCGGTGAGCACGATGGTCTTCTTCAGACCGGCGGCTCCGAGCACGCGGGCGGTCTGCTCCATGGTGTCGGTTCCGTGCGTGATGACGATGCGATCCTCATGCGCGCGGCGGCAGGCTTCGAGAATCCTCGAGCGATGCTCATCGGTCATGTCGAGGCTGTCGATGAGCATCAGGGTCTCGACATTGATCGGCAGCATGCTGCGGCCCAGGCGCAGCATCTCCGGCACATGCGTGTCGCGGAAGTGCAGGCGTCCTTCGAGTTCGAGATAGGCCTTGTCGAAGGTTCCGCCGGTGGTGAGGACGCGGATCGGGCTCTGCTGCATGGCCGGATCAGTACGAGCCCTTGCCCTGGCCGCCGGTGACGATCGCCACCGAGGCCGAAGCGCCCAGTCGCGTGGCTCCGGCTTCGAGCATGGCCTTGGCATCCTTGGCATCGCGGACACCGCCCGAAGCCTTGACGCCCAGCGTCGGACCGACAGTTCGGCGCATCAGCGCCACATCGGCCGCGGTCGCTCCGCCCTTGGAGAAGCCGGTGGAGGTCTTCACGAAGTCGGCGCCGGCTTCCTTGGAGAGTTCGCAGGCGCGCACCTTCTCCGCATCCGTGAGCAGCGCGGTCTCGAGGATCACCTTGAGCTTGGCGCCGAGGTTGTGGCAGGTCTGCGCGACCGCTGCGATGTCGCGGCGCACGAAGTCGTGATCGCCGCTCTTGAGCGCGCCGACGTTGATGACCATGTCGATCTCGCAGGCGCCGTCTTCGATGGCGCGGCGGGCTTCGTAGGCCTTGACCTCGCTGGCCATCGCCCCGAGCGGGAAGCCCACCACGGCGCAGACGGCAACCGGCGAGCCATGCAGGATTTCCGCGCAGCGACGCACCCAGGTGCCGTTGACGCAGACCGAGGCGAAGCGGTGCTGTAGCGCCTCCGAGCAGAGCTTGTCGATATCGAGCGAGGTGGCTTCGGGTTTGAGCAACGTGTGATCGATGGCCGCGGCGACGTTGCCGGGCATCGCGGTGCCGGGGCTGCAGGCGCCGAGGCGGCAGGCGCCCGCTTCGATCATCTCGTTGGCGCGATCCGGGCACAGCTCGACCGAAACGGAGCCGCAGCCCCAGTTGCCCCAGCCGTGTTCAAGGATCTGGCGCGCGATCTCGGAGAGGATTTCCTCGAGCTTGGCGGCATCGACGGGTTCGCGAATCGGGCTCATGGTCAGGCTTTCGGCGCAGATGCGCGGCGCAGGTGCTGTTGTTCGATGGCGCGGATCTTGTCGACGCGCTTCCTGTGGCGTTCCTCGCCGTGCGGAGTGGAGAGGAAGGTGCGCACGATTTCCTGCGCCTGTGCGGGCTTGAGCAGCTTGCCGCCGAGCGTGAGCACATTGGCGAAGTTGTGCTCGCGCGCGTTGCGGGCCGTGGCTGCGTCGTAGCACATGGCGGCGAGGATGCCCGGCACCTTGTTGGCCGTCATGGCCGAGCCGATGCCGGCGCCGTCGATGCAGATGCCGATGTCGGCGCGGCCCTCGGCGACGGCGCGTGCCACGGCGTGCGCGAAGTCGGGATAGTCGACGGCATTCTCGTCGTGCGTGCCCAGATCGAGCGGTTGATGGCCCAGCTCGCGCAGCCATTCCAGAACGGCGAGCTTCATGCGATAGCCGCCATGATCGCAACCCACGGCGATCACGAGACGCGCATCGCTGCGGCGGCCGGGAACCAGCGCGCTGCCCTGCACGAGCGCGATGCGGCGCTTCCAGGCTTCCTCGCGCGCGAGCTCTGTGATCAGCGCTCCGGCAGGCACCGCGTAACTCGCTCCATCCGGCGTGCCGCGCAGACACTCGACGGTGACAAGCGCACGCTTGCCGCCGGGAGCCGCGCTGCTCTTGCGTTCGTCGGCATCCTGGGGACGATCGGGGCCATCCTGCTTGTCCAGCGTGACGAACACGCCCTTGGCGCGTTCGGGCTCCGAGCCGTGCGCGTGCTCGCGGCCTTGTTCAGCCAGAGTGCGAGAGACGACGCGCTTGACCAGCTGCTGGAGATCCCGTTCGGGCATCATGGGCGCATTAGAGTCCGCGCACGGGGCGCTTCTGTCAACAAGCGCCGACGGTTACGGTGCCTGGAAGCGCCGCGCAGCGCTCTCAGCTGCGATCCAGCAGCGGAACGGCGTGTTCCAGCAGCCTGCAGAAGTCGCTGGCGGTCTGCCTGCCCACCTCCATGACCTCCTCGTGGCTCAGCGGGCCTGCGCTGATGCCGGCGGCAAGGTTGGTGATGCACGAAACGCCCGCGACTCGCACTCCCGCAGCGTGGGCGGCGAGCGCTTCGGCAACGGTGCTCATGCCCACGGCGTCGGCGCCCATCCACTCGAGCATGCGCACTTCGGCCGGTGTTTCGTAGGTCGGGCCGAGCAGTCCGGCATACACGCCGCTCTCGAGGCGGACATGAGCGGCGTCAGCGGCCTGCTGCAGCGCAGCACCCAGCGCGGCATCCCAGGGCGAACCCGCGCCGCGCTGTTCCCGAGCCAGCGGCTGGCGGCCCTGCATGTTGATGTGGTCCGTGATGCGCATCAGCGTTCCTGGACGGAAGCGTCGCGCAATGCCGCCGGCGGCGTTGGTCAGCACGAGCTTGTCGATGCCCAGCGCCGCAAAGGCACGCACCGCGCGCGTGACCTCGAAGACGCTCCAGCCTTCGTAGAGGTGCACGCGGCCCTGCTGCGCGACCACGCGCACGCCACCGAGCTCTCCGATCACGAGGCGGCCGGCATGCCCGGGCACGCCGGACTTCGGCAGGCCTTCGATGTCGGCGTAGGAGACGATCTTCGCCTTCTCGATGCGCTCGGCGAGCAGGCCCAGGCCTGAGCCCAGCACAAGCGCAACGCGCGCCTGTCCCGCGCCGTGCTGTTGCAGGCTGGCGATCAGCGGCTGGATGTCCTTGGAGGCGTTCACAGGAAGATCCCCGCGATCATCGCCGTCATCCAGCAGGCCAGTGCGCCGCCGATCATGGCCTTGACCGCCAGCTTCGCGAGATCGGACTTGCGCTCCGGGGCCAGCGCGGAGAGTCCGCCGATCTGGATGCCGATCGATCCGAGGTTGGCAAAGCCGCACAGCGCGTACACCGCCATGACGGCGCTGCGCTCATGCTCGAAGAGGTTGGCCTCACGCATCTCCACGAGGCGCAGATAGCCGACGAATTCGTTGATCGAGACCTGTGTGCCGATCAGCTCGCCCATCAGGCGGCAATCCTGTGCGCCCTCCACGCCCATGAACCACGCCACGGGCGTCAGCACCCAGCCGAAGATGCTCTGCAGGGACAGGTTTTCGAAGCCGAAGCCTGAGCCGATGGCGCCGATCGGCCAGTTGAGCAGGTTCACGATCGCCAGAAAGGCGATCAGCATCGCCACGACATTGAGCCACAGTCGCAGACCATCCGTGGTGCCGTTGGCGGCCGCTTCGATGATGTTGGTCGCGTTCTTCTCGACCTTGAGCTCTGTCTTGCCCATGGTCAGCGAGTGCTCCGTTTCGGGCCGGATCAGCTTCGCCATCACGAAGGAGGCGGGGGCGCTCATGACCGAGGCGGTGATGATGTGCTCGGCATAGCCGGGACCCAGGCGCGACATGTAGACCGCCATCACGGAGCCCGCGATCGTGGCGAAGCCTCCGGTCATCAGCGCGTTGAGCTCCGACATCGTCATCTTCGAGATGTACGGCTTGACGACCAGCGGCGCCTCGGTCTGGCCCATGAAGATGTTGGCCGCCGCGGCCATCGATTCGCCGCCGGAGAGGCGCATGGTCTTCGCCATGATGCGCGCCAGGCCGCTGACCAGGAGCTGCATGACGCCGATGTGATAGAGCATCGACATCAGCGCCGAGAAGAAGATGATCACGAGCAGACCGGTGCCCGCGAAGGCGAACACGAAGCCGAGCTGCGACTGCGAATCGCCGAGATAGCCGAAGACCGTCTTCGCGCCCGGCTCGACCATCGACACAAGCTTGGAGACAAAGGCGGATGCGCCCTCGAAGGAGCCGCGGCCCACGCCGGTCTCGAGGATGATGCCGGCGATCGCAATCTGCATCGCGAGGCCGCCGATCACCACGCGCCAGGGAAAGCGCTTGCGGTCGCTGGAGAGCATCCATGCGATCGCGATGAAGAAAGCGATGCCCAGCAGCGCGCGCAGGTAGACCATGGGGGGTCCCGTGAAGATAGCCACGCGAGGTGGCGCTTGTCAGGTCGGGAACCCGGTTCCCTGGGCGCTCAGCTCCGCGAGCACCAGGGGTGTCTGCGGTTGACCGTCCCCGATGGCGAGGCTCTCTTCCAGCAGCGCGCGGCACTGCTCGAGACCGCGCTGGCGGTGGTGGATCTCTGCGATGAGCTGTCCGGCACGGACGGTCTCGCCCGCCTGCGCGCGCCAGATGATGCCGACCGCCGGATCGATCTCGTCTTCGATCTTCGCGCGACCCCCGCCGAGAGCGATCAAGGCGTAGCCGACCTTGCGGCAATCCGCGAAGCCCAGCACGCCCGAGCGGGTGGCGCGCAGCGGATCGACGGCAGGCGCCTGCGGCAGGCGGGAACGATCGCGGATCACCGCCGGGTCGCCGCCCTGGGCGCGCAGCACCAGCTCGAACACTCCCAGTGCGCGGCCGGAATGGATCGCATCGGCAATGCGCGCCCGTCCCTCTTCGCGCGTGGCTGCCTTGCCGCTGAGGCGCAGCATCTCGGCGCCCTGCAGCAGCACCAGCTCGCGCAGGTCATCGGGGCCGCCGCCGCCGAGGCAATCCATCGACTCGGCGATTTCGAGTGCATGCCCCACCGCGCGACCGAGCGGTCGATCCATCGCCGTCTGAAACACGCTGGCGCGCAGACCCATGCTTTGAGCGATGCCGAGCATCGTTTCGGCGAGCTGCCGGCCCGCCTTGGGATCCGTGATGAAGGCGCCGCTGCCGTACTTCACGTCCAGCACCAGCGCATCGAGTCCTTCGGCGAGCTTCTTGGACATGATCGACGAGGCGATCAGCGGGATCGACTCCACCATCGCGATCGCATCGCGCAGCTGGTACAGCAGCCGGTCCGCAGGCACGAGCTGGGCGGTCTGAGCAGCGAAGGCCACGCCGGTGGCATCGATGGCCTGATGCAGCTCCGCTTCGGAGAGCCGCGTGCGGAAGCCTGGAATGGACTCGAGCTTGTCGAGCGTGCCGCCGGTGTGTCCCAGCCCGCGACCGGAGATCATCGGCACGGCGACGCCGCAGGCCGCGACTGCCGGCGCCAGCGGGATCGAGACCTTGTCCCCCACTCCGCCAGTCGAGTGCTTGTCGGCCTTGGGCTGCGACAGCCCCGAGAAATCGAGCCGCGAGCCCGACTCCAGCATGGCGCGCGTCCACTCGGCCAGCTCCTCCGGCTGCATGCCGCGCAGGAAGATCGCCGTGACCAGCGCCGCCGTCTGATATTCAGGGATGCGCTGTGCCACATAGCCTTCGAGGAAGAAGCGGATCTCCTCGCGGGAGAGCGTCCCGCCATCACGCTTGGTGCGGATGATCGACTGCGCGTTCACGCGCACAGCTCGGTGAGGAATGAGCGACCGGGGCCCTGCGGTGCGAGTCCGAAGGCGGCCTCCACCGTCGCGCCGAGGTCCGCGAAGCTCTCGCGGGTGCCCAGCTCAGCACCCGAGCGCACGCGCGCGCCTGCGGCGAGAATCGGAACGTGTTCGCGCGTGTGGTCGGTGGTCTCGTGCTTGGTGGGATCATTGCCGTGATCCGCGGTCATCAGCACGAGGTCATCGGGGCCAAGACGCTGCTCGAGCTGGCGCAGCTGCACATCGAAGCTCTCCAGCGCCTTGCGGTAGCCGCGCGAGTCGCGCCGATGTCCGTAGAGCATGTCGAAGTCGACCAGATTGACGAACACGAGGCCGCGCTCGAGCCGATCCGCGAGCGCGATGGTGGCGCGCATGCCGTCTTCATTGCCTTCCGTGTGGATCGACTCGCTCAGGCCCACGCCGGCGAAGATGTCTTCGATCTTGCCCACGCCCACGACGGGGATCTCCGCCCTGCGCAGGCGCACGAGGCTGGTGTCGCGCGGCGGAGGCATCGAGTAGTCGCGGCGGTTGTACGTGCGACGGAAGGAGCCCGGTTCACCCACGAAAGGCCGCGCGATCACGCGCCCGACGCCGTAGGGATCGAGGATGGAGCGTGCGATCTCGCAGCAGCGATAGAGGCGCTCGAGACCGAAGTGCTGCTCATGCGCGGCGATCTGGACCACGCTGTCGGCGCTGGTGTAGACGATGGGCTTGCCGCTCTGAATGTGCTCGACGCCCAGACGCTCGATGATCTCCGTGCCCGAAGCAGCGCAGTTGCCCAGAATGCCGGGCAGGCCGGTCTGTTGGACGAAAGCCTCGATGATCTCGGGCGGAAAACCCGGAGAGAACACCGGGAAGGCGCGCTCAAGCGGGCAGCCCATCAGCTCCCAGTGTCCGGTGGAGGTGTCCTTGCCCGGCGAATGTTCGCGCATGCGCCCGAAAGCGCCTTTGGGGGCGCCGGGACGCGGCAGCGATTGCACTCCCGGCACGCAACCCAGACCCAGCTCGATCAGGCGCGGCGCATCCAGACCCCCCGCGGCCCCGACGAGGTGGTCAAGGGTGTGGGCGCCCGCATCCCCGAAACGGGCCGCGTCCGGCAGCTCGCCCACGCCGAGCGAGTCGAGCACCAACACAAAGACGCGTCGAAAGGGTCTCATGAGCGCAGGCTTGGTCAGCGCTTGGCGGCCAGCGCCTTCTGGATCATCTCGCGGACCTGCCGGTCCATGTCTTCCACCCAGTCGGCCCCGAAATCGCGCTCCAGCAGGTCGCGTTCGCTGAATTCGTAGCGTCCGGAACGGGGGTCAAAGTCGAACTGATAGTCGTGCTCACTGCCGTCGTCCTCCGTGACCATCACGAGGACGATGTGGTTGGGGGCATCGAGTTCGACGCGGAAACTGGCCATGGTTATGGAATCAGGGTTTGAGGAACGAAAAACAGCCGTTGGATCATACTCCAAGGACTTTCGGGAAGTGAGCCTCGCGCGTATAGAGGAAGTCATGCGCTGCCGCGGTTTCGGATTCCTGCTGGGTCTGCTGCTCTGCGTCTGGTCGGGCGCGGGCTGCCAGAGCTGGAAACCCGTCGGAGCCGGCGATGGCTGGTCGCTGTACGCGCTGGAGGGCGAGCAGGCCGACCTGCCCGGCTTCGAAGCCGCCTTTGACCCCGCGATGAGCATCGTCACCGAAGTCCTCGGGCCGTTCCGCGCCCCGGTGCGCGTGCATGTCGTCGAACCGGATGCCCAGCCGACGATCGGCGGTCGTGACCCCCTGACTGTCGGCATCAGCGAGGTGGACGGCATCGGGCCTGCGCGCATCCGCGCCTGGCACACACGCACCCGGGGTGCCCTGGGCGACACCAGCGGCATCTACATGAGCCATCCGGATGTAGGCACGGCAGCCCACGAACTGGTGCACGCGCGCTTCGCCGAGGAGTACGAGGCGTTGCCGCTGTGGCTGGAAGAAGGCATCGCCTGCCTGATCGGAGATGGCTTCCTGTGGGAAGGGCGCTGGGTGATCGACGGCCTTTCATGCTGGCCGCTGCGCGAACTCAAGGATCAGCGCATCGCCGATGCCGAGCTGACCCGCCTGCTGACGCTGCGCGCTGCAGATGGTTCGGATTCGCGCGAAAACGTGCTGGTGCATTTCCTGGGTTGGGCGATCGCCTTCGATCTGATGCGCGAGGAGGGCCGCATCGCGGCACGCAGCTGGATCGAGCGCTATCAGGCGGGAATTGCGCTGGCGGAAGCCCGTCAACGCCTCGAGCGCACGCTGTCCCGCGAATGCCTGCGCGAGTGGCTCGGGCGTCTGGAGCACGAGGACCCGCGCGTGCGTGCCGCAACGGCCAAGGGTCTGTGGAAGCTGCGTTCGCCGGAAGTGCTCGATGCCCTGCTCAGGGCGCTGGAGAAGGAGCAGGAGGCCGATGCCAAGGCGGCAATGGGCATCAACGCGCTGGCCTGTGCAGGAGAAACACAGCTGACCGGCAATCAGCAGGGTCGCATGTGGCGTGTCGTCTGGCCCAAGCTGCGTCGGCTGGAGCTTGAAGATCCGGGGGAGCAGGAGGCGCTTTCGAACCTATTCCGATCGTTCCGCTTCGGATCGTCGCGGGGTGCACAGACGCAATTGGAAGGTCTGCGTCGCTTCTGGGCCGAATGAGCTCCGTGCTCGACGCGCTCGTCGTCGGGGCGGGACCTGCGGGCTCCAGTGCGGCGGCGGCGATCGCCGCGGCGGGCGGCAGCGTTGTCTTGCTCGAAAAACAGGCCTTTCCGCGCTCGAAAACCTGCGGCGGCGGACTGGTCTGGCGCGGGCGTCAGCGCCTGCCCGCAAACTTCAGACTGCCGGTGCAGTCCGAATGCCGCAGCGCGCGCCTGTGCTGGCGCAGCGCTTCGAGCGGTGTGCGCGTGGAACGCGAATGGCCGATCGTGACCATGACACTGCGCTCGGAACTGGACCAGGCGCTGGCCCGGCATGCCGTGTCCGCGGGAGCAACGCTGCTGGAGCAGAGTCCGCTGCTCGGTCTGGAGCGTGATGGGAACCTGTGGAAGGCGCGCATTGCGAAGGAGACCCTGCGCGCGCGCACTGTGATCGCTGCGGACGGAGCCACGGGTGTCACGGCGCGCATGGCGGGCTGGCGTGACACGCTGGCTTCCATTCCGGCGCTCGAAGCGGAGCTCGAACGCGGCACACATGTCGCAGAGGAAGCTCTGTTCGACTTCGCGGATGTTGATCAGGGCTATGCATGGTGCTTTCCCAAGCGCGAGCAGCTCTCGGTGGGCATTCTCTCGATGCGGCGCGGCACACAGGGTCTGCGCGAGTCGCTCGATCGCTGGCTGGTACGCAGAGGCTTGTCGCAGCTCGCCGTGCGCGAAGTGGCCGGCTACATCATCCCGGTGCGACCGCGCGCCGTGCTGGCCCGGAACGGCTGCCTGCTGGCGGGCGATGCGGCCGGTCTGGTCGATCCGCTCACGGCCGAGGGCATCTCGCTGGCGTTGATCAGCGGCGAGGCCGCGGGGCGAGCCGCTCTCAGCCCTGAGCCGGAGCGGGCCTACCGACGCGAGCTGGAGCGTGATGTGCTGCCCGAACTGCGCGCGGCACGGTTTCTGGCAGGACTGGTCTACCGGCGCCGGGCGCTCGCGGACTGGGTGCTGCGGCGCGGCGAACAGGCCGCGTGCGAGGCCATGGTCGCGGTCATCAGCGGTGAACGCGGCTACCGCGACTTCCTGCGCTCGCCGAAGGTCTGGGCGAAGCTGCTGCTGCGCTAGGTCGAGCCACGGCGGGCGCGTATACTGCCGCCCCGCTTATGCAGACCATCGCCAAGCCTTCATTCGAGCAGCTTTCGAAGAACTTCCATCACTGGCAGAAGATCGGGGACATGATCGATCAGTGCATCGATCTGATGCTCAACCTGCGCCAGTCCGGTCACCCCGGCGGCTCCCGCTCCAAGGTGCCGCTGCTCGTGGCCTCGACGCTGGGCGCGGGCATGCGCTGGGACATCCGTCACCCGGAGAATCCCTTCGGCGACCGCTTCGTTCTGGTTGCGGGCCACTGCAACCCGGCGATCTACGCGATGCTCGCGGTCTACAACGAGGCGCTGCGTGCCCGCTACGAGCAGACGAAGAACCCGCGCTATCTCGTGCCGCATGCCGCTGAACGCATGCTGACCTGGGAAGACCTGCTCTTCCTGCGTCACAACAAGGGCCTGCCCGGCCACGCCGAGATGGAAGGCAAGACGCTGTTCTTCAAGTTCAACACAGGTCCTTCGGGTCACGGTGCACCGGCTGCGCTGGGTGAAGCGGTCGCGCTGAAGCACGGCGGAGCCGGTGAAGTGAAGGTTTTCGCCATGGAAGGCGAGGGCGGTCACACGGCTGGTGCGCACCACGAAGTCAAGCACTCGGCCTGGGGTCTGGGCGCCGACAACCTGATCTACCTGATGGACTGGAACGATCACGGCATCGATCACCGTGCGCACTCCGAAGTGGTGCATGGAACGCCGCGTGACTGGTTCGAGTCCTACGGCTGGCGCGTGGCGGGAACGGAGCACGGCGAAGACTATGCCGCGATCACGCGCGCACTGCTCGAGATCGTGCACGAAGAGCACACCAAGGGCCGTCCGGGCATGGTTTGGGTCAAGACGCGCAAGGGCCGCGGCTATCACAAGTTCGACTACCACAGCCACGGCAAGGCCCACGGCCGCAACTCGGAGATGTTCTGGCGCTGCCGTCAGGATTTCGCCGAGAAATACGGCGTTTCCTTCACGGGACACGGCGACACGACGGATCCGGGCGAGTCGGGCTGCCGCGAACAGTCCAAGAGCTGGTTCCAGACCGTGATGAGCGTCCTGCGCAAGGACAACGAGCTGCTCGAGTACCTGTCCGACACGCTGACGGAGCTCGGCGAGAGCATTCCGCGCCAGCCGGAGCGCTTCAAGCTCGGTTCGAGCGCGAACATGCACGAGGATCGCTCGTGGCTCGCCGCCGACAAGCTGCCCGCCGAGCTGTTCGTGGCTCCCGGCACCAAGATCGCCAACAAGGAGGGCTTTGCGAAGTTCGGCGCGTGGGTGAACACGCTCGCCAACGAGCGCATGGGCCGCCCGCTGGTGATCGCCTGCTCGGCGGACCTCGCCGAGTCCACTTCGATTCACGGCTTCGCGCAGGACTGGCAGGGCAAGAAGGGCTTCGGCTGGTACGAGCGCAACAAGAACCCCAACGGCGCGCTGCTGCCGCAGCAGATCACCGAGTTCACGAACTCCGGGATCATGGCGGGTCTGGCGACCGTCAACATGTCGAGCGAGCCCGAGAAGCAATATGTCGGCTTCTGGGGCGCGCACTCGACCTACGGTTCGTTCAGCTACCTGATGTACGGAATGATGCGTCTGTTCAGCCAGCTGGCACAGGATTGCCCCTTGAAGGTGGGCAAGGTGATCTGGGTGGCGGGCCACTCCGGCCCGGAGACCGCGGAAGACAGCCGCACGCACTTCGGCATCTTCGCACCGGGCACCACGACGCTGTTCCCCGACGGGCACATTCTCAACCTGCACCCCTGGGAGCACAACGAAGTCGCTCCGATGCTCGCGGCTGCGCTGCGCACGGACATTCCGATCGTCGCGCTGCACCTCACGCGTCCCAACATCGCCGTTCCCGACCGCGCCAAGCTCGGCATTCCCTCGCACCACGATGCCGCGCGCGGCGCCTACATCCTGCGCGACTACGATCCCAAGCGTCCCAAGGAGGGTTGCGTGATCGTGCAAGGCACCAGCACCACCGAGTCGGTCTACACGCTGCTGCCGAAGTTCGCCGACGGCACGGCTCCGAACCTCAAGCTCGTGCAGGCCACCAGCGCCGAGCTGTTCCGCCTGCAGCCCGAGGAGTACAGGAGCCGAGTGCTGACGCGCGAGGACTGGCTTGACTCGACCGTCATCTCCAACAGCGCGCGTCGCCTGATGCACGACTGGCTTGCCCACAAGGTCGCGGAGCGCTACGCGATGACGCCGGACTTCGACAACCGCTGGCGCACGGGCGGCAGCGTCGAAGAGCTAAAGGTCGAAGCCCACATCGATCCCGCACATCTGCTGGAAGGCCTCCAGCGCTTCGCGCGCGAGCGTTCCCAGCGCCTGGCGGAGATCAGCTGGAAGGGCTGATGGCCGGCAGCGATCATCCGGTGACCCCGGCCGTGCGCGTGCTGCGCGCAGCCGGGGTCGCTTTTGTTCCGCGGCTGTATGACTACGTCGAGAAGGGCGGCACGAGCCGCTCATCGGCCGAGCTGGGAGTCGATGAGCACTGTGTCGTGAAGACGCTCGTCTTCGAGACCGATGTGAAGAAGCCGCTTCTCGTGCTGATGCACGGCGATCGTCAGGTTTCCACGAAGAACCTGGCCCGGCTGCTGGGCGTGAAGTCGATTCAGCCCTGCAAGCCCGAGATCGCGGAGAAGTGGACCGGCTATCAGGTCGGCGGGACGAGCCCCTTCGGCACGCGAACCGCGCTGCCCGTCTATGTCGAGCGCACGATCCTCGCTCTGCCGAAGATCGTCATCAACGGCGGCAAGCGCGGCTTTCTGGTCGAAATCGAGCCCGCGGCGCTCGTCCATGTGCTGAAGCCCACCGAGGTCGAGGTGGGCTTCGTCAAGACATCCGACTGAGACGGATCAGGCCTTCGAGGCGGCTTTCTTCTTCACGGTCTTTGCTGTAGTTGTCGCTGTCGGTGTCGCTGTGGACGCGCCCTGCAGCTCCGCCAGCTTGGCCTTGACTGCCTCGGCATGACCCTTGGCCTGCACCTTGGCCCAGTGGTGTGCCACCTTGCCGGAAGGATCGATGATCACGGTGGAGCGGATCACGCCCGTGACCTTCTTGCCGTACATCATCTTCTCGCCGTACGCGCCGTACTTGCTCATCACGGTGTGGTCTTCGTCCGAGAGCAGCTGCACGGCGAGCTTGTGCTTCTGGATGAACTTGCGGTGACTGGCCGGTGAGTCGCCGCTGCAGCCGATCACGGTCGCGTTCAGCTTCTGGAACGCAGCGCTGCCGGCGGTGAAGTCACAGGCTTCGACGGTGCAGCCGGGCGTGTCGTCCTTGGGATAGAAGTACAGCACGACCCACTGGCCCTTGAGATCGGCCAGCTTGATGTTCTTTTCGTCCTGATCGGGGAGTGTGAAGGCGGGAGCGGCTTTTCCGAGTGTCAGCATGGAGGTTGTTTCGCGGGTCCTGTGCTTGCGGATTCAGGCGAAGAGCTCGCGCACCACGCGTCCGTGCACATCCGTCAGGCGGAAATCCCGGCCCGCCCAGCGGTAGGTCAGCTGCTCGTGATCGATGCCCAGCAGGGCCAGCATGGTCGCGTGCAGGTCGTGCACATGCACCTTGTCCTTCGCGGCATAGAAGCCGTAGTCGTCGGTTTCGCCGTAGCTGAAGCCGGGCTTCACGCCGCCGCCCGCCATCCACATCGTGAAGCCGTGCGGGTTGTGGTCGCGCCCGTCGCTGCCCTGAACGGTGGGTGTGCGTCCGAACTCGCCGCCCCACAGCACCAGCGTATCTTCGAGCAGGCCGCGCGCCGCGAGATCCTGCAGCAGACCGGCGATCGGCAGGTCCACCTCGGCGGCATTCTTGGTGTGCAGCTCGTGCAGGCGGTCGTGCTGGTCCCACTTGTAGCTGTGCGTGCACTGCACGAAGCGCACACCCGCTTCGCATAGGCGCCGCGCCATGAGGCACTGGCGGCCGAAGTTCTCGGTGACCGGATTGTCGATGCCGTAGAGCTTCTTGGTCGCTTCCGATTCGTTGGCGATGTCGAGCACCTCGGCGGCCTTGCCCTGCATGCGCCAGGCGAGCTCGTAAGACTCGATGCGCGCCTCGAGCGCAGCGTCACCAGGCCGCTCCGCAAGGTGTTCGGCATTCTGCTTCTGCAGCAGGTCGAGCTGGGAGCGCTGCAGATCGCTGCGCCAACGCGTGTTCGCAAGATGGCGGATGGTCGCGTTCTTCGCGGGCGTGCTGGCGTTGCCGATCGGAGTGCCTTGGTAGATGCCCGGCAGGAAGGCGCTCGACCAGTTGTTGACGCCGCCGTGGCCGAGCGTGGGACACAGCGTGATGAAGCCCGGCAGATCCTGATTCTCCGAGCCGAGTCCGTAGACGATCCACGAACCCATGCTCGGTCGCACGAAGGTGTCCGAACCGGTGTGCAGCGCCAGAAGCGCACCGCCATGCGCCTCGTTGGTGCCGTGCAGCGACTTCACGAAGCAGAGCTTGTCGACCTGCGTGGCGACATGCGGGAACAGCTCGCTGACCCACGCTCCGCTCTGTCCGTGCTGCGCGAACTTCCACGGCGAGCGCATGATGTTCCCGGTCTGTGCGAACTGAATGCGCGGCTTGGCGAAGGGCAACGGCTTGCCGTGATCGCGCTCAAGCAAAGGCTTGTAGTCGAAGGTGTCGATCTGCGAGGGCCCGCCGTGCATGAACAGGAAGATCACGCGCTTGGCTCGCGCCGGGAAATGGCCAGAGCGGGGAGCCAGCGGATTGCGCGCATTCTGCGCAGCGGCCATGCCCGCCAGCGCCAGCCAACCGAAGCCCGCACCCAGTCCCTTGAGGAGCTCGCGTCGGGGCATTCCGTGATGCTGGCAGTGCTCGTGCGTGCTCATGGTGATTCAGTCCAGATGCAGAAACTCGTTGGAGGCGAACAGCATCTGGCACAGCGCCTGCCAGGCGTCCTGCGCGCCTTCGGGCGACTTGGCGCTTGCATCCACCAGCCACACGCGCACGCGCATGACTTCCGCGTCCGTGGCCGGACGCGCATAGGCACGGAGCCAGGCGGCCTGAATGCGCTGCTCCTCACTCCAGTCCGCGCGTGCCAGCAGCTGCTGCGCCAGACCCGCGCTGGCCTCCAGCGCGAGCGGGCTGTTCATCAGCAGCAGCGCCTGATTGGCGTCGGTTGTGCTCGAGCGCGTTTCCATCGCCATGCCCGGATCGGGGTAGTCGAAGGTCGAGAACAGGTCGAAGATCGCGTTGCGGATCAGCGGCAGATACAGCGAACGACGGGGTGCGGTGTAGTTTTCGCTGTTGCCGGACTGATCGTTGGTCACATAGTCACCGTTGCCGGCGCGCAGGAGCGATCCACCCACGCTGAGATCCAGCTTGCCGGCGACGGCCAGCATGCCGTCGCGCACCGCTTCGGCCTCGAGCCGGCGCCGGTTCATGCGCGAGAGCTGACGGTTCTCCGGATCCTTCGCGAGCGCTTGCTCGCTCGGAATGCTGTCCATGCGGTAGGCCGCCGAAAGCATGATCCGCTTGTGCAGACGCTTCAGCGACCAGCCATCCGCGACGAAGGAGCGCGCCAGCCAGTCCAGAAGCTCCGGATGCGTCGGCATTTCGCCGCGCACGCCGAAGTTGGAGGTGGTCTCGACCAGACCGCGACCGAAATGTCCCCGCCACACGCGATTGACCATCACGCGCGCCGTGAGCGGGTGTTCCGGAGCGGTAAGCCACCGCGCAAACTCCAGTCGGCCGCTCTGCTGCGGCAGGAAGGCCGGACCTGTCACGGTGTTGGCCAGCACCGTGGGCACGCCGCGCGGCACGGCCTTGTCTTCGAGCTTGAGGTGGCTGCCGCGGATGTGCACGGGCAGGTCCTCCACTTTCGCTTCGCTCACCGCGAGCGCAAGCGGCGCCTTGCGCGGCTCGCGTGCCTGCAAGGTCTGATGCGCAGCACGCAGCTGTGCGAGCTTGGCGAGGCCCTCAGCGGTGAAGGCGCGCTCGATCTGTTCCTGTGCGGCCATCAGAACGCCGTCGCGGCCGATCAGCAACTCGCGCACGGCTTCATGGTCCGCATCCGGCAGCTTCTCGGCCTTGTCGTCCTTCTTGCGCAGGGCGCGCCACTCTTCGGCGATCAGACCGAACACGGTCTGGTAGCGCGCGGCAAGCTCGCCCAGATCCTTCGGTGCGGGTGCCTGCAGCAGTCCCTGCAGTGCTGAGTTGATCGCGAACTGGCCCTTGGCGTGCTCCTCGCGCAGCATCGGAGCGAGATCGGCCGCCAGATCGGCGAATCCTTCGCTCGGGAGGCGTGCGAACTCGATGAACGGACCAAGCACGGGATCGTGCCGCGAGAAGGCCTTGGCGATGCGCAGCGCGAAGCGGTCCACCAGCTCAACCGAGAGCGGTTGACCCGTCGGCTCCATCTCGCAGGTGGAGACATCGGCGTGCGCTTCGGCGAGATCCTGATCCCCGCCGTCGAAATCGCCATCGCCATCCGCCGGGGCTTGCGATGCAGCTGCGGGAGCGCGCGCAGGCAGCCACGCGTAGGCATCGATGTGCGGGAGGTTCCCGGAACGCTCCAGGCGCAACCGATGCTTGCCCGGCACCAGTTCCGCGCGGCCCTGCACGGACCAGCGCTGTCCGATCAGGTTCCAGGAACCGGTCGGTGTCGCGCAGGCCTTCTCCGCGATGGCGACTTCGCCGACCAGCAGCCGCACGGGGCGTTGTTCCTCGGCCGCGTAGCGCACGAAGAGCTCGTATTCGCCGGGATACGCGATTTCGAACTCGTATTCGGCGTACTGCAGGGCTTCACCATTGCCGGTGCGCACGATCGGCTCCTCGGGCGAGCCCCACTGCATCGTGTCGACGATCAGATTCGACTTGGCGAAGGCCTCGGCTTCGAAAAGCACGAGTTCCCTGGAGCGAACGAGCCCCTCGATCAGATAGCGCGCCAGATCATGCTCCCAGCGCGCCAGTACCTGTGCGCGCTGCCGCTCCAGCTCGCGATCGATCGACTGGGTCGACTCCTGAACGGCCTTTTCCCAGTCTTCGCGCTGACGGCGCTCGCCGGGTGTTGCGAGCGGCTGTTCATTCCAGCGCGAGACGAAATCCGTGTTGGCGAGGCTCTTCGTGCTCTTGAAGATGCCCGCCAGCGCGTAGTAGTCGCGCTGACTGACCGGATCGAACTTGTGGTCATGGCAGCGCGCGCAGGCCACGGTCAGCCCCATGAAGGCCTTGGTGAGCACATCGATCTGCTCGTCGACCACATCGATGACGAGCTTGGCCTTGTCCTGCTCGGCCAGCATCTTGGGACCGAGCACGAGGAAGCCCGTCGCCGCCAGCGGTTCCGCCGCCTGCTCGCCTCCCTCTTCGGGAACAAGCAGATCTCCGGCGAGTTGCTGCTGCACGAACTGGTCGTAGGGCAGGTCGCGGTTGATCGCGGAGACCACCCAGTCGCGGTAGCGCCAGGCGTTGCCCATCGCGAGGTTCTCATCCAATCCGTTGGAGTCGGCGTAGCGCGCCAGATCGAGCCAGTGCCGTGCCCAGCGCTCGCCGTACTGCGGCTTGGCGAGCAGCGCATCGATCGCACGCTCCCACGCGCCCTCATCCTTGTCGGCGAGGAAGCGCTCCAGCTCTTCCGGAGTGGGCGGCAGGCCCGTGAGATCAAAGCTCGCCCGGCGCAGCCACGCGCGCTTGTCGATCTCGCCTGCAGGGCGGATACCCGCCTGTTCGAGATTCGCGAGCACGAAGTGATCGATCTCGTTGTGCGGCCACTGCGTGTCCTGTACCTGCGGTGGTTCGGGCCGGCTCATGGGCTGGAAGGCCCAGTGATCGCTCCTGGTGTAGTCGATCAGCGCCTTGACGGAGGATCCCGGCGCCTGCGTGGACGCCCCGGGAAAGTACGCGCCCTGACGCACCCACTCGGCAAAGTCAGCGACAACCACCTCCGAAAGCATCCCCTTGGGCGGCATCTGCACATCAGGATCGGTGTGCCGCAGCGCTTTGATCAGCAGGCTGGCCTCCGGATCCCCCGCGATGAGCACCGCCCCGCTGTCGCCGCCGGCCGCCAGCGCCGCTGCGCTGTCGAGCTTGAGTCCGCCCTTGACGCGCTTGGAGGTCTCGGCGTGGCACTCAAAGCACTGCTCGACGAGCACGGGCCGGATGCGCGACTCGAAGAACTGCTCCCGCTCGGCATCCGACAGCCTTGGGTGCAACGACCCGGCCCACGAGGCGCCGCTCAGCGCCAGCAGGCCGAGGAGGGTCGAGTGCAGGGGGTGGACCATCTCCCTTTCAGATTACCACCCCTTCCTGATCACCTTGCGGGGCTTTTCCCCGCTCCATGACGCCCCCGGAACGGCCTTGCCCCGAGGTGAGTCCCGGCTCGTCGGGCGGTGCAAGACGAACTTAGCAGCAGCGCGAGGGCGTGCGCAGCAGCGGCTTGCGGCCACGGATGTCCAGGCTGGTGATGTAGTCCGCCGGGGTGTGGCCGGCCGGCAGGTGCTCGAGAATGCGCTGGTAGAGCGGGTCCTCGAAGCTCATCACCGAGGCGACATACTCCGGCTTGCGCACCAGCGCGACCTCGATCAGGCCTGCGCTGCGCATCCACTCCTCGATCTGTTCGACCAGCGCGGCGCCGGCCACGCATCCCACCAGCGCTTCGACCATGCCGGTCACCTCGGCCGGAAGGGGACGCAGAAGAGCGAGATCGGAGATGGCCACCCGCCCTCCCGGTCGCAGAACGCGCGCGATCTCGCGCCAGACCTGACCTTGATCCGGCGACAGGTTCAGCACGCAGTTGGAGAACACGACATCCACCGAGGCGTCCGCCACGGGCAGGTGCTCGATCTCGCCGAGTCGGAACTCGACATTGGAGAGACCGGATCGCTGAGCGTACGAGCGGGCATTGGCGCGAGCCTTGTGCAGCATCGCCGGCGTCATGTCGACACCGATGACGCGACCGCGCGGTCCGACCTTGGGACCCGCGAGGAAGGCGTCCATGCCTGCACCGCTGCCCAGGTCGAGCACGTGCTGGCCGGGCTCCAGGGCTGCGATCGCAGCCGGATTGCCGCAGGAAAGTCCCAAGTTCACGCCATCTGGCAGGAGTTTGAGTTCTTCCGGACTGTATCCGATGCTGGCCGCAAAGGCGGTAGGGTCCGTGGAAGGCGTGCAGGCACCCGAGTTGGGTCCGCAGCAACCGCCCGCCGCCGGGGAGCGCGCAAACGCGACCTCGCCTCCGGCAATCTTGCTGTAACCCTCCATCACGGTTGCGCGGATCTCGTCTGCCGTTTTCTTGCGGATCGTCATGAGCCGCTCCTAGTCCTGATTGCGGATGGTTTCGGCCTCGATCACGATTTCGCGACGGCCGCCTCCCGGACCTCCGGGTCCGCCTTGGCGATCGGAGCCCGGGCCCGGCGGCGGTGCGGGCGGAGTACGGCGACGGCGGCGCAGAATCCCGAACCAGCCGAAATCGAACAGCAGGCCCATCAGGATCATCAGCGTCCCGCCGATGCTCGAGGCGCCCTGATCGATGTGCCAGGCAGCCGCATAGCCCAGCGTCGTGGCGGGCATGAACAGGAAACCGAGGAACGGCCAGATCCGGGTCGAGAATACCGGGTCGAGCCAGCTGGAACTCAGCCAGACGATCAGAAGCACCAGACGGGGCAGGCCGAGTGCAAGGCATCCAAGTAGGCAGGGCACGGGCCACAGTTTCCCTTCTGATCCGTGGAGCGGCAAGAGCGGATTCCGTAGCTTGCCCCGCGGACTCAGAATCCCCACGCATGAAGCAACTTGCCATCCTCCTTGTCCTGACCCTGTCCCTCACGGCCTGCAAGACGACGCCCGACTACGGCAAGCCCCTGCCGCCCGGTGCCCCTGCGCTGTTGCCCCTGGACAAGGACGACCCGCGTCCCGACATGGCGGCGCAATTCGACTCCCGTGCGGAGCTGCTTCCCGCGCTGGAACATTCGATCGCCTGGATGCGCAAGCCCACCAGCACGCGCCACTTCCCCATCGAAGGCGTCTCGCATGAACGCGCACTGCTGAGCCTCGAGCGCTTCCGCGAGATTCTGGGCAGCGCCACGGACGGCATCGACTTCTCCCGCCGCATTGAAGAGGAGTTCACGATCTACAAGAGCGCCGGCTGGGACGGCAAGGGCGGCGGCGTGCTCTTCACAGGCTACTGCACGCCGGAACTGCGCGGCAGCCGCGTGGCCGGCGGCGAATACAGCTATCCGCTGTACGCGCTGCCCAAGGATCTGGTGAAGGGCGAGGAAGGCGAGATTCTCGGCCAGCAGACGGACAACGGCCTGGAGCCTTATCCCACGCGCAGCGTCATCGAAGCCAGCGCGATGCTCTCGGGCAAGGGCCTGGAGCTGGTGTACCTCGCGGATCCGATCGATGCGTACATCGCGCATGTCAACGGTTCAGCCTTCGTCCGACTGGAAGACGGCACGATGCTCAAGCTCGGCTACGCGGGCAAGAACGGTCGCAAGTACACCTCGCTCGGCCAGGAGCTCGTCAAGGAGAAGCGGCTCGACAAGGAGTCCGTGTCACTGCCGGGCATCCGCCGCTGGGCACAGGCCAATCCGCAGGAAGTCGAGGAGTTCCTCAATCGCAATGACTCGTTCGTGTTCTTCACGCCGATCGAGCACAATCCGCACGGCTCGCTGAACGTGCCGGTGACCGGCTGGCGCTCGATCGCGACGGACAAGACGCTGTTCCCGCGCGGTGGCGTGACTTTCGTGTCCGCCAAGGTGGGCTACGGCGGCGACAGCACTGCCGTGGAGCAGTTCTTCATGGATCAGGACACCGGTGGCGCCATCCGCACGGCCGGTCGCGCGGATCTCTATCTCGGCGCAGGCGATGAGGCCGAGCGCGTGGCGGGTTCGACGCGCGCCGAAGGCCAGCTCTACTACTTCTTCCTGAAGGAATGAGCGCGCGCGTCGTGGCCGTCTGCATCGGACCGGGTGGCATTCCCAAGCACCCGGTCGATGCCGCGCGAGTCACGACGAGCGGACTGGAAGGCGATCGCCAGCGTTTCCGGATGCACGGCGGGCCCAAGCGGGCCGTGTGCCTGTTCTCGACGGGCGACTATGCCGGTCTCGAGCGCGATGGCGTCAACGCGAGCGCGCCGGGCTCCTATGGGGAGAATGTGCTCATCGATGGGCTCGATTTCGCGGCCCTGAGGCCCGGGAACCGGCTTCGGCTGGGTCCGGAGGTCGTGATCGAGCTCACGGACGTACGCGAGCCCTGCGGCACGCTCAAGAGCGTCGATCGGCGCTTTCCGAACCTGATGCTGGGCCGCAGCGGCTTTGTCTGCAGCGTTGTTCAGGAAGGTCTGCTGCGATCCGGAGACCCCGTCGAGGTTCTCGCGGGCTAGACTTCAGGACCATCGCCATGTCCGCGCAGCCGGAAAAATCTTCCGAGAACGCCCGCGAGCGCTCCAACCTCGTCTACCACGAGGCTCAGGATCGCATGTCGCTGCTGCCCAACTATTACGGCTGGATCGCATCGCATTTTCAGCGCGAACTCGAGGGCGATGTGCTCGAGCTGGGCTGCGGCGCCGGTCTGGTGATCGAAAGCTACATCGAGCGGGTGCGTTCGGTGTTCGGTGTCGACATCAACCCTGAGCTGCTGAAGCGGCTGGAGTCGCGCCATCCGTCAGGAAAGGTGCAGACCGCCTGTGTGGATCTGCGCGCCGACTGGAAGGAGCTTCAAGGCCGACGTTTCGACGCGATTGTCGCGCTGGATGTCGTGGAGCACTTCGAGGACGACCAGGCCTTCGTGAAGAAGCTCGTGCGCCACCTCCAGCCGGGCGGCAAGGTCGTTCTCAAGGTGCCGGCGCAGTCCGGGCTCTTCAACGCGATGGATGAGGCCTCCGGGCACTACCGGCGCTATGACGAGGAGCCGCTGAAGCGACTGATGGACGAGCATGGCTTCGACACACGCTCACTGCGCCACATGAACCCCGCCGGCGCGTGGGGTTATCGCTTCAAAAAGGAGAAGAAGACCAACTTCTCGAAGACCTTCTCGCCGGGCAAGCTGCGCGTCGTCAACGCGCTCATTCCGGCCTTGGCGCTGCTCGACCATGTTCCGGGCCTCAAGGGATTGAGCCTTGTGGGCGTTTTCGTTCTGCGCAAGGAGCCTGTCCGATGAGGGCAGGTTGGCTGCTGTGCCTGTTGCTGGCGTTGCCGGCCTGCCGGAGCGCGCAGCCGGAAGGGGCGAGCGCCCATGCAGACACCAATGCAACCGCCCATGCAACCGCTCACGCGCCCGCGAGCAGTGTCGCGACGAATCGCGACCGCCACGGGAATCCGGATGTCGAGCAGTACCTGCGCACACTCGTCAGCGAAGAGCGCATCGCGCGCTTTCAGATTCCGCTGGTGCTGGAGAAGCTGGCGCTCAGGCCTGATGCCCGCATCGGCGATCTGGGCTGCGGCCCGGGCATCTTCGCCGAGGCCTTCGCCCAACAGTGCCCGCAGGGCATCGTCTACGCCAGCGATGTGGAGCCGCGCCAGCTCGATGCCTTGCGCGAACGCATGCGCGCCCATGGGCTGCTGCGGATCGTGCCGGTGCTTTCCTCGTACGAATCACCTCACTTTCCGCCCGGCGAGCTCGACCTGATCTTCATCGCGGACACCTATCACCACCTGGAAGACCGCGTGAACTACATGCGTGCCCTGCAGTCGGCGCTGAAGCCCGACGGCCGCGTCGCGATCCTCGACTACAAGCCCGGGCCTCTGCCGGTGGGTCCCAAGCCCGATCACAAGCTCAAAGCCGGCGAACTGGAAGCCGAGCTGCGGGCAGCCGGCTATCAGCTGCTCGACACCTTCGACACACACCCCTACCACGATTTCCAGATCTGGAAGCCTGTCCGCCGCGAAAGCCCCTGAGTCCATGAGCAGCTACGAAGTCAAGAACTACACGGTGCGTCCCGTCGACGGCGACGACCAGATCGAGGTCGTGATCCACTCTTCCGACGGCAGCAAGTGGGAGTACGGCATCCCCTTCAGCCGCTCCAGCGGACGCTACATGTTCGAGGAAATCGATGTGATCTCGAACGACTTCGGCGAGGAGTTTGCAGACGAGCTCGTGCAGACGATCGAGAAGACGATCGACGGCATCGTCAAGCGCTGAGCACGCCGCTACTTGTTCTCGCCCTGGCTTTCCGGCATCTCCAGCAGGTCGGAGAGCGCCCTGCGGCGCTCGGGATCCTGTTCGATGGCGAGTGAACGCTCGACCATCTCACGCACACCCTCGCGGTTTTCCAGCTCGTGGTACAGGACGGCGAGATTGCGCAGCGCGATCAGCAGTCCCGGATCGAGCTCCACCGCACGCCGGTACGCTTCGACCGCACGGTCATCCTGTGCCATCGCTTCGCACAGCACACCGAGCTGGAAGTGCGCCAGCACATGGTTGGGCTCGCGGTCCAGAATCGTCTCCAGCCAGCGAATCCCGAGCTGCAGATCCTCCGCACTGCGCACTTTCAGCATCGGATCGACGCAAGCCTGCGCTCCGAGCAGCAGGTCATCGGTCTGCCCGGTGCCGCCTTCGAACGCCAACTGCCAGGCATCAAGCGCTCCGCGGATGTTGCCGCTGTTCTTGCGTGCCTTGGCAAGCTTCGCCCACACATCCGGACCGCTGGCTCCCGCCGCGATCGCACGCTCGTACGCTCGCGCAGCCGCTCCTTCGAGGCCGAGCCGCATCCGCGCATCACCCAGCTCCAACGCGGGAGCGATGCGACCAGGGTCGACATCGAGCGCGCGCTCAAAGCTGTCCGCCGCCGCACGATGAAAGCCCTGACTCGCCAATGCGCGACCCTTCAGCTCGAGCAGATCCGCGGATTCCGGGTGAAACCTGAGTCCCTCATCGACGACGCGATTCGCCAGCTGGGCGTCCTTGATCTGAAGAAAGGCGAAGGCGCTCTCCCGGCAGGCTTCGATGTCCTGCTCGGGGTCGCGCTGAAACAGCGCGTACCAGCGCACCGCCGCCTGATTCCAATCCTGCGCGCGTGTCGCCTTGAGGGCTTCCTCGCGTGTCGATTCCACGACGCGCGGACCGCGGCCGGCGGATCCGCAGGCCGTGAGAAAGAGCAGCAGGACTGCTCCCAGCATCCGGGAACCGGGGGAACTCATGTCGGAGAGTCTCCCAAGGATCGTCCGAATTTGGAAGACTGGAGCCATGGCCCTGCGCGCCCTGTTCCTCGATGTCGGCAACACGCTGCTTCATGAGCAGCCTTCGCGCTTCGAGCTGTACGCGCAGGCTGCCCGCAAGCATGGTTGCGACATCGCCACGGAGCAGATGGCAGCGCACATGCGGCAGGCGCATGCGGAACTCCCGCGCTGGGTGCAGGGTTCCTTCCGCTACACGGACCTCTGGTTCGAGGTCTACATCGAGCGCATCTTCCACCAGACGCTGGGGTTGCCCAAAGAAGAGCTGGCCGAGCTGTCGAAGGAACTGTTCGCGCGCTTCTCCGATCCCGCGACATTCCGGCTGCACGAGGGCGGTCTGGAGCTTCTGGAGCTGGCCCGCGAGCGTCAGCTGCGGATCGGGATCATCTCCAACTGGAGTGGCCGTCTGCCGCGGCTGCTCGATCAGCTCGACCTCACGCGGCGCGTGGATTTCGTGCTGTGTTCCGCGCTGGAACGGCTCGAGAAACCGTCCGCGGAGATCTACACTCGCGCGCTCGACCGGGCGGGTGTTCGTGCCGAAGAGGCGCTGCACGCCGGCGATGACATCGAAAAGGATATCCTCGGCGCGCAGCGGCTGGGCATCCGGGCTGTGCTGGTGGACCATGCGCAGCGGCACAGAGGCATCGCGCCCAGCGTTCATCATCTCAAGGAGCTGTCCGCCATCGTGGAGCGACTGACCGCATGAAACCGCAGGAAACCGAGCAGCTATGCGCACAGATCGCGGCCGCGGGCCGGCAACTGCAGGCCGTGCTTAAGCAGCGCATCCTCGGACAGGACACTGCCGTGGAACAGATCTGTCTGGCCTTGCTGAGCGGCGGACACGTGCTGATCGAAGGCGCGCCCGGTCTGGGCAAGACCTCGCTCGTGCAGGCGCTCGCCAAGGCAGTCGATCTTTCCTTCCGTCGCGTCCAGTTCACACCGGACCTGATGCCTGCGGACATTCTGGGAGCTCGCGTGCTCGAGACGACGGTCGACGGCCAGCGCGGATTCCGCTTCCTTCCGGGACCGATCTTCACGCATGTGCTGCTCGCGGATGAGCTGAACCGCGCCACGCCGCGCACGCAGGCGGCACTGCTCGAAGCCATGGCGGAGGGACAAGTGACGAGCTTCGGCGAGACGCATCGGTTGCCGGAGCCGTTCTTCGTCGCCGCGACCCAGAACCCGATCGAGATGGAAGGCACGTATCCGCTGCCCGAGGCGCAACTTGACCGCTTCCAGCTGCAGATCGAGATACGCATGCCGAGCCTCGACGCGCTGAGCGCGCTGCTGGAACGGGCGCCAGCCGAAAACGAGACCCTCACGCCGATCTTCACCAAGGAACTCCTGATGCAGGCCCGCCAGCTGGTGCGGGAAGTTCCCGTCAGCTTCGAGCTGATCGCCCTCGTGGCGCGCGTGCTGCTCGCCACGCATCCGGCCGATGCCAGCTCTGGTCCCCTCGTCCGCAGACATCTGCGCCACGGCGCCAGCCCGCGCGGCGGGCTGGCGATCCTCGCAGCGGCACGCGCTCGCGCGTTGCTGCGCGGGCGCATGCATGTGACACGCGAGGATCTCGATGCCCTCTGGCACCCTGCGCTCGCGCACCGGGTCGTGGCGGCGTTCGGCGCGGCGCCAGGCGGCGATGCCGTCCGCACCGCACTGCAGGAAGCCTGGCAACGCGGCCAGCGGATCTAGCGCAGACCCTCGAAGACTATTTTGCCTTCGATCACCGTGCCGACGCAGTGGCTGGTGTACTCGAAGAGATCCCCGTCGTAGAGGGCGAGATCGCCGTCCTTGCCCACCTCCAGCGAACCGACGCGCTGCTCGATTCCGAGCAGCTTCGCCGCATCGATGGTGATCGCGCGCAGAGCCTGCTCGGAGCCCAGTCCGTAGGCCGACGCGATCGCCGCTTCATACAGCACGACGCGCGTCTTGGGGACGTAGTCCTCGTGTCCGCTCTGGAACGCGAACGGTATGCCCGCTTCGAGCATGCGCAGCGGCGTTGAGCGGCTCGCGTTTTCCAGTTCACCGGCAAAGCGCGCCATCGGCGGATGCGCAATCACGAATACTCCGGCCGCGCGCACTTCATCCAGAACCTGATACACTTCGCCCGCTCCGTCGAGAATCACGCGCAGATTGAACTCCCGCGCCAGGCGCAGTGCCGCGATCAGGTCCTGATGGCGGTGCGCGGTGACAAGCAGCGGAACGCGGCGCGCCAGCACCTCGACCCACGCTTCCTTGCGCAGGTCGCGGCCGGGACGCTTGGCGGGATCCGGATCCTCGAGCTTGGTCCTGAACTCATTTGCCGACAGCAGTGCTTCGCGCAGCATGGCGAGCTGTTTGCCGGCGGTCCCCGGCGACTTCGCGCCGCGCGACTCCGCTCCCAGTGTGCAGGCGAGCATCGCGTACGGCACGAGCACGGATTCCTCCACGGTCTGGCCGCGCGTCTTCACGATCATCGTCTGACCGCTGATCAAAGCGCCGGGACCGTGTCCCGTGTGCACCGTGGTGATCCCGAAGTCGCGCACCCATTCCACGAGCTTCTCACGCGGGTTGTAGGCGTCGATGGCGCGCAACTCGGGCTGTATCGGACCGTTCTTGTCGAGCTGGTCCTGATCGTGCGGCTGATTGAGGTAGCCCGCGAGTCCGATCACGCTGTGAGCATCGATCAGCCCGGGTGTCGCCAGTTTGGTCTTCCAGACGCGCACTCCGTCCGGAACCCGCACCTGATCCGCGGGGCCCACCGCGGCGATCTTGCCGGCGCGGATCAGCACGACCCCGTCCGTGATCACCGGACCCGCGACGGTGTGCAGCCGTTCGGCCCGCACGGCGAGATCCTGAGCCTGCGCCGAGGCGCACAACAGGGACAGACAAGCGATCGCAAGCGCTCTCATCGGTCTTCCTCCCGATCGCCGAGGCAGCAGATGTTGCCCGCGCGGTCCATGCCCGCACCCCAGCCGCCTTCCGCCCACAGGCGGTCCTTGGGATCCTGCAGATCGAACACGCGCGTGCCCTGCACCCAGGTCTCCTCGATCCGCGTGTAGACCGAGAGCGGATCACCAGAGAGCACGATGAAATCCGCGTCCTTGCCTGGCTCAAGGCTGCCGATGCGTGCATCGAGATCGAGCTGACGCGCCGCATTGATGGTCAGGCCCGCCAACGCTGTTTCGCGCGAGAGCCCGGCCCGCACGGCGAGCGCCGCACTGCGCAGGAACAGGCGCCCATCCGTGATCCAGTCGTCGGTGTGGAAGGCGATCAGGTCCTTCCCTCCGCGCTGTTCCAGCGCAGCAGCCGACTTGGCATCCAGATGGACCGCTTCCAGCTTACCGCCCGGGGTGTCGATCACGATCAGCGAGCAGGGCGCCTGCGCGGCCACGATCTCGTCGGCCATCATCCACGCCTCGCTGACATGGTGCAGCACGACGCGGAAGCCGAACTCCTTGGAGAGCCGCAGCACCGTCTGAATGTCGTCATGGCGGTGCGTATGGTGGTGCACGATGCGCTTGCCTTCGAGCACCTCCACCAGACCTTCGAGCGCAAGATCGCGCGAGGGACGCTTGGACGCATCATCACCGGCTTCGCGCAGCTTGCGTTGATACTCCTGCGCGGCAATGAAGTTCTCGCGCACCAGCGCCGCCGACTTGCCGCGCGTGCCGGGGAAGGGCGGCTCGCCGTGGCTGTTTGTGCCGTTGGCCATCTTCATGCCGCCCATGGGGCTGCCGTCCGGGAATGCGTACGCCATCTCCTCGATGGTGCGCGCGTCTTTGTTCTTGAGGTAGATGGTCTGACCGCTGAGCAGATGGCCGCTGCCGCTCATCACGTTGAGCGTCGTGATGCCGCCGGCCTGCGCTCGCTGAAAGCCCGAATCGCGGCAGTCGACCGCATCGAGCATGCGAACGTTCGGCTGGATCGGCGCGCTGGAATCCGCGCCCCAGCCGCCGCCCACGTGGCTGTGTGCGTCGACAAGCCCGGGCATGATGGTCTTGCCGGCGAGTTCCCGCACGCGCGCTCCGGCCGGGATGGGCGTGTCCGCACGGCGTCCCACCGCACGCAGACGGCCGTTTTCGACGATCACGACACCGTCATCGATCAGGGGACCGCGAATCGGTATCACGCGCGCACCGACAAAAGCCTGGGTTTCCAACTGCGCGCTCGCGGGCAGCGCGAAGCAGGTCAGGGCAAGAAGTCTCAGCAGCATGCCCCCAGATTACGCTCCCGTAGGCCTCGCGCGGGATTCCGCGGGAGAAATGCTATCCTTGCTCCCTCTCATGCAATGCCGCGTCGAACTTTCGCAGATCGATCCTACGCTGGGCAATCTGGATGCCAACCTCGCGATGCACATCGCGCAGGCCCGCTCCGCGCTGCAGCGGGGCGCTCAGCTGGTCCTGTTCCCTGAGCTCTCGCTGACGGGCTATTTTCTCCGGGATCAGACGCCCGAAGTGGCCCTGCGCGTCGAGGATGCGCGCCTTCAGCCGCTGCGCGAGCTCTCCCGGGAGGTGACGCTCGGCGTCGGCTTCGTCGAGCGCGGTTCGGATGAGCGACTCTACAACTCCTACGCTCTTTTCGAGGACGGACGCATCGTCGGGATCCACCGCAAGGTCCATCTGGTGACATACGGCATGTTCGACGATGCCCGCGACTTCGCGCCGGGCGAGGGCTTCCGCATCGTCGAGTCGCGGCACGGGCGTCTGGGCATCCTGATCTGCGAGGACATGTGGCACTTCAGCGCGGCGTGGCTGCACTTCCTCGGTGAAGCCGATGCAATCATCGTGCCCTCGGCGAGCCCGGGACGCGGCATTCGCGCGGGCGGTGAGGAAGGACTGCACAGCGCACGTGTGTGGAATCGACTGCAGGATGCGATGGCGCTGCTGTTTCAGACCTGGATCCTCTATGTCAATCGCGCCGGGAGCGAGGACGGTCTGATCTTCTCCGGCGGTTCGCGCGTCGTGGATCCCTTCGGCGAGGAGACGGCGCGCCTGCCCTTGCTCGAGACCGGCTCGCTGTCCTGCCAAGTCGACTCCGAGACGCTGCGGCGCGCACGGGTCGCGACACCCCTGCGCCGCGATGAAAAGCCACAGCTGGTCGCGGCGGAAATCGCCCGCATCTGCGGTCAGCGCGGCCCATGAACCGCCTCGACATCCAGTGCGACCTCGCCGAGCGCATGCTCGTGCAGTTCCTGCGCAAGGAAGCAGGCAAGTTCGGCTTCCGGCGCGCCGTGCTTGGTCTTTCCGGCGGCATCGACTCCGCGCTCAGCGCGGCTCTGGCAGCGCGCGCCTTCGGTGCCGATCAGGTGCTCGGCGTGATGATGCCTTACCGCACCTCGAACCCGTCGAGCGAGGCGGATGCGCGCACCGTGGCCGCCGCACTGGGCATCGCGACCCGCAAGGTCGACATCAGCGCCATGGTGGACGGATACTTCGCGCAGGTGCCGACCGCAGATCGCATGCGGCGTGGCAACGCGATGGCGCGCTCGCGCATGATCGTGCTGTACGACTTGTCCGTGGAGTGGAAGGGTCTCGTGATCGGCACGAGCAACAAGACAGAGATCCTGCTGGGCTACTCCACGCAGTTCGGCGACTCCGCCAGCGCGCTCAACCCGCTCGGCGATCTGTACAAGCACCAGGTTTTCCAGCTGGCCCGTCATCTGGGCCTGCCCGAGTGCGTGCTGGAGAAGGCACCGAGCGCGGATCTGTTCGAAGGCCAGACCGATGAGGCCGAGATCGGACACTCATACCGCGATCTGGACGCGCTGCTGTTCGAGATGGTCGACGAGCGACGCAGCGAAACCGAACTGATCGGGCGCGGCTTCGCACCCGATTTCGTGCGCAACATCGTGCGGCGAATGGCACTCAACCAGTACAAGCGCATGCCGCCGGTGATCGCCAAGCTCAGCGAGCGCACGGTCAACCACGATTTCCGCTACCTGCGGTCGTGGGGCCACTGACGGCCGACACTGCTGATCACCAAGGCTCTCCCGAACGGCTCTCCCGAACGGAGCGAAAGGCGCTCTCAGAAGCCTTGCAGCCTGCGGGCGAGCTCGTCGAAGTCGGTCTCCGCAAGCTCCTCGCGCTGGATCGGTCCGCGACCGGCGAGCTTCGCCTTCTGCAGCGGGTTGAGCTCGGGTGCCTTGCCCCGGCGCACCGGAGGCATGGGGACTTGATGCATGCCGCTTTTCAGCTGGCGAGAGTCCGCGATCACCTGGTTGAGGTTGGCGGGCAGCTCCGCAGGCAGCGTCTCGCGACGCTCCAGAGCCGTGCGGGCTCGCAGGCAGACATCGAGCGTGTTCTGCAGATTGCTCTGGATGCGGCTGAGGCGATCGACATCCGCAGCCGGCTCCTGGATGTTCTTGCGAACCTTGGCCGTTGCGACCTCGAGCACTGCGATCAGGCAGTTCAGCTTGCGCATCAGGCGCTCGCGATACTCGGTGGAGTCGAGAGAGGACTCCTGAAACTGGTCATCCTGCGGCTGCTCGTTCATCGGTGGCTTTCCAATGAAAGTTACACCGGGGATTCCGTCACGGTCGCCGGACCGGGATGGAAAGATCTTCCACCCGCAGGTCAGGGAATGGCCGACTCAACCATCAGCTGGAGCTGGTCCTTACCCAGACGGCCCGCTGCGAGGAAGCGGTGGTTGTTCACAGTAGCATCCAGCATGGTCCAGGGACCGACCGTGAACACGCGCAGGTTGTGCTTGGCGAGCGGGTCGGTCGCCGTCAGACCTCCGCCGATGCGGCGATGCAAAAAGAAGACCTGCTCCGCGCCGTCGGTGTATGAGAGACGCGCCCAGGTCTCATTCGCCAGATCGACTCGCTCCGCCTTCACAAGCTCATAGCTGCTGGGAATGAAGCCCGGCGCGCGCAGCTGGAAGCCCAATTGCGGCTGCGTGTTCGCGAGATCCAGATCCTGCACCGGCAGATCCTGGTAAAGGGTTACCTGCGACAGATCAGGGGTCGAGTTGTATTCGAGCGTCTCCATGCGGCCGAGTTCCGATCCGTTGGCATCGAACTCCACGCAGCGCAGGATCAGGCCCGTCTGCGGAGCCACGTCCAGCTCGTGGTATCCGCTGGCACCGGAACTCGTGACGCGCAGACGCTCACAAGCCTGTCCGGCCACCGCCAGATGCGAGCCGATGATCTGCAGCTGGTAGCCGCGCAGGAACAGACGCAGATCCTGCACGCGGAAGTCGCGCACGCGGTACATGAAGCCTTCGCGCGCGCTTTGCAGCAGCAGGAACAGGTTGGTCTGGGAGGCTGACAGTGTCGGCTGGATCAACTGTTCCGGCTCGACCCGGAAGCCGCCTTGGCCATTGGACCAGACGCGCTCTGTGTATTCGAAGACCTGCGGAACTCCACCCGCGCGCATGTGGTTCTGCACGATGCGGCGACGCGCGTAGTAGCGTGTGGTGAACGGCGCCTTGGGGATGCGCTCCAGAAAACCGGCGAGCGGACCGCCGCTCGTCAGAGCGAGCGTTGCCGGCTCCTGCGATTCGGACTGTTGCGAACAGCCAGCGCCGAGCAGGGTCAGCACGCAAAGAGACAGGAAAAGAAGGTGCTTCACAGCTTCTCCTTCCCGAGCACTTCGCTCGCGCCGCCGCTGAGTCCGCCGATCAACGCACGGGACACTGGATCAAGTCCTTCCGCGCTTTCGATGACCTCGATGTTCCATTGGACCGCCACGCGCGGCTGCTGCTGCGAGGAGGACAGCTCGGCTCCCCAGCGCTGCAAGGCCAGCGAACCCAGACCCATCACCAACAGAAGCGCGCCCACAAAGGCAAAGGCACGGCGGCGCGAGGAGCTGCGAGCGGGCACGGTCAGGCGCTGATCCAGATCCTGCGGGGCACGCAGACGATCGAGCCGACCCAGGAAGCGACGCGACATCGCTTCGCTCGGCGCGGCAAGCTCAGCCCTCAGGCGCACTTCGAGCTCGGCCGGTGCCGGCTGCTCCGCGGTCCAGACCAGCGCGTCTTCCACCCGCGAGTTCAGCTCTGCCGGAACCTCTTGGCGCGTCAGCGCACTCACCTGCTGAATCGCTCGCTCCTGACGCGTGCCGGCGTGCAGAGCCGCGACAACTGCTCCGTCGAGAGCCAGGGGCGCGCGCTGCGCGGGCAAGGCACGCAACAGGCGGACAGCGAGCTGGGCACGCTGCTGGCGCGCATGACAGGTTACGCACTCTGCGAGGTGCGCCTGGAGCAAGGGATCGAGTTCGGCAGCGGACTGCCAGAAGCGATCGTGGTCTGAGGGGCAGGGGGAGTTCATGGCGAGCGTTCAGCGGAGATAATACTGGTCGAGCACTGGGGTGAGTTCCCGATCCAAGGCATCGTGCGCCCGAGAGAGGCGCGACTTGACCGTCCCGATGGAGATCTGAAGGGTTTCGGCGATCTCTTCGTAGGACTGGTTTTCCACGTAGCGCAGCACTGTGATGGCGCGCATCTTGGGCGACAGGCGGCCGATTGCGGTTTGAACTTCGCCCGCCAACTCGTGCCGGGAGGCCGCCGCCAGCGGGGCCTCCACTCGCTCATCGCGCAGGTTGGCCTGCACCGACTCGTGCGTGTGTTCGTCGGTTGCCTCCAGCGAGATCGTGTGGCGGGCACCGCTGCGGCGCTTCAGGTCGATGCTGGCGTTGACGGCGATCCGGTATACCCAGCTCGAGAACTTGGACTCGAAGCGGAAGTCGTAGATCTTGCGGAACAGGATTCCGAAGGTCTCCTGCGAGGCATCGAGCGCGTCGCTGGCATTGCCGGTGATCCGGTAACAGACGTTGTAGACCCGATCCTTGTAGGCGTCGTACAGATCGCGGAACGCACCTTCGAGCCCGCTGGTCCGCGAGGACTGGCAGGCTTCCACGAGCAGGCGATCCGGATCGGTCTTCAAGATTGGGCCCTCCAAGGGTGGACGAGCGAATTCCCCTCGGGGTTCCGGGATTCTCCGGGTGCGACAGGGAGCTTCCTGCACGACCAGGCTGAGGATGGGGCCTTCGCAGGCCTGCAGGGTGTTAAAAAACCTCCATCATACTTCTTACGGGGCCCCATAAGGAGCTCAACCGCCAATCAGTACCGTGGGATCGACCGTCGTGTAGGTGTCACCCACACTGCTGGCGCAATCCGGGGGGCAGAAGCCGTCCCAACCCAGCTGGCACTCCGCAGAGACAACCTCCTGAGTCAGGGTGGCACCCGCGATGGCGACCGTCTGGGTCTGCTGCACGCAGACTTGGCCGGGCGCCCAGTAGCTCTCCCCGTTGCTTCCTGCCACCGGCAGGGGCACGTAGATGGATCCGAGGTTGAGTCCTGTCGAGCTGCCGGAACCGGTCGTACTGCCCTGCAGTCCGCCCGACCCCAGGATCAGCGGGTTTTGCATCTGCATGGCGATCACGGAGCCGACCGAGACAAGACGCTTGGCATCAGCCGAGGCAATCAAGCCTCCCGGGCTGTGGCGAACCACGGCGAACAGGCTCAGCTCGCCGAGTGCGCGCACATAGCGTGGCGAGAAGGGCAGATCGAAAACCACCAGCTTGGCGCCGGGCTTGACCGCTTCGTAGAAGCGCAGACGCGCATTCGACAGCACGACCAGCTGGCTCAGCGAGAGATAGCGGTTGCCGTTGACCAGCACACCGCCTTCCACGCCGACATCGCGCAGATTGCCCTCCGGCAGATACACGGCCAACACCGCGTGCAGGTTCTCTTCGCCGCCGCGGCAGGTCAGGCCGATGTGCAGACGTTCAAAACCCGGCGTGGACTGCGGAAAAAGCGGGGAACTGCCGCGCGCGAGCTCTTCCAGATCGCTGTAGCCGTCCTCGTCGCTGTCCGCGCGCAGGGCATTGGTCCCCAGGATCGTTTCCTGTGCGTCGACAACACCATCGTCATCCCTGTCGATCGTCGGCGGATTCTCGTATGCCGCGAGCGCTTCCGGTGCGGCCAATTCCCAGCCCAGCAGACATCCCAGCGCCGCGACTGCCACCATGGGCGCAGCCCACGTGACGCTCACTCGAACGTTCGGTTGGATGGGGAGTTTCATGAGAGAGATCCGAACGGGGACAGGAAGACCTGAGGACTCGGCCCTACTTATGTATAACCCCTACCGGAAAAAACCGGGCGGGGTACAAAAAGTTTCCAGGGAACAGGAAATTGTTCCCTCGGTGGAGGCCCCCGGACTCAGGTCCGGATCGAGATTCTTTCGCGGGTTCTGGGGCCCCCGTGGGCTGCGAACCGGCCTGCGGCTGGTAGGATGCCGGACCGCATTGGGCGCCCGTAGCTCAGCTGGATAGAGCGGCAGCCTCCGGAGCTGCAGGTCGTGGGTTCGAATCCCGCCGGGCGTACCACCCTCCCCGTGACCGCCCCCTTGTCCCCTCCCCCCAACGGCACACTCGAGGCTTGGTGCTGGGACCTGATCCACACGCCGCACCTCGAGCACAAGCTCTGTCCGCCGGCACCGCCCGATCCGCGCACGGAAGAGGCCTGGGAGCTCGCGGCCGTCCCGCGGCGCATCCCCCGAGCAGTGCGACCGCCATGCTTT